>NZ_JBFRFT010000002.1:0-373488 GCF_052114965.1 Microvirga sp. 2TAF3 | reverse complement strand
GACAAGGCCAAGGACAAGAACGATTACCTGATCTACGACGCCAAGAAGGGCGTGCTGTATTATGACGCCGACGGCTCAGGTGCAGGCAAGGCGGTCGAGATCGCCACGCTCAAGAAGGGCCTCAAGATGACCTATGCCGACTTCTTCGTGATCTAGCGGATCCTCATATCCTTCCGTGCCCTTGCCGAGGGCACGGCCGGTATGCGCCAAGGGTTGATGACACCTCCATCCAGCCGGGTTATGAGGGATGGCAGCGGCTTTGGACCGCCTTTTTCATGAGACTGGACCGAACCCCGCCATGACATCCGCCTCCCTCGACACGCTCTTCTCCTGGATCCGCACCGAAAGCCCCACCCATGACGTGGCGGGCGTGAACCTGATGATGGATCTTGTTGTCGCGCAGATGAAGGATGCGCCGATTGCGGTGGAGCGGATTTCGGGCGAGCAGGGACTGGGCGATGCCCTGGTCCTTCGCGCCGGCCCGCAGCGGGACGAGCAGCCGATCCTGATCATGTCGCATCTCGACACGGTTCATCCCGTGGGCACCATCGAGCGCGACCTGCCTTTGAAGGTCGATGGTGACCGTCTCTACGGGCCCGGCATCTACGACATGAAGGGCGGCGCCTTTTTCTCTCTGGAAGCCTTCAGGGACGTGGCCCGCAAGGGCAATGCGGCGCGGCCGATGGTGTTCATCGTGACCCCGGACGAGGAAATCGGTAGCCCGATGACGCGACCGATCATCGAGGATATCGGCCGCCAATCCGCCTTCGCCCTTGTGACCGAGCCTGCCCGTGACGGCGGCAAGATCGTGACCTCCCGCAAGGGGGTCGGCCGCTTCGACGTGCATGTGGAGGGCCGCCCGGCCCATGCGGGCTCGCGCCACCAGGACGGCCGCAATGCCGTCTATGAGGCCGCGCGCCAGATCCTCGCGGTGGAGGCCATGACGGATTACGCCCGCGGCGTGACGACGACGGTCGGCATGATCTCCGGCGGCACGGCCGTGAACACCATTCCGCAACATTGCCATTTCCCCATCGACCTGCGGGTCGAGACAGTGGCGGACGGCGAGGCACTGACAGCGGCGATCCTCGGCCTGAAGGCACATAATCCTGATGTCCGGGTGACTGTGACCGGCGGCATGAACCGGCCGCCCTACGAGCGCTCGGAAGGCACCGCGAAGCTGTTCGGCCATGCAAAGGCGCTCGCCGCCGAGATCGGCTTCGATCTCGTGTCCTCGCCCCGGGCGGGCGGCGGCTCGGACGGTAATTTCACGGCCGCCATCGGCACGCCGACCCTCGATGGCCTCGGCATCGACGGCGACGGCGCGCATACACTCCAGGAATACGGCCTGATCTCCTCCATCGCCCCACGCCAGAAACTCATGACGCGGCTGCTGGAAACCCTGCGCTGAGCGCGTTCACGATCAGCGATCTGCGCGAGCGGCGGGACTTCGTCGACACCGTCGCGGATCGGATCTGGCGCGCTTTCTGGAAGGAGGAGGGGCATCCGCTCAGCCTCCTCGCGGGGCTTGTCCGGCAGAGCCTGGGGTCCGGTTTCATCCCCACGGCGCTCGTTGCGCATGAAGGAGACCGGTTCCTGGGGACTGTCTCCCTCATCGCCTGCGACGAGGAGAGCCGTCCCCAATACACGCCCTGGATTGCCGCGCTCTGGGTCGAGCCCGAAGACCGGGAACGCGGAATTGGCGAGGCTCTGGTGGAGCGGGCCTTTCAGGCCGCATGCCGGGACGGCGTGCCCCGCGTCTATCTCCTCTCGGCGGAAAGGCGGCGCGCTTTCTACGAGAAGCGCGGTTGGAGGGTCCACGAGGAGAATGTGCCGAGGAATGGCGTTCACGTTCTCATAAGAGACCCCGATCAGGTTTGAAGCCCGATCGATGTAGGCGCATGAGCGGAACTGGCAGGCTATTCGAGATTCCTTGCCATGATGCAACGCCGCGACGGATCGTGGCCCGCCTCGGCTTCGGCCCGCAGCTTCCCGACATGTCCCGGTTCCGCTTCCGCCGGATCGACCTCCATGAAGCCGAGCTTGGCATAGAAGGGGCCGTTCCAGGGCAGGTCGCGGTAGGTCGTCAGCGTCATCGTGCCGAAGCCGGCGGCTCTGGCATGATCGGTTGCAGCCGCGATCAGCCGGACGCCGATCCCTTGCCACTGATGGGAACGGGCGACGGATATCTCCGCGATATAGAACGCGTCGTCCAAGGCATGAGCCGCGAGAAAGCCGACCGGCTCATCCTCCCCGTCGACGGCTGCCCACAGCGTCCCGTCCCGGCACAGCGCGGCCAGCACAGCCGGATCCATCGTGTCCCCTTCCGCGAGCCAGACAAGGCCGACGTCCCGAAACATCGAGGCGGCGGAACGTTCGATCGGCGCAAGCTTGTCCAGGTCTTCTGTCCGGGCAATGCGAATGGTCGACATCAGCTGATTCGGGCTACACCGCCCCCTCTATAACGCCTCCACGCCGTTGATGATGAATTGCACGGCAAGTCCGGCCAGGATCACGCCGAGCAGGCGGCTGAGCACGATGTTACCGGTGACGCCGAGCATGCGGGAGACGCGCTCGGCGGCCATGAAGACCGCAAAGCAGCTTGCGACGCCGAGGGCGATCAGAGCGATCAGCGAGGACAGATAGAGGGGATTGCCATCGGCTCGCCCGGCGAGGAGAATCGTCGCCGTGATCGCGCCGGGACCCGCCATCAGCGGGATGGCGAGAGGGAAGGCGGCGACGTTGCGGATGTGATCCTCCGTGATCGCCACATCGGCGGTGTGCTGCTTGCGCTCGTTGCGCCGCTCGAACACCATCTCGAAGGCGATCCAGAACAGAAGCAGGCCGCCCGAGATACGGAAGGCCGGAATGCCGACGCCGAGGAGGCGCAGCAGCACTTCACCGCCCAGGCCGAAGAAGGCCAGGATGCAGAAGGCGATGATGGCGGCCCGCAACGCAACGCGTTTGCGCTCCTCCGCGTTCATCCCCCGTGTCAGCGAAATGAACATGGGCGCCAGGGCAGGCGGATCGAGGGTCACCAGCAAGGTGACAAGGGCGGCTGAGATATAGTCGAGGAGCATCGGCTGGACCTTATTGCAGGCTTTGCTTTATGGCGTTCTTGTGCGGTTTTGGCGAGAGGCGGGTGCAACGATGTTCACGGTTTTGGATCGGATCAGCTGGCCGGGATCGCCCGACAAGGCCAATGAGGATGCCTGCGGCGCCTCGGACGATTGGGCCTGGGTCATCGATACCTCGATCTTTCCCGGCACCGAGCCGATCATGAACGACAGGAGCGATGCCACATGGCTCGCCCGCTTCGTCAGCGAACGCCTATCGGATCTCGCGGCCCGCGCCTATGACGGCGACGGCGTCACGCTGCTCAGGCACGTGATGGAGGAGGCGAGGACGGCCTTCATGGCTCGCGCCGCGGAGGAGCGTCACGATTTCCTGACCTGGCCGGTCGGCGCGATGACGCTGGTACATCGGAACGGCAATATGCTGGATGTCTGGACCTTTGCCGATACGACCGCCTTCGTCCGCCAACCCGACGGCTCCGTTCTTACCGTTGGCGAGGCGCCGGACCTGAGGACATTCGAATCCGCCAAGGCGGCCGAGTTGTTGAGCGCCAGCGGCTGCACGCCCAAGACGGTCAACGAATCTCCCGTCTTTCAGGCTTGGCTGACCGACCGCCGCCAGCGCCAGAAACAGGGCAGGGGCCTCGCTCTCCTCGGTCTGGATCCCGCCGCTGCGGACCGTCTTCGGCATCAATCCGTTCCTTGTGAGGACGGAACCGTGATCCTCCTGACCAGCGACGGTTTTTCTGCGCTGGTGGATCTCTATGCGGAGATGGATGCGAAGGGGCTGATGGAAGCCGCCCTGATATCCGGTCTCGAGCCTCTGGCCGCACGGGCGCGCGAGATCGAGACGCAGGTCGACCCCGGGGGCAAGCTCTATCCGCGCTTCAAGGAAAGCGACGATACGACGGCGATCCTGCTGCGGGCCTGAAAAGTCCTTTTCGGACAAAAGCTTATGAGTATAAATTGAATCTCCTCGCGATCCTCGGCAGGCAAGCGCGGAAGTGCCACAGGCGGAGGGGGCGTGGAAACGATTTCAGGGCTCTTGCCAAGCTCTTGAAATATATCGCTGTTTCGGCTTCGCCGGTCGATGCTCATTCGCTCTGGATAACCGTTCAAAAGGCTTGAAAATCAAGCCGTTTTCCCCCATCTAAGGATTTGATTTTCTTTGGATTCGCGTGGCTTTCCGACAGGCTTGAACAAGGTGGCGCCAAGGCTGCTCTTCGCTCGTCGGACGAGCCTTGTTTTTATAAGAGAGACAGAACTTGTCCGATCCGAACGATACCCGCTCCGGCGGCCCTGGGGGCGAACAGCCGGCGAGCGACGTCAAGCTGATTTCCATCGTCGACGAGATGAAGCGCTCCTATCTCGATTACGCCATGAGCGTGATCGTGAGCCGCGCTCTCCCCGACGCGCGCGACGGGCTCAAGCCCGTCCATCGCCGCATTCTCTACGCCATGCACGAGAGCGGCTACACCCCCGACAAGAAGCATGTGAAATCGTCCCGCATCGTCGGCGATGTGATGGGTCAATATCACCCGCACGGCGACCAGGCGATCTACGACGCCCTCGTGCGCATGGCGCAGGACTTCTCGTTGCGCCTGCTGCTCGTGGACGGGCAGGGCAATTTCGGCTCCGTGGACGGCGATCCGCCGGCGGCGATGCGCTATACCGAGTCGCGCCTGACCCGTGCGGCGATGCCGCTCCTCGAGGACATCGACAAGGACACGGTCGATTTCAACCCGAACTACGACGAGTCGAAATGGGAGCCGTCGGTTCTGCCGGCCCGCTTCCCGAACCTGCTCGTCAACGGCGCTGGCGGTATCGCGGTCGGCATGGCCACCAACATGCCGCCGCACAATCTCGGCGAGGTCATCGACGGCTGCGTCGCCTATATCGACGATCCGGATGTCTCCACCGAGCGGCTGATCGAGATCATTCCCGGTCCGGATTTCCCGACCGGCGGCATGATCCTCGGCCGCTCCGGGGTCCGCTCCGCCTACACCACGGGCCGCGGCTCGATCATGATGCGGGCCAAGTCCGAGGTCGAGGAGGTCCGCAAGGAGCGTGAGGCCATCATCGTCACCGAGATCCCGTATCAGGTGAACAAGGCCTCGCTGATCGAGAAGATCGCGGAGCTGGTGCGCGAGAAGAGAGTCGAGGGCATTTCCGACCTGCGCGATGAATCCGACCGCGACGGCATGCGTATCGTCATCGAGATCAAGCGCGATGCCATGGCGGAGGTGGTGCTGAACCAGCTCTATCGCTACACGCCGCTGCAGACGAGCTTCGGCGCCAACATGGTGGCGTTGAACGGCGGCCGTCCCGAACTGATGACGCTCAAGGACCTGATCCGCGCCTTCGTCGATTTCCGCGAGGAGGTCGTCTCCCGCCGGACCAAGTACTTGCTCAACAAGGCCCGCGAGCGCGCCCACGTGTTGTGCGGTCTCGCCATCGCGGTGGCCAATATCGACGAGGTGATCCGCCTCATCCGCACCGCGCCGGATCCGAACTCGGCCCGCGAGGCCTTGATGGGCCGCGACTGGCCGGCACAGGACATCGCGCCGCTCATCGCGCTCGTCGACGATCCGCGCCACCGCATCAACGACGACGGCACCTATCGTCTGTCCGAGACCCAGGCCCGCGCGATCCTCGATCTGCGCCTGCAGCGCCTGACCGCGCTTGGCCGTGACGAAATCGGCGACGAGCTGTCCAAGCTTGCGGCCGAGATCTCGGATTATCTCGACATCCTGCGCTCGCGCGAGCGCATCATGTCCATCATCAAGGGCGAACTGCTCGAGATCCGCCAAGCCTATGCCACGCCGCGCCGTACCCAGATCATGGATTGGGAAGCGGATGTGGACGACGAGGATCTGATCCAACGCGAGGACATGGTCGTCACCGTGTCCCATGCCGGCTACATCAAGCGCGTGCCGCTCTCGACCTACCGGGCGCAGCGCCGCGGCGGCAAGGGCCGTTCGGGCATGTCGACGCGGGACGAGGATTTCGTCACCCGCCTGTTCGTGGTCAACACCCACACACCGGTGATCTTCTTCTCCTCCAAGGGCAAGGCCTACAAGGAGAAGGTGTGGCGCCTGCCGCTGGCGGCCCCGAACGCCAAGGGCAAGGCCCTGGTGAACATGCTGCCGCTGGAACAGGACGAACGCATCACCACCATCATGCCGCTGCCCGAGGACGAGGCGTCCTGGGACAAGCTCGACGTGATGTTCGTCACATCCCGCGGCACGGTTCGCCGCAACAAGCTGTCGGACTTTGTCCAGGTCAATCGCGGCGGCAAGATCGCCATGAAGCTGGATGAGGGCGAGTCCATCGTCGACGTGCAGATCTGCACCGAGAACGACGACGTGCTGCTCACCACGGCCAAGGGCCAGTGCATCCGCTTCGCGGTGCCTGAAGTTCGCGTCTTCAAGGGCCGCGATTCCATGGGCGTGCGCGGCATCAACCTGGCTGAGGGCGACCGCATCATTTCCATGGCGATCCTGCGCCACATGGAGGCGACGGGCGAGGAGCGCGCGGGCTACCTCAAGATGCGCCGCGCCGTCATGGGCGAACAGGCCAATGGCGAGACCGAGATCGCAGAGGGAAGCGACGAGGAGAATGTCTCCGCCGACGCCCTGTCCATGGAGCGCTACACCGAGATGAGCGCCTACGAGCAGTTCATCCTGACGCTGTCCGAGAAGGGCTATGGCAAGCGCACCTCGTCCTACGAGTACCGCATCACGGGACGCGGCGGCAAAGGCATCACGGCCATGGCGGTGAACGGCCGCAACGGCCAACTCGTAGCCTCGTTCCCGGTCGAAAATTCCGACCAGATCATGCTCGTCACCGATGCCGGCCAGCTGATCCGCGTGCCGGTCGACGGCATCCGCACCGTGGGCCGCAATTCGCAGGGCGTCACCGTGTTCTCGACCAAGGGCAAGGAACGCGTCGTCTCGGTGGAACACATCGAGGGCGAGGATGCGGAAGAGGGTGAGGACGTCGCCGAGGCCGGTGAAAACGGCGAGGGTGATGTCGTCGAGGGCGGCGAAGAATAATCGCTCTCTGCATCAAATCAGGACGTCATGGCCGGGCTTGTCCCGGCCATTTCTTTTGGTGGAACGTCACTTTTGTGGAGCGTTACCTGGGTTTAGAGATCCTCCGCGCGAAAAGTAACGCAGTGACATGACGGGGCAGTCGGCAATTGTACCTGATCTGCGATGCCAAGAAGGGCGTGCTGTATTATGACGCCGATGGTTCGGGCAAGGGCAAGGCGGTCGAGATCGCCACGCTCAAGAAGGGCCTCAAGATGACCTATGCCGACTTCTTCGTCATCTGACAGGAATGCCGCGCCACTCGAGCCTATACCGCGAGGGGGGACCGATTCTGGTCCATCCAAATCCAACGAGCGATTTGCTGCGCTGGCTCTCCCAGCCCGGCAAATCCCGGGAAAGCATGATCAAATCGCGACATGCCTTGACGCTAGGAAAGCCGGACCCAGGACGAGCATTGCGGTTGTGAAAACGATGGACAGGCGGATCAGCATATCGGTCTCCCTGATCGGACCGTAGTGTTATTTCAGCGATGCTCCCTCAAATCTGTGCGGGAAGACACGCCTTATATGCGTTGTGCGGCGGGCAACTCTTCGCATGGTTTGCAAATCGTAACGGCATTGCCCTGCTCTCATGGTCCGGTCGAGAAGGAAACGGGAGCCGGATAGAAAGCGGCCTGACCTGGAATAATATCCGGGCACGGCATCTTCAGGCCGTTGCGGGTTTACCCGTCTCCTTTATAAGCTGGGCCCATGACCCGTACCGCGCTCTATACCGGCAGCTTCGACCCCGTTACCAACGGCCACCTCGACGTGGTGCGCCAAGCCTGCCGTGTGGCGGACAGGATCGTCATCGCCATCGGCATTCATTCCTCCAAGACCCCGATCTTCACGGCACCGGAGCGGGCCGAGCTGCTGTTCGCCGTCTGCAAGCCGCTGGTGGAAGCCGAAGACGTGGCGCTGGAGGTCGTGACCTTCGACGATCTTGCTGTGGATGCCGCAAAACGCCATGGCGCGTCCCTGATCGTCCGTGGCCTGCGCGACGGCACGGATTTCGACTACGAGATCCAGATGGCCTCCATGAACGCCGCCATGGCGCCGGAGATCCAGACGGTTTTCTTCGCCGCCTCGCCCCCGGTCCGCCCCATCACCGCCACGCTCGTGCGCCAGATCGCGGGAATGGGCGGCGATGTCACGGCCTTCGTGCCGGACCTTGTCGCCAAGCGTTTAATAGCCAAATTCAAGCGGCAATGACGCCGCCTATCCTTGAAGGAGATGCCTTGATGAAGCGTTTGCTCGCAGCCGGAGCGCTCGTGCTCGCCAGCCTGATTCCCGCCGCCGCGCAACAGGCTGCCGATCCGCAGAACACGATCTATCTCGATACCAAGGATGGCCGCATCACCATCCGGCTGCGTCCCGATCTCGCGCCCAAGCACGTGGAGCAGATCAAGGCGCTGACGAAGCGCGGCTTCTACAACGGCGTCGTGTTTCATCGGGTGATCGACGGCTTCATGGCCCAGACGGGCGATCCGACCGGCACCGGCACGGGCAAGTCCGACCTGCCCAACATTCCCGCCGAGTTCACGCAGACCCAGTACAAGCGCGGCTCGGTCGGCATGGCCCGCTCGCAGAGCCCGGATTCTGCCAACAGCCAGTTCTTCATCTGCTATGAGGGCTGCGGCCCGCTTACCGGTCAATATACGATCTTCGGCGAAGTCGTGTCGGGCATGGATGTGGCCGACAAGATCAAGAAGGGCAATTCCGCCGCCAACGGCATGGTCACGAACCCCGACAAGATCGTGAAGATGCAGGTTGCGGCCGACGCCAAGTGACAAGCGTACGATGACAAGGCTTCGTAAAGGTAAGGCGCGGCGGGCGACCGCCGCGCTCGTCCTCGCGATGGCTTTCCTCGGGCCGGTTTCCGCGCAGGCGTTTTCGCCCTTCGACGATGAGGATGACCGGCCCCGGCTGCTCGAGCCTCCGCCGAGCCTGCCGGAGAGCATCAATGGAATCGTGCGTCCGGGCTCCGGGGAGCGCGCCCGGACGATCGATACCTTGAGCGGGGTCTTTCGCGCCCTGCAGGCCTGCTGGCAGCCCCCGGCCGGAAGCGGGTTTTCCGGTCAGGAGATTACCCTGCGCATCGCCTTCAGGCGCAACGGGGAGGTTCTCGGCCAGCCCCGCATCACCTATTACAGAGCCGGCAGCAATCCGGACCAGCGCGAACCCTTCACGCGTTCCGTCCGGGAGGCTTTCGTGCGCTGCACGCCGCTTCCTTTTACTGAAAAGCTCGGAGCTGCCGTGGCAGGCCGTCTTTTCACCTTCCGTTTCTCGGACACGCGGCCTATGTGATCCGGCAAGGAAGTCCCTTATTCCTATTCATTGACAACGCCAGTGCAGGAGAATCCGATGGCAGACCCCGAGAATACCCTCATCCTGGAAACCACCAAGGGCAAGGTCGTGATCGAGCTGCGCCCGGATCTCGCGCCCAAGCACGTGGAGCGCATCAAGACCCTCGCGCGCCAGGGCTTTTATGACGGAATCGTCTTCCACCGGGTGATCGACGGTTTCATGGCCCAGACTGGCTGCCCACAGGGCACCGGCACCGGCGGCTCGGACCTTCCGGACCTGCAGGCCGAGTTCAACGCCGAGCCGCATGTGCGCGGAATCTGCTCCATGGCCCGGACCAACTATCCGCATTCCGCGAATTCGCAGTTCTTCATCGTCTTCGACGATGCCCGCTTCCTCGACAAGCAATACACCGTCTGGGGCAAGGTGACGGAAGGCATGGAGAACGTGGATAAGATCAAGCGCGGCGAGCCCGTGCGCGATCCCGACCGGATCGTCTCCATGAAGGTCGCCGCCGACGCGGCTTGAGATACCTCCACTGTCATTCCGGGACGCGCCTTCGGCGCGGGCCCGGAACCCATATCCGGTGGCGATTCAGGATGAAGAACAGCGGGATCGTTGCGCTTTCTTCGTCATTGATGGCTCTGGGTTCCGGGAGCGCCTGCGGCGCCCCGGAATGAGAAGGGGAAAGCGTCACAACAGCCATGCGCGTCGATCTTTTCGATTTCGATCTCCCTGAAGACCACATCGCGCTTCGCCCCGCGGAGCCGCGCGATGCGGCGCGTCTGCTCGTGGTGCGGCCTGGGGAAACGTCGTTCGAGGATCGCATCGTGCGCGACCTGCCGGATCTGCTGCAGCCCGGCGATGTGTTGGTGCTCAACGACACCAAGGTCATTCCCTCGCGGCTCTACGGCCTGCGCGTGCGTGAAGAAACAGCGGCGCGGGTCGAGATCATGCTGCACAAGCGGGAGGGCGCCGATCGCTGGCGCGCATTCGCCCGACCGGCCAAGAAGCTGAATGTCGGCGACCGTATCCGCTTCGGCGATTCCTCCGAGAGCAGCGTGTGCGAACTGGTGCGGCTCGATGCTCAGGTGGAGGAGAAAGGCGAGGGCGGGGACGTCACGCTTCGCTTCGCCTTTACCGGGCCCATGCTCGACGAGGCCATCGCCCGGCTCGGCGAATTGCCGCTGCCACCTTACATCGCGGGAAAGCGGAGCACCGACGACAAGGACCAGGCTGACTATCAGACAGTCTATGCCCGCGACGAGGGGGCGGTGGCGGCACCGACGGCGGGCCTGCATTTCACCGAGGATCTTTTCCGCCGCCTCGACGCGCGCGGCATTTCCCGTCAGTTCCTGACGCTGCATGTGGGCGCGGGCACGTTTCTTCCCGTGAAGGCCGACGACACCGACGAGCACCGGATGCATGCGGAATGGGGCACTATCACCGAGGAGACGGCGCAGGCGCTCAACGAGGCCAAGGCGCGGGGAGGGCGCATCGTTGCGGTGGGCACCACATCGCTCCGGCTCCTAGAGAGCGCGGCAAGGGAAGACGGCACCATTGCGCCCTTTTTCGGCGATACGGCGATCTTCATCACGCCCGGCTACAGGTTCAAGGCAGTGGACGTTCTGATGACCAATTTCCACCTGCCGCGCTCGACCCTGTTCATGCTGGTCTCGGCCTTCGCTGGCTTGGACCGCATGCGGGCAGCCTATGAATACGCGATTGCGAGCGGCTATCGGTTCTATTCCTACGGCGATGGCTCTCTGCTGTTCCGATCATGAAGTCTCTTACACCGGGGCAAGGCAATCGATGTTGCGGCCGTCCGAGCAAACGCGGTTGCGTCCGCTCTTCTTTGCCGCATAAAGCTGCCTGTCGGCTCGGCTCATGAGCTGCTGCAGGGTTTCGCCCGGGCGATGATCCACGATGCCGAAACTTGCCGTGGTCGTTGAAAAACCGCGAAGAGCTTCGGCGCCCGAGGCTTCGAAGAGAGCGCGAACGCGCTCCGCAAAACGCGTTGCGCCGCTCGGCGCGCATTCGGTGAGAAGCACGGCGAATTCCTCGCCGCCGATCCGCCCGACGATGTCGTTCTGCCGGACATGCGCGGTCAGGAATTCCGAGAGCTTTTCGATGACACGATCGCCCGCCGGATGGCCGTGATCATCGTTGATGCTCTTGAAATGATCGATATCGCAAACGACGAGGCAGATCGGATCGAATTTGCCGCTCTCGATCCAGGCTGAAGCTGTCTCGTCGAAACCGCGCCGATTGTAGACCCCGGTCAGGGCATCCGTCGTGCTCTGCCTTTTGAGGTCGGCGGTGATGTCGACGACGATGGCGGAAAGCAGCGCCAACCCCATGAGCACGGCACTAACGATCAGCGAGAAACGAAAAGCCAGCCAGAACGGCGAATCGCCGAAAACCTTCAGGCTGGCATCTACTTCTCCGAGCCGGACGGTCAGCAGGGGGCGCAGGAAGAGCTGAATGCTCAACAGCAGAAAGATCCAGAAGATGACTTTATCGACAAGGAGACTCTTCTCGCGCGATCGGCGGATGCGATAGGCAGCGGCTGCGAAAAGCGATCCGCAACCGAAACTGAGGATGTAGATGCGCGCGCTCAGATTCCTATCGATATAATAGTAATAACAAAACCCGATGAGAGTTGCTGTTAATATGGTCGCTGTCTGAAGATAGTTCAGTCTATTGTTTTTTCTCTTCAGGTATCCTTCGGTCAGAAGGGTGATGCCAGGTAGATAAAGGATTGGAGAAGCGATCACGTTCCGCCCGACGTCTCCCGGAACGAAGAATATTTGCAAGACTGTCGCTAGCGTAAAGAAAATGAATGCGCCTGCGAGATAAAAAATATAGGTGTAAGTTCGATGGTGCCACCATAAAAATAAAAAGAATATTGTAAAAATAGTTCCGATGACGGGACTCACGATCGTCATCAATTGATTTCCGCTCATGAGCTCAAACCCCTTCAATGTCCCTTAGGTTGAGGGCGGGGGGAAGAGAACGATATTTGTTGGGGTGCCACGTGTGTCGTTGTCGATATTTTATTAAGTAATAACATAACGATTTTTGCTACAGTTGCCCCCGAAATACGTGATCTCAGTGTTGTGTCCGATGCGGAGACAACCTTGGTGATTGAAAACGACATCGAGCCTTCGGTTGTGAAGTTTTAAGAACTCGCGCATTTTATTGCCACGATCCTTTACCAGGCAATTAATTCGAGCAGATTCGCCCTCGAATTATTTATCAGGAATCTTTTTGTTCAGCCATGGAAAGGGTCTTTTCTTGAATGATTTCTTTGGCATTCGATGGGTACGCTCGCCGCTTCCCCTCATGCCCGTGATCGGGGATAAGACGGCGGAGTTTTTGCAGGATCGCTCATGACCACCGATCAATTCACCTTCACCGTCAACAAGACCGATGGGACGGCGCGCACCGGCGAAATCCGTATGCCGCGCGGCGTCATCCGCACGCCGGCTTTCATGCCCGTGGGCACGGCGGGGACGGTGAAGGCCATGTATCCGGATCAGGTCAAGGCGCTCGGGGCGGATGTGGTGCTCGGCAACACCTATCACCTCATGCTGCGTCCCACGGCGGAGCGGGTGGCCAAGCTCGGCGGGCTGCACAAGTTCATGAACTGGCCCTATCCAATCCTCACCGATTCCGGCGGCTTCCAGGTCATGTCGCTCGCCGCCCTGCGCAAAATCGACGAGACCGGCGTGACCTTCCAGTCACATATCGACGGCTCGACCCACGTGATGACGCCGGAGCGCTCCATCGAGATCCAGGGGCTGCTCGGCTCCGATATCCAGATGCAGCTCGACGAATGCGTGCGGCTGCCCTGCTCCGACGAGGTGGCGGAAAAAGCGATGCGCCTTTCCTTGCGCTGGGCCGAGCGCTGCAAGATCGCCTTCGGCGATCAGCCGGGGCGGGCCATGTTCGGCATCGTGCAGGGTGGTGCCGTCGAGCGGTTGCGCATCGAAAGCGCCAGGGAACTCGCCACCCTCGACCTCAAGGGCTACGCCATCGGCGGCCTTGCGGTCGGTGAGCCGCAGGATGTGATGCTGCGGATGATCGAGACCGTCGAACCGCACATGCCGTCAGAGAAGCCGCGCTACCTCATGGGCGTCGGCACGCCGGACGACATCGTCGAAGCTGTGCGCCGGGGCGTCGACATGTTCGACTGCGTCATGCCGACCCGCGCCGGCCGCCACGGCCAGGTCTTCACCCGCCACGGCCGCATGAACCTGCGCAACGCAAAATTCGCGGAGGATACGCGACCCCTCGATGCGGAATCGAAATGCCCGGCATCGAACACCTATTCTCGCGCCTATCTCCACCACCTTGTCCGCGCGAACGAGATTCTGGGGATGATGCTGCTGACCTGGAACAACCTGGCCTATTACCAGGACCTGATGGCGGGCCTGCGCAAGGCCATCGCGGAAGGTCGCCTCGGTGATCACATCGCCGAGGTCAAGGAAGGCTGGGCCAGGGGTGAGCGCGAGGGGAAGGCAGAGACGGCTTAAGGCGCGCTGTGAGCGCCTGATCCTAATTGCCAATTCGAAATCGATGCCTCCCGTCGCAAGATGCCTCCCGTCGCAAGATGAGAGCACAGAAAGGAATGCGCCGATGGTCGACGAAGAGATCGCGAGTCTGTTGCGTCGCAAGGCCACTTTATTGGTGGAGCGGTCCTCTTCCGAACTGACGCGAATAATCGCTCCCGGCTTTGTTTACATCAATGCCAGAGGGCAGCGTTTCGACCGGGAGGGGTATGTTACCGCCTTCTGCGGACCCGACGGCATCCGGTTTCACAGCCAGCACTTCGACGATCTACAGGTTAAGGATTTCGGCTCCTTCGCCGTGGCTACCATGAATGTTCACGACGCACTGGAATACCGGGGGCAGGTACATTCCGGCATATTGCGGTCGCTTTGTGTGTTTGGCCGTGATGGTCATGGCTGGCTCTGGTCTGCGGGCCAAACCATGGTTGTAGGAGATTGAGGCCCTAGCCACCGCGCTCTTCTCCTCCCCGCAAGGGGGAGGAAAGTACAGGGGCGCCGTAGAAGGTCTTGCTAGAACGAGAAAAACTACCCGACCGCCTTGAGATACCGGATCGGCCGCCCGGGCGCGATCATCTCTGCGGCAGCGATGATGCCCTGCGCGTCGATGCCGAAGTGGCGGTAGAGATCCTGTACCGTTCCGGTCTGCCCAAAGTGCTCCACGCCGAGCGAGCGGGTGCGGTGTCCCATGACGGAGCCGAGCCAGGCGAGGGTCGCCGGATGCCCGTCGATCACGGTCACGAGACCGCAATGGGGCTGGAGGTCTCCGAGCAGCCGCTCGATATGGCTGCGCGCGTGGACGAGGCCGCGCTCGCGGGCGCGCTGCGCCGCCGTCCAGCCCGCATTGAGCCGGTCGGCGGAGGTGATGGCGAGAAGGCCGATATCGCGCCGGTCCTCAGCCATCAGGCCGACAGCCTCAATGGCTTCCGGCGCGACCGTGCCCGTATAGGCGACGACGACCTGCGCGTTCGGTCCGGGTTTGCGCATCCAATAGGCGCCGTCGACGATGTCGGCGGCAAGGTCGGGCGTCATCTCGCGCTGCGGCTGATCGGCGGTGCGGGTCGAGAGCCGTAGATAGACCGAGCCGCCGGTTTCGTCGCGCAGCCAAGATTTTTCCTGGATCTCGCGTTCGCTCGGCTCGCCTTCTCCATCCCGCTGGAGATAATCGAAGGCCCAGCGCAGGATCACCGACAACTCGTCCACGAAAGCAGGCTCGAAGGAGGCCAGTCCGTCTTGCGCCATGCCGATCAGCGGCGTGCCGATGGATTGATGCGCGCCGCCTTCCGGTGCGAGCGTCACGCCCGACGGCGTCGCGGCGACGATGAACCGGGCGTCCTGATAACAGGCATAGTTCAGGGCATCGAGGCCGCGGGAGATGAACGGATCGTAGAGCGTTCCGATGGGCAGAAGCCTCTCGCCGAACAGGGAATGGGACAGGCCGAGCGCCGAGAGCAGGATGAACAGGTTCATCTCGGCGATGCCGAGTTCGATATGCTGTCCCTTCGGGCTGAAATCCCAGGTGAAGGTCGAGGGAATGCGCTCGGACTTGAACAGGTCCTTCATCTCCTCGCGCGCGAAGAGGCCGCGCCGGTTCACCCAGGCGCCGAGATTGGTGGATACGGTGACGTCCGGTGCCGTCGTGACCATGCGGTCCGCGAGCGGCTCGCTCGAGCGGGCGAGTTCGTTGAGGATGAGGCCGAATCCCTGCTGCGTGGACATGGACGGCTGCTGCGGCGTCGACAGAGCCGCCGGCACCGGAACCTTCGGCGCTTCATGGCGGCGCTTGCCGCGGGCGTTGAAGGGCACGGATTTCAGGAAACGTTCCAGCTCCGCCTCCGGCAGGTTCAGGCCCTCGAACCTGTCCCATTCATGGCCCGGACGCACCTTCGCGGAAGCGCGAAAACCTTCCATCTGCGTCGGCGTGAGCAGGCCCGCATGGTTGTCCTTGTGGCCCGCGAGCGGCAGCCCGAAGCCTTTGATGGTGTAGGCGATGAAGACGGTCGGCCTGTCATGGTCGATGGATTCGAAGGCTTGCAGCAGGCTCGGCAGATCGTGTCCGCCGAGATTCGACATCAGCCGCGCCAGCTCCTCGTCGGAGCGCTTCTCGATAAGCCGCGTCACCGGCCCCTGATCGCCGAGATCGTCGAGGAGTCGTTTGCGCCACGCCGCGCCGCCCTGGAAGGTGAGGGCGGAATAGAGCTGGTTGGGACAGGAATCGATCCATTCGCGCAAGCGGTCGCCGCCCGGCTCGCGAAAGGCCTCCTGCATCAGGGAACCGTGCTTGAGCACCACCACGTCCCAGCCGAAGGAGCGAAAGATCGATTCGAACCGGGCATAGAGTCCCTCACGCACCACGGCGTCGAGACTCTGGCGGTTGTAGTCGATGATCCACCAAGTGTTGCGCAGGCCCTGTTTCCAGCCCTCCAGCAGGGCCTCAAAGATGTTGCCCTCATCCATCTCCGCATCGCCCACGAGGGCGATCATGCGGCCCTCCGGCCGATCCTTCCGCCAGCCATGCGCCTTTACGTAATCCTGCACGAGGCTGGCAAAGAGCGTCTGCGCGACGCCGAGGCCCACCGAGCCTGTGGAAAAGTCCACGTCGTCGATGTCCTTGGTGCGGGAGGGGTAGGATTGCGCGCCCTTGAAGCCCCGGAAATTCTCGAGCTTCTCCCGGGTCTGATGGCCGAGGAGATATTGGATCGCATGAAAGATCGGGCTCGCATGCGGCTTCACCGCCACCCGGTCCTCCGGCTTCAGGACGGCCAGGTAGAGCGCCGTCATGATGGTGGAAAGCGAGGCGGAAGAAGCCTGATGCCCGCCGATCTTCAGCCCGTCCAGGTTGGGGCGGACATGATTGGCGTTGTGAATCGTCCAGCTCGACAGCCACAGGATCTTCCGTTCGAACTCGGCGAGGTAGGGCAGGCGGGGATCGGTCATGAAAGTGTCCGGAAAACAAAAGCGTAGCGGCCGGCTCGGGCCGAATCCGCTCCGCGGTTGCGGAATTAGGGACCCATACTAGGCCTTTTTGATTGACCCGCCAGTCGATAGCCCCTATTTCGAGCACACTTCTGGGAGCGCGTAGCTCAGCCGGTAGAGCATCTGACTTTTAATCAGAGGGTCCTGGGTTCGAGTCCCAGCGCGCTCACCATCAATTTCAAAGGGTTACCGGCATTTGCCCTTTGAGCGATTTTTCCCCAGATAGGATCAGGTCGCCAGATTCTGAGGTTGGAGCCATCGGCCCACCCACTGAAACCGGTGCGATGCGACAAGCTGTTCCGGTCAGGCATTCCCGCATCGGCAATCCGTGACGCTGTGTCCGTTTCGTGCGACGGATGCCGGAGCACTCGTCGCGATACGGCCCTAAAGCGGCAGGTTTCGGACCGATGCAAGAGTCATCATGACACCTCGCAACTCTGCAAGACCTTTCAGGCGGCCAATCGCCGGGTAGCCCGGATGGGTCGGTTTGCCGACATCATCGAGAAGCTCATGTCCGTGGTCTGGCCGCATCGGGATGCGCCAGCGCGGATCTCCGGCTTCCTTTCGACGCTTTTGCTCTTCCAGAAGCGCCATCACGACGGCAACCATGTCCGTATCGCCGCCGAGATGGTCCGCTTCCATAAAGGAGCCGTCCGGCTCCTTCGCCACGTTACGCAGATGCGCGAAGAAAATGTGCGTGGCGAAACGCTTTGCAATCGCCGGCACGTCATTGGCAGGGCCTGCGCCGAGCGAGCCGCTGCACAGGGTAATGCCGTTTGCCGGCGACTCGATGGCGCCCACGATGAAGGCGAGGTCGTCCTCGTTGGAGACGATACGCGGCAGACCCATGAGAGGGCGCGGCGGATCGTCAGGATGGATGCACATCCGGATTCCAACTTCCTCGGCGACCGGGACGACCTCGCGCAGGAAACGGGCGAGATTCTCGCGGAGGCGCGTCTTGTCGATCTCGCGGTAGCGGTCGAGCATACGGCGCAGGCCGGGAACGTCATAGCGGTCGTAAGCGCCCGGCAGCCCGGCCATGATGTTGGCCAGGAGCTTGCGGCGGTCGGCTTCGGACGATCGGTCGAACCAGTCCTTGGCCCGAGCCAGGACTTCAGGGGAATGGTCGGCTTCCGCGCCGGGACGCTGGAGCATGAAGCAGTCGAAGGCAGCATGCTCGTGCGCGTTGAAGCGCAGGGCCGTTCCGCCGCCGGGCAGCGGATGGGCGAGTTCCGTCCGGGTCCAGTCGAGCACCGGCATGAAATTGTAGCAGATTGTCGTCACGCCGCATTGGGCGAGGTTGCGCAGGGACTGACGGTAATTGTCGAACAGCGGTTCGAGTTCACCTTCGCCGATCTTGATGTTCTCATGGACGGGCAGGCTCTCGACGACGCTCCAGCGCAGGCCGAGCGAAGGATCGGCCGCGATCAGCGCCTTGCGGGCCTCGATCTCCTCGACGGACCAGATTACGCCATACGGGATCTGGTGGAGGGCGGTTACGATCCCGGTTGCGCCAGTCTGGCGGATATGGGGAAGCTGGACGACGTCGTCGGGACCGAACCAGCGCCAAGTCTGTTCCATGGTGATAACCTCGCGGGAGAACCGGGCCTATGCGCCGGCGTCAGAGTTGAATTCCGCCGCGGCGGCGCGGGCGCCGCGAGCGAGAAGTTGAGTGTAGGCAGAAATCAAAACATTCTCGAAGCGCGCATCGCGCGGCAGGTCGGTGCCGAAGATGGCATCGATTCCGAGGATGGCACGCACGCGCTCGCGGTCATAGGCAGACCCCTGCGTTCCTGCGTGCGCGGTTGCCAGCGTAGTCGCTGAGAGAGGCAAAGGGGTGATCGGCATTGCTTTCTTGAGCTCAAGCATCGTTGAGGATCAGGTCTGGATGTTCGGCTGCGAGCGTCTCCGCACTCTTGAGGACTTCGGAGAGATGCACCCGCATGGCTGATTCAGCCGCGTCGGAATCGCGTTTGAGGATCGCAGCCAGGATATCCCGGTGCTGGGCGATCAGGGATGCGACGGGCGTGATCACGGGCAGGCTTAGAAAGCGGATACGATCGAACTGGGATTTTTCCCGCTCCAGAATCGTCCAGATCTGTGCGATGCCGATATCGTCCGCCAGGGCACGATGGAAAGCATCGTCGGCAAGCGTGAAACGCTCGGGATCCCCTTGAGCCTGTTCCTGTTCGGCGAGAGTTGCCACAGCCTTCTCCTGCGCTGACGACGAGAGGCCACGCTCAACCGCCCGTCGAACGATCGCTACCTCCAATGCCTCCCGCACGAAGCGCGCCCGCTGCATGGCCGCAAGCGAAATGCGGCTCACGAAGCTGCCGCGCTGGGGCAGCACCTCGATCAGCCCCTCCTCGACGAGGCGGATGAGGGCCTCGCGGACAGGCGCGCGGCTGGTGCCGAAGCGTAGCGCGAGTTCATTCTCGGACAGGCGTACGCCCGGTCTGAGCCGGAGAGTCACGATATCCTGCCGGATCTGCGCGTGAATTCCGCGCACGGTGACTGAAGGCTGCGATGCCGCCGTGCCTTGAGCGCGTTCAACGTTATCGTGCATTCGTGAGGACATCAGCATCTCACTTGTAGAACAGGCTCGGCAGCCACAACGAGATTCCAGGAGCGTAGGAAACCAGGAACAGGATATTGCAGACGAGGAAGGGCCAGGTCGCGCGGGAAATCGCGCCCAGGGAGATCTTGGCCGCCACGAACAGGCGCACGCTGACCGGCGGCGTCGTCAGGCCGATCATCAGGTCGAACATGGCGAACGTTGCAAAGTGGATTGGATCGATGCCCGCCCTCAAGACCCGCAACAGGATTTCGCCGGCCTCGGGCCGTCCTGGCGAGGCGATCGCGCGGGTCTCGGGCTGGTGGGGCGAGCGTACTGCGATGGCAAACATGAGCTTGTTACTTGTCGACTAGTCGACAAGTAACAAGGGCACTCATACAGGTCAAGCAATTAGATGCTGCTAGGAAAGGCAACTTCGGGCTTGGTCGAGAGGGCCGGGGCCATTGCATAGCCTTCCTGTTTCACCGCTCCTTGGCTGCTGTAACGGAGATTCATCCCTAAAGAGCAGCGGCGCGGCTCTTTCTGCATTCTCGGCTGACGCTTGTCCAAAGCGTGGATGTCATTCGGCTTCGAACCCGTCCCTATCGCTTGCTCGACACAAGCCCCTCAGTGGCTTGCGGTTTTGCCCGGAATGACAGGCACGATCTTTCCAAGCCGTTTTACAGCGCGCGACACATGGCATAAGGCCGCCGCAACTCCTTCAGGCCTGGGACCCATGATTCGCGTCGAGAACGTCAGCAAACAGAACAGCCACCGGATCCTCTTCATCGAGGCCTCCGCAACCCTCCAGAAAGAAGAGAAGATCGGTCTGGTCGGCCCTAACGGCGCGGGAAAGACGACGCTCTTCCGGATGATCAACAAGGAGGAGGAGCCCGACGAGGGCCAGGTCTCCGTCGATCGCGGCGTGACCATCGGCTATTTCAGCCAGGATGTCGGCGAAATGGCGGGCCGCAGCGCCGTATCCGAGGTGATGGACGGAGCTGGCCCGGTGAGCGTGGTGGCCGCCGAGTTACGGGAGCTGGAAGCCGCGATGGTGGACCCGCAGCAGGCGGACGATCTCGACCGGATCGTCGAGCGTTATGGCGAGGTGCAGGCGCGCTATGAGGAACTGGACGGTTATTCCCTCGAGGGGCGAGCGCGCGAAGTCCTCGCGGGCTTAGGTTTCAGCCAGGAGATGATGGACGGCGATGTGGGCGCCCTGTCCGGCGGCTGGAAGATGCGCGTCGCACTCGCCCGCATCCTCCTGATGCGTCCGGACGTGATGCTGCTGGACGAGCCGAGTAACCATCTGGACCTCGAAAGCCTCATCTGGCTGGAGGGATTCCTGAAGGGCTACGAGGGCGCGCTGCTCATGACGTCGCACGACCGCGCGTTCATGAACCGTATCGTCAACAAGGTCCTCGAGATCGATGGCGGGACGCTGACGACCTATTCCGGCGATTACGAATTCTACGAGCAGCAGCGCGCGCTGAACGAGAAGCAGCAACAGGCGCAGTTCGAGCGGCAGCAGGCCATGCTCGCCAAGGAAATCAAGTTCATCGAGCGTTTCAAGGCGCGCGCCTCCCACGCCGCCCAGGTGCAGAGCCGCGTCAAGAAGCTGGAGAAGATCGAGCGGGTGGAGCCGCCCAAGCGTCGGCAGACGGTCTCGTTCGAATTCCAGCCCGCGCCCCGCTCGGGGGATGATGTGGTCGCCCTGAAGAATGTCCACAAGCGCTACGGCAGCCGCGCGATCTATGAGGGGTTGGACTTCATGGTCGGCCGAAAGGAGCGCTGGTGCGTCATGGGCGTCAACGGCGCCGGGAAATCGACGTTGTTGAAGCTGGTGGCGGGCACCACTTCGCCCGATGAAGGAACGGTCGCGCTCGGCGGTAGCGTGAAGATGGGCTATTTCGCCCAGCATGCCATGGAAGTGCTGGATGGCGACCGCACGGTGTTCCAGTGGCTGGAGGATTCATTTCCGCAGGCGGGCCAGGGCTCGCTGCGCACGCTCGCCGGATGCTTTGGCTTCTCGGGCGACGACGCGGAGAAGAAATGCCGCGTGCTCTCCGGCGGCGAGAAAGCCCGATTGGTGATGGCCAAGATGCTCTACGACCCGCCGAACTTCCTGGTGCTCGACGAGCCCACGAACCATTTGGACATGGCGACGAAGGAGATGCTGATCGAAGCACTGTCGCGCTATGAGGGTACAATGCTCTTCGTCTCCCACGACCGCCACTTCCTGGCTGCGCTGTCCAATCGGGTCCTTGAACTCACGCCGGAGGGCGTCCACCAGTACGGCGGCGGCTATACCGAGTACGTGGCACGCACCGGCCAGGAAGCCCCGGGCCTGCGGAGTTGAGTGGGCAGGCCTTGCTGAAACGATGGAAGCTTCGATGAAGAGTCGTCGAAGCACGACACCATGGATGCGCTATCGGCTACAGGGGTAGAACCCATAATAATAATAGGGTTCATAGGCACGGCAGTGAGTTTCCGGCCCTGGTTCCTGGAGAAGTCCTCTCTGGACGGCTGACGCTCCTTCATGGCGCCCCACGCCGGGGTTTGTGCCTTGTGCGGAACCGCCGCTTGAATGGGAGCCTCCGCCCCCGCCATGGCCGCCACTTCCCCCGCTACCTCCGCCGCCGCGGGCGACAGCCGCTCCCGAAGCGAGGCTCAAGCTCATCATGAGGACTCCAGTCCCTAAAAGGACCTGTTTCATGGCCCGTCTCCGTTTGCAGGGCTCTCTTGTGTCAAGAGGTGAGGTGCGGAAACGGCGTCGCAAGCGCTGATTCAGCGGCACAAAGACGCCCCACATGTTTTCGGCGAAGTCTCACCCGGGGCATGCGGCTTGGTTTCCAGCAATTTTTCCGTCGAGCGCCCTGCGAGATGGCGCCCGTCCTCGCCCAGCGTGGCCCTTCACATGGCTCCCTTGGCCATTCCTTGACGCCTAGCGAGGATGGGCGGAAGCTTGAACCCGATGCTTCTGGACGACTTGGTTAGGATGGCTTGGCCAGGATGATTTGGGAGGTTCCATGCCAACAAGCATGTTACTTGTCGGATTGGGCGCGCTGCTGGTCCTTTGCGGAGTGGTTCTCGTTGCGGTGCGGGTGATGAAGGCCGGGCCGCTGAGCCGTGAAAGACGATCCCGTGGGGCGGTGGAAGACACATTGGAACCACGGGAGAGCCGGGGCCTCTTTGACTTCAGGGAGCACTTACCCGGCGTTGTATTGATCGTGTTGGGGATCATCCTTCTGATCGCGTCTGCCGGCGCGTGACTGCGAGGATGCTGCCCCTTCCGTGGTCTGTATACAGGCAGACCGTTTAGCGGTGGCCGAAGTACATCCTTATCAGGATCTGCTATCTCGAAGTAATGCTTCCATTCCAGGTCGATCTCGTCATTTTCCGCATGTTTTAATGGTTAATATATTGCATTTAAGTCGCATAAGAGGGGTAATGGCGGGGAGTGGCCTATGCTATCCCGAGGAACTTCATTGCTGCAAAAGAATAGTCGATTTTTCTACTTCAAAAGGAGTACCCCTTTTGGGCTAAGTAGTTCTTATTGATAGGCTTGCTGAACCCGCTTTCCGTGCATACTCAGAGTTGTTTTGAGCCCGGCACCGGATGGCGATCGCGTTTGGCAATCGTCCATTGAAGTCTTTTGGCAGGGTTACTCAACGGGGGATCGGGCCATGAACTATCTGGATATCGATACGCTCGCGCAGACGCCGCTGGCCAAGCAGCCCTTCGAGCACGTGATCATTCCCAATTTTGTGCCCAGGGAAGCTTTCAGGAACGTCGTGGCCGACTTTCCTACCGTACCCGGTGCCGGATCTCATCCTCCGGCAGAACTCGATATCAGGGGACATTTCGCGGAGTTGATCCGGGAACTTCACGGAGACGCCTTCCGCAAGGCCGTCGAGCAGAAGTTCGACGTGGACCTGACGGGGCGGCCGACCATGTACACGGTCCGTGGCTTCCTGCGGAAGAAGGACGGGGCGATCCACACCGACAGTACGACGAAGATCATCACCGTTCTTCTCTATCTCAACGAGGATTGGGACCATGACGGCGGCCGCCTTCGGCTGTTGAAGAATGGGACCGATCTCGACGATTACGTTGCCGAGGTCCCGCCGGTGAACGGCACGCTCCTCGTGTTTCGACGCTCCGACAATTCGTGGCACGGACATAAGCCCTACGAGGGCCGCCGTCGCGCCATTCAGTTCAACTGGGTGACGGAAGCGAAGGTCGTGGCGAAGGAGCAGTCCCGACATCGCCTGTCGACCCGGATCAAGAAGATTAAGAACTTCTTCGCTCCTGCTGCATGACCTCGGCCCGAAAGCGGCAGACATATCTCCTATGGTGAACGGTACGATGACTTCTTCCCTGTTGAACATCGAGGCAATCAGCCAGAGCGCATATTCGGCGGACCCATATCCTCATTTCCTCGGGGCCAGTTTCTTGAGGGAGGAGGCGATCCCCGCCTTACGTCGCGATTTTCCGGACATCACGAAACCGGGTTATCTGACGGTCGACGATGTCGAACTGAAAGGCAGCTTTCGCGACCTGATCCGCGAACTGGAAAGTCCTGCGGTCACCGAGGTTCTTTCACAGCGGTTCGGAATCGACCTTCATCCTTTCCCGCGCCTGACCACCATCATGAAGCGCTCGCAGCCCAAATACGGCGCGATCCACACGGACGGCCCGTCCAAGGTCATGACGATGCTCGTCTACATGAACGACGAGTGGCAGGCGGGCGAGGGCGGCCGCCTGCGTGCTCTCTATAACGGGAAGGATTTCGAGCCCTATGCCTGCGAAGTCCCGCCCACGATGGGCTCGGTGTTCGGCTTCCTTCGCAAGGACAATTCCTGGCATGGCCACAGGCCTTTTTCCGGCGAGCGGCGCGTTGTCCAGATCGCCTGGATCAAGGATGCTAAGGAGCTTGATCGCAAGCGCCGTCGCAACGGCTTCGCCCAAATTCTCAAGGGAATATTCGGCCGCTGACGCAGCCGGAGTTCGAGCACGTTCTTTCGAAACATGCTCGAACCCCGCCTCCATGTTTTCGCATGACCTTTGCGGATAACCGGTTTACCTTCGGCCGGTCATGCTCCAGGTTCAGGGACACGTGCAGAAAAGTTCTGAGGCTCCCGACGAGGTGCCTTTCGGCGCCTTTGCCCCCTCGAGTATTGCCGGTTTCGGCATCGAGACGACGCGCCGTCTGCCGCGCGGATGGGTCGGTCGACGTGCCGCCCTCGTCATCCGTCGCGCCGTCCGTTGGCTCCTTCGCGGACAGCCCGTCGATACAGTCGTCTTCGGGGCCAGGATGCGCCTCTTCCCGTCCGGCAATACATGCGAAGGGCGCATCCTCTTCACGCCGCATCATTTCGATCCCGAGGAGCTTTCGTTCCTTCAAGAGCGTGTGCGCGACGGATTCAAGTTCATCGATGTCGGCGCGAATATCGGTCCGTATACGTTTTTCGCGGCCATGCTGGGGGCGCGCGTGCTTGCATTCGAGCCGCAACCCGATCTCTTCGATCGCCTGGTCTACAATCTGCGACAGAACGATCTGCCGAACGTGAAGGCGATCAACTGCGCTCTGGCGGATCGCGAAGGCGATGTGCTGATGTTCATCGATCCCACGAACAAGGGGCAGTCGAGCATTCAGATCATGCCTTCCAGCGAACAGCTCACCAGCCTTCGGGTGAGCGCGATCACGCTGCTGCGGGCCCTTCAGTCGGAAGCATTCGGCCGTCCCGATCTCGTCAAGCTGGATGTCGAAGGCGCCGAGGGCCTCATCCTCGAGGCGTTCTTCCGGCAGGCTCCCAAGCGGCTCTGGCCGCTCATGATCATGATAGAGCGGACCCATGTGACCGCAACGAACAACGCCGCCCAGATTCTCGAGCGGGTTGGATACCGCCTGATTCTGACCACGCGGTTGAACGTCGTTTACGAATACACGCCGAAGATCCCGTAATGGTCGTTTCCTTCGGCTTTCCACGTCAGGTCCGGCGCTTGGCGGGGGAGGGGCGGGTCGAGCCTTCCCAGCAGGCGAGCGAACCCTTGTCCTACCCGTCCGAATGACGCAGGCGCTTGAAGTGGCCGATCAGGCCGTTCGTCGAACTGTCGTGCCCCGTCACCGCATCGTCCCCCTTGAGTTCGGGCAGGATCCGGGAAGCCAGTTCCTTGCCCAGTTCGACACCCCACTGATCGAAACTGTTGATCTGCCAGACGATGCCCTGGACGAAGATCTTGTGCTCGTAGAGGGCGATCAGGGAGCCGAGCCTGTATGGCGTCAGCTTACGGTAGAGGATCGAAGTCGTCGGCCGGTTTCCTTCGAATATCCTGTGAGGCACGAGGGCTTCGAGGGCCTGTCCGGACAGGCCCCGCTTCTCAAGCTCGCTCCTGACTTCCTCCTCCGTCTTTCCGAAGGCGAGAGCTTCCGTCTGCGCGAAGTAATTGGCGATGAGCTTCTCGTGATGGTCCCCCAAGGGCGTCTGGCTTTGCGCGGCGGCCATGAAATCCGCTGGGATGAGCTCCGTGCCCTGATGCAGGAGCTGGAAAAAGGCGTGCTGGCCGTTCGTGCCGGGCTCACCCCAGATGATCGGGCCCGTGGCGTAATCGACCCGGCTGCCGTCCCTGCGGACGAACTTGCCGTTGCTCTCCATGTCGCCCTGCTGGAAATAGGCTGCAAAGCGATGCAGGTGCTGATCGTAAGGGAGCAGGGCGTGAGTCGAGGCTCCGAGGAAGTTGCGGTACCAGATGCCGAGCAGCGCGAGCACCACAGGCATGTTCTGTTCGAGCGCGGCGGTGCGGAAGTGCTCGTCCATGGAATGGGCGCCGTCGAGCAGTTCGACGAAGCGTTCAAAGCCTACCGCGAGCACAATCGATAGGCCGATGGCGGACCAAAGGCTGTAGCGGCCGCCGACCCAGTCCCAGAACTCGAACATGTTGGCCGTATCGATTCCGAACCGCGCCACCTCGGCCGCATTGGTCGAAACGGCGACGAAATGCTTCGCGACCGCGTCTTCGCCCAGCGCATCGGTCAGCCATGCCCGCGCGCTGGCGGCGTTTGTCATGGTTTCCTGCGTAGTGAATGTCTTCGACGCGACGATGAAGAGCGTGCGCGCGGGATCGAGGCCGGCGATGGTGTGGACGAGATGGGATGCATCCACATTCGAAACGAAATGCGGCCGCAGGTCGGGCCGCTGATACGGCTTCAGGGCCTCGCAGACCATCAAGGGACCGAGATCGGAACCGCCGATGCCGATATTCACGATGTCGGTGATGGTTTCGCCCGTCGCCCCGCGCCAGGCGCCGCTGCGGACGCGTTCGGAGAAGAGCCGCATGCGCTCCAGGACGGCCGCAACGCCCGGCATGACATCGACGCCGTCGACGAGAACCGGGCGGCTGGAACGATTGCGCAGCGCCACATGCAGGACCGCGCGATTCTCGGTGAAGTTGATCTTTTCTCCGGCGAACATCCTGTCCCGCCAGCCTTCGACATCTGCAAGCCGCGCCAGATCGAACAGGAGCCGCATGGTCTCGGCGGTAACCCGATTCTTGGAGTAATCGACCAGAAGATCGTCGCGCTGGAGCGTGAAGTGCCTGAAGCGCTCGGGATCCTGTTGGAACAGCTCGCGCAAATGCAGCTTGCGAATGGTCTCGGCATGCGCTTGGAGCGCTTTCCAGGCCGGTGAGGCAGAGATCGTGGTCATCGAGTCGTGGTCCAGCCCTTCATGAGTGATCCGCATTCAGATTACTTGAGTAACGGTGGGAAGCCAGTGCGATCAAATCGGGTATGTTCGGTTGTCGGCACATGACACTGGGCATAAGCATAGGGCCCATCGTCCAGATGGGGAGGGCGTCATGACGCGTGATGAACATATCCTTAGGGAACTCTTTGCGGCGGCCTCGGCTGCGGCAAGCCCCGATGGGAAGTTCGCAACCCGTCTGCCCGCGGCTCCGAAGGGGCGCACCATCGTTATCGGCGCCGGCAAGGCCGCGGGTTCCATGGCCCGGGCCTTCGAGGCCGAGTGGGGGCACCCATGCGAAGGCCTCGTGGTCACGCGCTACGGGCACGCCGCCCCCACACGGCAGATCGAAGTGGTCGAGGCCGCGCATCCGGTTCCCGATGAGGCGGGCCTTCGCGCGGCCGAGCGGATTCTCGCCCTGGCGCACTCGGCCGGGCCGGACGATCTCGTCGTCTGTCTCATGTCCGGCGGCGCGTCCTCGCTCCTGACGCTTCCGGCTCCCGGGCTCACCCTGGCCGACAAGCAGGAAATCAACCGCGACCTGCTCAAATCGGGCGCGCCGATCACGGTCATGAACCGGGCGCGCCGGGCCCTGTCGTCCATCAAGGGCGGAAGGCTTGCGGCGGCCGTCGCTCCGGCGCGGCTCGTGACTTACATCATCTCGGACGTCCCCGGCGATGATCCGGCCGTGGTCGGATCGGGGCCAACGATTCCGGACGTCACCGATCCGGAAACCGTGCTTCAAGAGC
The DNA here is from genome assembly GCF_052114965.1 of Microvirga sp. 2TAF3. Lineage (NCBI taxonomy): Bacteria > Pseudomonadati > Pseudomonadota > Alphaproteobacteria > Hyphomicrobiales > Methylobacteriaceae > Microvirga > Microvirga sp. 2TAF3. The sequence goes on along the minus strand of NZ_JBFRFT010000002.1, from coordinate 345,425 downwards.
TGAGGGCCTATGGAATTCCCGTTTCCGCGAAGATCGAAGCGGCGATTCGGGCTAATATTGTCGTGGATGAAATTCCGCCAGGGGATGTGCACATGATCGCAACGCCCCGTTCGGCCCTCGTGGCGGCAGCGGGGAGGGCACGCGAACTCGGGCTCAACCCGCTCGTCCTTGGAGACGCAATCGAGGGGGAGGCTCGCGAGGTGGCGACCGTCATGGCCGGGATCGCACGATCGGCTGCGCTTTATGATGATCCGGTCGCGAAGCCATGCGTGCTGCTTTCCGGGGGCGAGACGACCGTCACGGTGCGCGGAAAGGGCCGGGGAGGGCGCAATGCGGAATTCCTCCTCGCACTCGCTCTTGCGCTGAGGGGCGAAAAATCATTCGCGGCTCTTGCCTGCGATACGGATGGGATCGACGGCTCGGAGGACAATGCCGGAGCCTGGATCGATGCTGCCTTTATCCAGGATGCGTACGACAAGGGAATCGATCTGCCGGGCTATCTGGCGAACAACGATGCCTATTCGGCTTTCGCCGCCCTTGGCCGACTGATCGTGACCGGCCCGACCCTCACCAACGTGAACGATTTTCGGGCGATCGTCATTCGCTAGAGCATTTTCCTCGAATGTGGATTCGGTTTTGCGAAAAGAAAATGCGACAGGGTAAGAGTTTCTAGAGCGGTCTTTCGCCCGCTCGGATCATCTCTGCGTAGATCAGCCTGCGCGATTTCAGCAATGGCGCTATGGTTGCGCCGACGATCGGCATTCTTGGGCTCTGCTCGTGGGCGGTGACGGCTGCCCGATCGGCATAGAGCTCGTTGACCATCACCCGGTTGGGAACAGGCGTGCCGTCGGCTTCGACGGGCTTGATGACCTCGAACCGCAGGCAGCCGGCCTCTTCTTCGAGCGTCCGCTTGGCGTGTTCGCGGATGACGGTGGTGAATTCCTCCTCCCGGCCCTCCAGCGTCTCGAACTCAACGATGATCGCGATTTCCGTCATGTCGCCCTCCGGATTTTTTGTCTGGACCGCCTTCGAGCACGGCTTGGACTTCGGGTTGAATGTCATTTGCAATAAAGTTTCGAATTTTGCTTCAAGCATCGCTTCCACGCCAAGAAAAAGCCGGTTCATGCAAGCGTTCAGAAAGTTTTATTGACGAGCTTACCTTTGGTCAATACGTTGGTCTTACCAAGGGTAAACCACATGAGCAGCGTTCCGAAAATCACCCGGGCGGATGAAACCGGCATCAAGGGAGTCGACAAGGTCTTCGCATTCGTGCGCGAGCGCCTGCTTGAAGGCTCCCTCCGGTCTGGCGACGCGCTCATTCCGGAGCGGGAGCTTGCCGCGCAGCTGAATGTCAGCCGCCCGGTGCTGCGCGAGGCCTTGCGGGCTCTGGCGGCCATCGGCGTCGTGGAAATTCGCGACCGCATTGGAACGATCGTGCGCAGGCCCGACGTGTCCGTTCTCGGCGACTTCTTTTCATTCGCTCTGGCTCAAGGATCCGACATCATCGACGACGTGATGGAGGCTCGTGTCGCCATCGAGTGCCAGGCCATCAGGCTTGCCTGCCAGCGGGCCAGCATTTCGGATTTCGAGAGGATCCGCGAAGCTCTCGACCGGGTCGAGGCGACCATCGACCACCCCGTCGAAGGGGGTAGGGCGGATTTCGATTTCCACGCAGCGATTGTGCGGGCGAGCAAGTCGGAGACGCTGATGAGCCTCTATCAGGCCATGTCGGCTCTTCTCCTGCGCTCACATCTCGGCCGCCGTGAATTGGTCCAGATGCAGGAGGGGCTCAAGAAGTACCTTCTGGAAGATCATCGCCGCATTCTTGAGGCGATCGTTGCCCGCGACGAACAGCGCGCGGATGACGTTCTGCGCAAGCACTTCGAAATCGGCAACGAGCACCGGCGCCAAGCGGCAGTCGGCAATGCCAGTCCCGCAGCGGCCTGAGCACAATCCATCATCAGAATGGCAGTTGGAATGAAGACAGGAAACGCAAAAGGGATCGTCGGCTTCATCGGTCTCGGCACCATGGGCTGCGAAATGGCAAGGAACCTGCTTCGGGCGGGCTATGAGGTGCGTGCCTACGACGTCCGCTCAGAGGCGGTCGACAGCCTTGTCGGGCTCGGGGCAAAGCCTGCCGCCAGTGTCGAGGAGGCAGGCCGCGGGGCGGATATTGTCATCTCGATGCTCCCGGACACTCCCCAGGTGGAGGAGATTATTTGTGGGCCGGACGGGCTTCTTGCCCATCCGCCGGCCGGGCGCCTGATCGTCGACATGAGCACGATCTCGCCCGGAGCTGTCAGGCGTTTCCATGCGGCATTGCAGGAGGTGGGCGTCTCGTTCCTCGACGCGCCCGTGTCGGGCGGCCCGATCGGAGCGAAGAACGCGACGCTCTCGATCATGGTGGGAGGCGATGCCGAGGCGTTCGCCCGCGCCAAGCCTTACTTCGAGGCCATGGGAACGACCGTCACCCATGTCGGTGAACCGGGGGCCGGGCAGGCGGTGAAACTGTGCAACCAGCTGGTCTGCGGCATCAACATCCAGGCAATCTGCGAAGCCATCGCCCTCGGACGCGCCTGCGGCGTCGATCTCAACCAGCTCCGCGACGTGCTGCTCGGCGGCTCGGCCGCATCCTGGATGCTCGACAAGCTGGGGCCGGCCATGATCGCAGGCGACGCGGGGGCGGGCTTCCGCATCGACCTGATGCTCAAGGATTTGCGCCTCGTGCAGGAGCAGGCGCAGATGCTGTCCATCCCGCTGCCCGGCACCGCGCTCGTTACGAGCCAGTACATCGAGGCCCGTGCTCACGGGGAAGGTACGAACGGCAATCAGGCCCTGTTCCGGGTCTATGATCGCATGACCAACCAGCCGCGATCCTGACGCAGAAGCAGTCACGCGGGCAGGCCCATGTTCAAACTCGATTTTTCCGTCGTTCTCGAACGATGGCCCATGTTCTTCGACGGGGCCGTGCTGACGATTCAGCTCGCGCTCCTTTCGACCGTGCTCGGATTCACCATCGGCACCCTGTGCGCCGTCGGTCGGCGGAGCAGCATCGGCTGGGTCGTCAAGGCATGCAGCATTTACGTGGAGGCCATCCGCAACACGCCGTTGCTGGTGCAGATCTTCCTCGTCTATTTCGGTCTCTCGAGCCTCGGCCTGTCGCTGTCCGCCTTCACGGTCGCGGTCATTGCGCTCGTCATCAATGTCGGCGCCTACACCACCGAGATCATGCGCGCGGGCTTCGACTCGATACCGAAAGGGCAGATCGAGGCGGGCGAATGCCTGGGGCTGTCGCGGTGGCAGATCTATTGGCACGTCATCCTGCTGCCGGCCGTGGAGCGGGTTTATCCCGCCCTGACCAGCCAGTTCGTTCTGCTGATGCTCGCCTCGTCCGTCTGCTCCCAGATTTCCGCCGAGGAACTGACGGCCGTCGCCAACTACGTGCAGTCCGACACCTACCGGGCCTTCGAGACATACATCCTCGTGGCTGCCGCCTACATCATCCTGTCGCTCCTCATGAGGTTCGGCTTCTGGGGACTCGGACTGGTCTTGTTCCCTCGCCGCCGCAAGCTCGGAACTCCTCTATGAGACAGGCTGCGCCATGATCGGACCTCTCAACGCGAACCATCTGACCTTCCTCGCCCAGGGCGCGCTCTGGACGGTGGTTCTCTCCGTCGTCGCATTCCTCGGCGGTGGGCTGCTCGGCTTCATGATCGCGCTCGGCCGGGTGTCGTCGAGCCGCGTACTTCGCCGGGCTCTGGCCGTTTATGTGCAGCTCGTTCAGGGCACGCCCCTGCTCGTCATCATGTTCGTCACCTATTTCGGTCTGCCGGCGATCGGCCTGAAGGTCTCGCCGCTCATGGCCGCCGGGGCCTCTCTGACCATCTATGTCGGCGCTTATCTCGGCGAGATCTGGCGGGGATGCATCGAGTCCGTGCCGCGTCCGCAATGGGAGGCGGCGGAATGCCTCGCGCTGAGCCGCACGCAGCGCATGTTCAAGGTGATCCTGCCTCAGGCGGTGCGGATCGCCACGCCGCCGACCGTGGGATTCATGGTCCAGATCATCAAGAACACCTCGCTCGCCTCGGTGGTCGGCTTCGTCGAGCTGGCTCGCTCCGGCCAGATCATCAACAACTCCATCTTCGAGCCGTTCGCGATCTATCTGGTCATCGCCGGAATCTACTTCGCCCTCTGCTACCCCATCTCGCTCTGGAGCCGAAAACTGGAGCGCCGTGTCAGCTTCGCGCCGAAGCGCACCGTGGCGGTTTCCTGAATGCATCTACGAGACGAAACGGAGCACAGCATGTCACCTGTCGTGACCCTGCAAGATGTCCATAAGAGCTTCGGCGACCTGAAGGTGCTCGACGGAGTCACTTTCCATGTGAACCGGGGACAGGTCACCGTCATTATCGGCCGCAGCGGCTCCGGCAAGAGCACTGCTCTGCGCTGCATCGATCGCCTCGAGCGGATCGACAGCGGCGACATCGTCGTTTGCGGCCACAAGGTCAGCGATCCGGGCGTCAATCTCCGGGCGCTCCGGGTCGACGTGGGCATCGTCTTCCAAAGCTACAACCTGTTTCCGCACCTCACGATCGAGCAGAACATCACGCTCGCGCCGTGTTCGGTGAAGGGCACGCCGAAGCGGGAGGCGCGCGATCTCGCCCGCAAGGTCCTTGGTCAGGTGGGGCTCGAGGACAAGATCGATTATTATCCCGAGCAGCTTTCCGGCGGCCAGCAGCAGCGCGCGGCCATCGCCCGATCCCTCGCCATGCAGCCCAAGGTGATGCTCTTCGACGAGGTCACCTCGGCGCTCGATCCCGAACTGACCGGAGAAGTCCTCCGGGTGATCGAGGATCTCGCAGCAGGCGGCATGACCATGATCATGGTGACTCACGAGATGGGCTTCGCCCGCAAGGTCGCCGATCAGGTCGTCTTCATGCACCGCGGTCAGGTCTGGGAAACAGGTCCTGCCGACATTCTCAGTCACCCGACGACACAGGAGTTGAGGCAGTTCGTCGGGAGCGGGCTCTAACCCCTCAACGAAACCCAAGGGAGAACGTCATGACAAGAAAGCTTATCTTCAGCGCGTTGCTCGCGGCAGCGTGCTTCACGAGCGCCAGCGCGGCGCGCGCCGATCTTCTCGACGACATCATGGCCGCCAAGAAGATCCGCATCTCGACGGATCTCGCGATCCCGCCGTCAGGCATGGTCGACGCGAACATGAAGCCCACGGGCTCGGACGTCGAGACCGCTCAGCTCCTGGCCAAGGACTGGGGCCTCGAGCTCGAATTCGTTCAGACCACCGGCGCGACCCGCATTCCCAACGTCCAGACCGGCAAGGCGGACATCATCGTTTCGACCCTTTCGGTCACCCCCGAGCGCGCCAAGGTGATCGATTTCTCCAAGCCTTACGCCGCCCTGCAATCCGTCGTCGGAGCCCGCAAGGACCTGGCCATCAAGAGCTGGGACGACCTGAAGGGCAAGAGCATCACCGTCACGCGCGGAACCACGCAGGACACGGATCTCACCGCTCAGGCGAAGGACAAGGACATCAAGATCGTCCGTTATGACGACGACGCCACGATGGTGACCGCCGCCGTCACGGGGCAGGCCGACATTATCGCGACCTCCGCCACCCTCGTGAACCAGATCGGACAGAAGAACCCGAACCGCGCCTTCGAGCCGAAGGTCTCGATCCGCAACCTGGATCTCGCGATCGGGATCAAGCAGGGCGAGCCGCGCCTGCTTGCCAAGCTCAACGAGTGGATTGCCGCCAACCTGAAGAACGGCAAGCTCAACGAGATCTACAAGAAGTACCACGGTTCGGATCTCCCCGCTGATATGCGCGGCTGATCCGCAGTCCGGCCGCCGAATGCCTTGGCGGCCGGGCATTCTCGAATTTCTCGATCGGCTCCGGCCGACACCAACCAAGGAAAAGGACTATCAATGCGTCTCGTCATCGGATCGGACCATGCCGGCTGGGCCCTCAAGGGAGCGGTCATCGATCATCTGAAAGCCCTTGGCCACGACGTCGTCGATGTCGGGTCCTACGACGACAAGCCCGTCGACTTCCCGGATGTCGCACGCAAGGTGGCGGGCAAGATCACGGCGGGCGAGGTCGAACGCGGCATCATGGTATGCGGCACGGGCGTCGGCGCCTCGATTGCCGCCAACAAGATGAAAGGCATTCGCGCTGCCGTCTGCCACGATGTCCACTCGGCTCACCAGTCGGTCGAGCACGATGACGTGAACGTGATGTGCATCGGCGCGCAGATCGTCGGGCCTTGGCTGGCGAAGGACCTGATCTCGTCCTTCCTGGCAGCGGAATTCTCCACCGACGAGGATTTCCGCCGCCGGGTCGCCAAGTTGCATGAGATGGATGCGGAAGGTTAAAGCATCGGACCCAAAAGTGGATTCCACTTTTGGGATCGATCCGATGCTCTCTTGTTGAATGAGCGCATCGTTCGGCGCGAACCGAAGGTCCGCGTCAGCGAAAAACCGGGTCCACTTTTCCGCACGATGCGCTAAGACCACGCAAACGAAACGGCGCGGGGAGGCGCGACATGATCCTGGTTTTCGGTTCCATCAACATGGATCTTGTCGCACGTGTGCGGGCAATCGCGCGTCCGGGCGAGACCGTTCTGTCGCGCCGTGCCGACAGCTTCTTCGGCGGCAAGGGAGCCAACCAGGCGGTTGCCGCGGCCCGGATCGGGCAGGGCGGCCCGATCCCGGTCGCCATGGCTGGAGCCTTGGGGGACGACCCCTTCGGCCGGGCCTGCCTGGACAATCTCCGTGCGAACGGCGTCGATGTGGAGGCGATCCGGATCGTCGGAGAGCCGACAGGCTGCGCCTTCATCACCGTCGACGATTCAGGGGAGAACGCCATCACCGTGGCGAGCGGCGCCAATATGGCGGTTGAAGCCGCCGATGTGCCGGACAGCCTCCTGGCCAGGGCTTCGGTTCTGGTCATGCAGATGGAGGTTCCGGCCGCCGAATGTCTCGCCATGGCCAGACGCGCCCGTCGGCACGGAGTCCGGGTCATCTGGAATTTCGCGCCGGCGCCTGCCATGAGCGAGCGCGCCGAAATGGCCGAGCTCCTTGCCGCCACCGATATTCTCGTGGTCAATGAGCATGAGGCCGTTGCGGTTGGCGCCATCGTCGAGGGCATGGTCAGGGATGACTATCTCGACGTCGCCGCTACCTTGGCGCGATCTCATGAGGTCACCTGTGTAGTGACGGCCGGCGCGCGCGGCGCGACGGCGATCAGCCCGGATGGGGCGCGCGTGCATGCCGCCGCCCGGCCGATCACGCCTATCGATTCGACGGGAGCCGGGGATACTTTCGTAGGTGTTCTCGCGAACGGGCTGGCGGAGGGATTGGGCACCGGCAATGCCATGCGCAGGGCCTGCATCGCGGCATCCCTTTCCTGCCTCACGGCGGGAGCGCAGGCCGGAATGCCGATGAGAGGCGCGCTCGAAGAGCACCTGGCCCAGGACTGACCTTCATCCTCTACAGGCCAGGTAAGAAAACCAGTTGGGCCTAAACGATCTTTCCGATCTCGTCCTTTATGCCGTGCAGCGCCGTGGCGCAGAAATCGAGAAACTGGCTGCTCAAGTCTGATCCGTTCGCAGAGGCCGTGCGGTAGAGGCCGACCGTATAGGGAATGGAGACTGAAAGGCGGCGCAGCTCGATTTCCTTGTCACGGCAGTGCAGGGCGCTGATCGGATTGATGATCGAGACGCCGAGGCCCTGGGCCACCAGCGAGCAGACGGATGTCGCCGTGGTCGCTTCGACGCGCAGGCGTCTCGTGACGCCATGTTCCTGAAACACGTTGTCGAGGTTTCGCCGGAAGGAATCCTCCGCCGAGAAATAGATGAAATCGGCGCCTTCGAAATCCCCTGGCGCGAGCACGCTCTTCTTCGCCAGAGGGTGCCCCTTCGGGATGATGCACAATTCCTCGCCCATATCGATGGTGAGGGCCGTCAGCCCCTCCAGCCTGGGATCGACCTCGATGATGCCAAGATCATAGTGCTGGGTCGATAGGCCGTTCACGATCACCGCCTGCTCGAAGGAGTGGATGCTGAGGCGAATGGACGGGTGTGCGCGAAGGAAATCGCGGCATACCTCGGGAAGCAGCGTGGTGCTGTAGGCCGGCAGGCATCCGAGATTGATATGGGCCGAGGCGTTCGCGCGGATGGCCTCTGCGGTGCGCGTAATCTCCTCCAGGCCAACGAAGGACCGGCGCACTTCCGTGTGCAGGGAAAGCGCCGCCTCGGTCGGATGGAGATGCCTCCCTTTGCGGATGAACAGAGGAAAGCCGAGATATCTCTCCAGATCCTTCAGTTCCCGGCTCACGGTCGGCTGCGACGTACGCAGTAGGGTGGCGGCCTGGGTGGCGCCACCGGAGGACATGACGGCATGGAAAACTTCGACGTGACGTAAAGATATTGTCACATAAACCTCATTCCATATCAGATTTGGATAGATCGACCCAAATATGATATTTGGAAAATTCTTTCGCCTTTGTCACCATCCCGGGAAAGGTAGTTCCAGGAAGTAGCGGATTCAGGAAACGAAGTGTTGACGACCTGCCGCATGGATCCGATAATTTTCGAAAAAAACGCTAAAGGGATGGAAGAAATGGGAAGTCGCGTTCTTGTCGCGGAATTCATGCACGAAACGAACACGTTCAGTGTTCAGCCTACGGATGAAGACGCCTTCAGGAACAGTAGCTACTATCTGGCCAACGAGATCCCATCGGCCTTGCGCGGCACCCGCACGTCCTTCGGCGCCGCGTTCGAGGCTGCCGAGAAGTTCGGCTGGGAGGTGGTGCACCCCATAGCGGCTTCCGCAAACCCTTCCGGACGCGTCACGGATGGCTGCTTCGACGCGATCTCGAAACGCATCCTGGACGTCTGCGACGGCGTCGACGGGATTCTGCTCCATCTGCACGGATCGATGTCCACCGAGAGCCACGACGACGGCGAGGGCGAGCTGCTTCACCGCATTCGCTCGCGGGTCGGCGGGAATGTGCCGATCGTCGTCATCCTTGATCTCCATGCGACGGTGACACAGCAGATGGCGGACAATGCCAATGCGCTGATCTCGTACCGAACTTATCCGCATATCGATCAATATGAGCGCACATGGCAGGGGGCCGAGCTTCTGCAGAAAGCGCTGAAGGGCGAGGCCGCACCGAAGGTCGCGCTGGCGCGCCGTCCCATTCTCTACGCTCTCGACGGCGGGCGCACCACATCGCCGCCGATGATGGAGCTGCTGCGTCGCGGCGACAGGATCGAGGCTGCGGGGCAGGCTCTCGTCGTCAGCGTCCAAGCCGGCTTTTCCTCCGCCGACGTGCACGACATCGGGCCATCCATCGCGGTGACCGGAAACGATCGGTCGTCCGCGCAGGCGATTGCCGAAGAGCTGATGGATTATGCGTGGGAGCAGCGTACGTTCTCGTCGATCCATTTCACCCCGCTGGATGAGGCTATCGCGAAGGCGAAAGCCGGGACCGGCGCAGCAAAGCCCCTGATCATTGCCGACTATTCCGACAATCCAGGTTCAGGCGCCTATGGCGACGCCACCACTCTGCTCAAGGCCGTGATCGAGGCAGATCTCCAGAACGTCGGCTTCCATGCGATCTGCGACCCCGAGGCGGTACGGCAGGCGCAGGCTGCCGGCGTCGGCAATCGCGTCACCCTTAAACTCGGCGGCAAGACAGACCCCGCCATGGGCGGCGGTCCGCTCGAAGTGACCGGCCACGTGGCGGCGATCACGGATGGCAGTTTCATCGCCTATGGGCCAATGGGCGGCGGCGCCCGGCGCAATTACGGGCTGAGCCTCCTGCTGCGCGTCGGCGGGGTCGAGATCATCGTGATCAGCCACAATGGCCAGGCCACGGATCTCGGGCAGTTTACCTCGCTGGGCGTCGACCCGACGCGGAAATCGACCCTGATCGTGAAATCGATGCAGCATTTCCGCGCGGCCTTCGAGCCGATTGCGAGAGAAGTTCTCGAGGTCGATACGGGTGCCTTGTCCACTCGCAATTTCAAGGAGCGGCCCTACAAGAAGGTGAGGCGGCCGATTTGGCCGCTGGACGCCGTATGATGGCCTCGCGGTAGATTGGAAAATATGAAGAATGCCTTAGCCACGCCAATGGCTGAAATAGGGACCGGAAGGATGTCGTCGTCGTGCTGAAAGCGGATATTGTCTTGCGTAACGGTCCCGTCTGGTGCGGGCGGGATGAAGGCGTCGTCGAGGCGGTCGCGATCTGGCGGGATCGCATCCTGGCGACCGGCAAGGACGCCGAGATCGCCTCTCTGATCGGTCCTTCCACCCGCGTGGTCGATCTCGCCGGGCGCCTTGCCACGCCAGGGCTCAACGATTCCCATCTGCACCTCGTCTCGCTCGGCCTCATGATGGACTGGGTCGATGCGAAGCCTTCGGCCGCTCCGACGCTCGATACCCTGCTTTCGGGAATCAAGGCGCGGGCCGCCACGTCGCGCCCGGGCGAGTGGATCCTTGCGCGCGGCTATGACCAGACCAAGCTCGACGTGAAGCGCCACCCGCATCGCAGCGAGCTCGATCAGGCCGCCCCCGACAACCCGGTGATGCTGGTGCGGACATGCGGCCATATCTCGATCTGCAACTCGCGAGCCCTTGAACTGGCGGGGATCGACGAGACGTCGCCCACGCCGCCCGGCGGCCTCATCGAACAGCAGAACGGTCGGCTCACCGGCCTTCTCGCGGAGAATGCGCGCGCCCCCGTCTGGGCTGTCATCCCCCCATCGAGCGAGGATCAGCTCGTCGCGGCGATCGAGCGCGGCGGCCGACATCTTCTGTCCTATGGCATCACGAGCTGCATGGATGCGGCCGTGGGCCAGCGCGGCGGATTCGGCGAGATTTCGGCCTATCACCGGGCGAAGCGCGAAGGCCGGCTGCCGGTCCGGACTTGGCTGACCTTGCTCGGCGACCCCGAACGTTCCATCGTGCCGCAATGCTTCGAGGCCGGTCTCGTTTCCGGCACCGGCGATGACATGCTGATGATCGGCGCCGTCAAACTGTTCCTGGATGGCTCGGCGGGCGGGCGCACGGCGTGGATGTTCGAGCCCTATCTCGGGGAAGACCGCACCACCGGCGTCCAGATGATGTCGGACGAGACTCTGAACGACCTCGTCATGGATGCCCATACCAAGGGCTACCAGCTCGCCTGCCATGCGATCGGCGATGCCGCCATCGAGCAGCTGATCACCGCCTACGAACGCGCGCTTGCCGCGATGCCCGACGCTGACAGGCGGCATCGGGTCGAGCATTCCGGCTTCTCGACGCCGGAGCAGCACAGGCGTATGGTCGCGGCCGGCATTTACCCCTGCCCGCAGCAGGTCTTCATCTATGATTTCGGTGACGCCTACATCTCCGTGCTCGGCGAGGAGCGCGGACTTGGAAGCTATCCATTCAAGACGTGGATGGACCTCGGCCTCAAGCCCGCAACGGGCAGCGATGCTCCGGTCTGTGAGCCTGATCCCTTCCCCAACTTCTACGCCATGCTGACACGCAAGACGTGGAAGGGCACCGTGATGGATGCGAGCGAAACGGTTTCGATCGAGGAAGCGCTGCAGGCCTATACGGAGTTCGGCGCCTTCTCGCAGAAGATGGAGCATGTCAAAGGGCGCCTCGTTCCGGGGCAGCTTGCCGACATCGCCATCTTCTCGCGCAATCTCCTGACGGCGACCCCGGAGGAGATTCTTGACAACACGCATTGCGATCTTACCATCCGAGGAGGTGCGATCGTTTACGATCGTCTTGGCGCGCTTCAATAACGACAAAGAGGGACGCGCCCGGACTGCCGAATGCACTCATGTTGCGAGTGCTTGATGCGCGAGGTATCGGCCACATGATCGGCACCCTTGCGAGAACCATAGATCTGGAGGACCAATCGTGCTGAAGAAATTCGTGGCCACAACTGCGCTCGCCCTTCTCATGGGCGGCGTTGCCGAAGCGCAGACTCCGCGCCAAGGCGGGACGATCCGCTTTACCGCGCCGTATGGGTCGAGCTTCGCGAACCTCGACATCCATACGTCGAACCGGGCGCAGGACGAGATCTGGGCGAAGGCGATCCATCGCTCGCTCTACAACTGGGACTCCGTAGGCAACAAGCCGATGCTCGAGCTTGCGAAATCCGTCGACGTATCCCCGGACGGCTTGGTCTATACCTTCAAGCTGCGTGACGACGCTTACTTCCATAACGGCCGGAAGATGAATGCCGATGACATCATCTGGACCTATAATCACCTCATGGATGGTAGCAAAGCGTATCCGGGCGCGCGCTATGTCCGCATGATCAAGGGTGCGGTCGATGTGGAGAAGGGGCAGGCGAAGACGATTTCCGGCCTCAAGAAGATCGACGATTCCACCATCGAGATGACGCTGACCGAGAAGGTCGATCCGGGCTTCTATTTCCAGAACGCGACAACGTCGATTTATCCTGCCGACGAGGCTGGGAAGGACACGTTCGCCTCCAAGCCGATCGGACTGGGCCCCTATAAGCTCGCCGAATATGTGCCGGGCTCGCGCCTGGTCGCCGAGCGCTGGGAAAAATTCTACAAGCCGGGCATGCCCCATGCCGACAAGGTCGCGATCATGATCATGGGCGAGGCATCGGCGCGTGACGTTGCCTTCCGCAACAAGGAGATCGACGCCTCTATCCTCGGCCCGGCGCAATACGTAGCCTATCAAGGTGACCCGGCGCTGTCGAAAGGGCTGCTTGAAGTCGCCGAAGTGTATACGCGCGTCATGGGGTTTAACCCTGGCTTCAAGCCCTTCGCGGACAAGCGGGTGCGTCAGGCGATCAATCACGCGATCGATACGGACCTGATCATCAAGAAGCTCAACAAGGACAAGGCCTACCGCGCCACGAGCTGGCTGCCGCCGACATCGCCCGGCTACGACAAGGCTTTGAAGCCCTATGCCTATGATCCGGAAAAGGCGAAGAAGCTGCTCGCCGAAGCCGGCTATCCGAACGGCTTCGAGTTCGAATGGACCGCGACGTCCAACGAAAGCTGGGGCATTCCGATCGCCGAGGCGGCGATCCCGATGCTCGAGAAGGTTGGCATCAAGGCGAAGATCAAGCCGGTCGAGGGAACGGTTCTGTCCGAGGTCGTGCGCAAGGGCGAATATCAGGCCTTCCTCTGGTCGCTGTCCACGGGTCCCGATCCGCAGGCTTCCTTGAAGTGCTTCCACTCGAAGACCCCGCAATCGGCCTGCAACTACACCCTCTTCAATAATCCCGAAGTGGACAAGCTGCTGGATGAGGCCGGCACTACCAGCGACGCGGCCAAGAAGCTGGAGAACCTGACGAAGGTCAACAACATCGTCTTCGACGAGGCGCCGTACTGGTTCTTCAACTACAACAAGGCGGTGATGGCGCATCAGCCCTGGCTCAAGGGCCTGCAGCCGAACGCGACGGAGCTCGCGATCCAGAACTACGAGGAGATGTGGGTCGACGAGACGTCGCCGGCCGCAAAGTAAGCGTCCACAGGTCGTAAATTCATCAACGACGGACAACCTCGGCATCCCGCGCGAAAAGCGCGGGATGCCAGGAATGGGATTATTGAATGATTTCTTTCATCCTGCGGCGCCTGTTGCAGACTTTGCCGATCATCCTGGCTGTTGCGCTGCTGATTTTCCTGCTGTTCAGCGTCATTCCGGGCACTTTCGCTTCGAGCATGAGCGATGACGGGCGCAGCGTGCTCGATGTGCAGGTCATGGAGCGCATGAACAAGGAGCTCGGTCTCAGCGACCCGGTTCACGTACGCTTCGGAAAATACGTGGCGCAGCTCGCGACCTTCGACCTCGGCACCTCTTTCCGCACCCGCCAGCCGGTGGCGACGGTTCTCGCCGAACGTATGTGGCCGACCTTGAAACTGTCATTCGCCTCCATGCTGTTCGCGATCTTGATTGGCGTGCCGCTCGGTTTCATCGCGGCGTTGCGGCCCGGGAGCCTGATCGACACGGTATCCATGATCGGCGCGGTTTCCGGCCTGTCCCTGCCCAAGTTCTGGCTCGGCCTGCTGCTGATGTATCTCTTCGCCCTCGTGCTCGGTTGGTTGCCGAGCTTCGGCTACGGCGATGGCGGGCTGCGTTATCTGGTGCTGCCCTCCATTGCACTCGGCGTCGCCCCCATGGCGCTTCTGGCGCGTACGGCCCGGGCGGCGGTTCTCGAAATCATGAATGCGGATTTCGTACGCACGGCGCGCTCGAAGGGTATGAGCGAGCGTCGCGTGGTTCAATGGCACCTGACGCGCAATGCCCTGGTGATCGTGCTCACGACCATCGGTCTGCAATTCGGCACGGTCATCGGTCAGGCCGTCGTCGTCGAGAAGCTGTTCTCCTGGCCGGGCCTCGGTTCGCTGCTCGTCGACAGCGTCACGCTGCGCGACATTCCGGTGGTGCAGGGCGCGATCCTGGTGATCGTGCTGTTCTTCCTTGTCACCAATACGCTCGTCGATGTTCTCTGCGCGATCATCGATCCGCGCATCAAATATTCCTGAGGCGGAGATATGAAGTTCAGAGCCAATCTCCTGATCGGAGGCGCGCTTTTCGCCATCGTTGTGATCGCGGGCGTGTTCGCCCCCTATCTGGCGCATACCGATCCGGTCATGGATGCCAATCTGATGAATGCCGAGGAGCCGCCCGGCGTGGCATTCTGGTTCGGCACCGATGCGCAGGGGCGCGACATCTACAGCCGCGTTCTGCATGGCGCGCGGATTTCGCTGACCGTGGGCATTGTCTCGCAGCTCATCAACACCGTCATCGGCGTATGCCTCGGCCTGTCGGCCGGCTATTGGGGCGGCTGGTGGGACGATTTCGTGAGCGGCCTGACCAATCTCATGCTGGCCATTCCCTCCCTGATCTTTGCGCTCGCGATCATGGCCATCCTCAATCCGGGATTGACGAGCCTGTTGATTGCGCTCGGTCTCACCAACTGGTCTTTCACCTGCCGGCTCGCGCGGGCCTCCGCGCTCTCGCTCAAGAGCCAGGGCTACGTGCAGGCCGCGAAGGTTCTGGGCTATGGCGATGTGCGGATCATGCTGACTCAGCTTCTGCCAAATATGCTCGGGCCGATCATCGTGATCGGCACGCTCGGCATGGGCGGCGCCGTGCTGGCCGAGGCGGCTTTGTCGTTCCTGGGGCTCGGCATCCGGCCTCCTTACCCGAGCTGGGGCAGCATGTTGTCGGACGCCAGGGACCAGATCACGACGGCGCCCTGGATCTCGATCTTTCCGGGACTCGCGATCTTCATGACGGTCCTAGGGTTGAACCTATTGGGCGACGGTTTACGCGATATTCTCGACCCGCAATCGCGGACGCGGCGCGCATGACGGGGGAGCCGCTTCTCGAGGTCGAGAACCTCAGGATCAATCTCGCGCTCGGCAATGCCGAATTTCCGGCCGTGCAGGATGTCTCGTTCACCATCAATCGAGGCGAGACACTGGGCCTCGTTGGAGAGTCAGGCTGCGGCAAGAGCATCACGGCACTGGCGCTGATCGGCCTGCTTCGGGGGCCGCTCAGGGTCGCGGGCGGCAGCATCCGGTTCAGCGGACGGGAAATTCAGAACCTGTCGCCGTCAAAGATGCGCAAATTGCGCGGCGACCGCATCTCGATGATCTTCCAGGAGCCCATGACGGCACTCAACCCGCTGTCGCCGGTGGGGCGGCAGATTGCGGAAATGTTCGTGCTGCACAAGGGCGCTACCTGGAATGAGGCCGAGCGCCTCGCCGTGGAAGCGCTCGCGAGCGTCCGCGTGCCGGCGCCCGACAGGCGGGTGAAGGATTATCCCCACCAGCTCTCGGGCGGCATGCGTCAGCGCGTCATGATCGCCATCGCGTTGGCCTGCGGGCCGGACCTCCTGCTCGCCGACGAGCCGACCACGGCGCTCGACGTGACGGTTCAGGCCGAAATTCTCGACCTCATCCGCGAATTGTCCGCCGCCAAAGGAACCGCCGTGCTGATGATCAGCCACGATCTCGGCCTGATCGCCAACATGTGCCGGCGCGTCGGCGTCATGTATGCCGGGCGGATCGTGGAGCAGCGCGCGGCCGAGGATGTGTTTCGCACGCCGAGCCATCCCTACACGAATGGCCTCGTCGCCTCGCTTCCGCTTCTCGGGGCGCGGGCGAGGCATGGCCGCAAGCGGCTTCAGGAAATCGAAGGCGTCGTGCCGCCGGTTTCGGCCTTCCCGAGCGGTTGCCGCTTCCATCCGCGCTGCTATGCGGCAACCGGGATCTGCCAAGCGGAGGATCCCGGCGCGACGGCACTTGCCAATGGCGGTATCGTACGGTGTCACCATCATGAGTAACTCACCCGCCGATACGATCCTGAAGATCGAGAACCTCGCGGTGCATTTTCCGGTCGGGGGAGGGCTGTTCAGCGGCGCGCGACGTGTCGTGCATGCGGTGGATGGCGTCGATCTCGAACTCAAGCGCGGCGAGTGTCTGGGCCTTGTGGGCGAATCCGGATGCGGCAAGTCGACCCTCGCCCTCACGATCCTCGGCCTTCAGGCGCCGACGCGGGGACGCATTGTCCTAGACGGGCACGATATGAGCGGCAATGGCATGGACCGCATGGCCCGGGCCCGCATCGCGCAGATGGTGTTTCAAGATCCCTATTCCTCGCTCAACCCGCGCCAGACCGTGCGCAGGACGCTTGAAGCGCCCCTTCGCCTTCACGGTGTGACGGCCGCGAGCGAGGTTGAGGATCGCATCGCCGACATGCTCAAGCGCGTCGGCTTGCGGCCGGAAGTCGCCGCGCGCTATCCGCACGAATTTTCCGGAGGACAGCGCCAGCGCATCGGCATCGCCCGCGCGCTCATCCTGAAACCGCAGATCGTCATCCTGGACGAGCCGGTCTCGGCGCTCGACGTGTCCATCCGAGCGCAGATCATCAATCTGCTGCTCGAACTCAAGGAAACGCTCGGCCTCTCCTATATCATGATCAGCCACGACCTCGGCGTTGTGGAGCATATGAGCGACCGTGTCGCGGTCATGTATCTCGGCCGCATCGTCGAAGCCGGCGGTTGGGAAACCATCTTCACGACGCCACAGCACCCTTATACCCGTGCCCTGATCGCGGCGATCCCCGATCCGTTCCGCGACAATCGGGGAGCCAAGATCACGGGTGAGATTCCCAACCCGCTCAACCCGCCGACGGGATGCGGCTTCAATCCGCGCTGTCCGGAGGCGAGGGATATCTGTCGTGCGCCGCCGACGCCATCGCTCGAGGAAATCGGGCCCGGCCATCTCGTCCGATGCCGCCGTGTCCGGGAACTCGCCGTCTGAGAGCGCTGAAATCCTTCCGAAAACGACATTGAAGAAAGAGCCTTGAAATGGCGTATGTTCCAACGGTCCGTGTTCGAGTGCCCCGCTCGCAGGAAGCACCTCACATCGGCTCGCTGACGATCGATGGTTGGACTATTCCCTGCACGGTCGGAACCGGAGGGCTGGTTCAGGCATCCCTCAAGCGCGAGGGCGACAAACGCACTCCGATCGGCGCCTTTCCGCTGCGCTACGGCCTGTACGACGCCACTGTCCTTCCGGATTTCGCCCGCGATCTCTCGTTCCCGTTCGTCCCCCTCTCGGACGACATGATCTGGGAGGAGGAGGGCGCGCATTACAACCGGCTTGTCTTTTCGGAAGATGGCGAGCGATCCGACGAGAGGCTCAACAGGCCCCGCGACGAGCGTCTTTTCGATGTGATCGTCCCCATCGGCTTCAACGACGCCATGCCCGAGATCGGGCGCGGCAGCGCCCTTTTCATCCATGCCGCGCGGGCGAACATGACGGGCACCGCGGGATGTATCGGTGTGCCCTCGGAAAAGATCCCGGATCTTGTCCGGCGTCTTCGGCCCGGCATGGTGATCGATATCGGTTACGAGGAGACCGAAAATCGGCTTCCGAAAAGCGACGACGGGCCGCTCGAAATCGTGCGTTTCGCGGGCACCGAGCGGGGCCCCAAGCTTATCGTGATCGGCGCGGTTCATGGCAACGAACCTTGCGGGCCGCTATCCATCCTGCGCGCCATCGCCGATTGCCGCTCAGGGCGGCTGTCGATCCGCCGGGGGGAGGTTACCTTCGTTCCGGTCGCGAACCTGAAAGCCTACCGGCAAAGGACACGCGAGGGGGACAGGAACCTCAACCGGGATCTGCGGGACAAGACCATTCCCGAGGATTACGAGGACAAGGTCGGCAACCGGATCTGCGCGCTGCTGCGCGAGAACGATGTCCTGCTCGACATCCACTCGTTCAGAGGAGAGGGCGAGCCGTTCATCTTCGCCGGGCCGCTGGACAATGCAGGGGAAGTCGAGCCTTTCCGTTTCGCGAAGCAGGAAGGGCAGTTCGCTGCGAGACTCGGTACTTCGATCGTCATTCATGGCTGGCTCGACGTCTATGGTCGCTTCCTCAAGGAGCGCGCGCGGCTTGGGCATCCCAACCGGGCGATTTCCGAGGGGGTCGGCACCACGGAATACATGCGTTACTCCGGTGGCTATGGCGTCACGCTGGAATGCGGCTCGCATGACGATCCGGCGGCCGCTGAAATCGGCTATGCGGCCATCGTCAATGCGCTTGCGCATCTGGGACTCATCGATGCGCTCGCGCCTGCAATCGCCATGAAGACGGCCATCCAGATCGTCGATGTCCTGCTCTGCGAGGCCGAAGGCGACCGCTTGGAAGGTTCATGGAAAACGGGCGATTCCGTATCGGCCGGACAGGTCATCGCCCGCCGGGCCAATGGCGAGAAGCTCGTCGCGCCGAGCGCGGGATACATCATCTTCCCGAACGCCAATGCGATCCCGGGCGATGGGCTTTGTTATTTCGGCGTGCCGAGTCCCCGGATCTTCTGATGCTGGGAGAGTGAAAGTCGGGGCCGAAAGGCCCCGGCTCCGCATTCCGGGTTTGCAGGAACGTCTCGTTCATCCTACAGGGATCGTCTGATCGCCAATCATCGCTTGCCTGCCGGTCCTGAAGCCGGCTGTGGCGAGGGAGGGCGCTGATACCCCGAAGCAACGGAACAAGGCGGCCGGTCCATGCTGTTCTCAACCCGCGATGCCCTTGCCGTGGATCAACTCCTTCGCGAAGCTGCGCGCGTGGAGATCCTGCCTCGCTTTCGGAACCTGTCCGCCCACGAGATCCGGCAGAAATCGTCTCCTACCGATCTCGTGACGGATGCGGACGAGGCTGCCGAGCGGATGATCGGGGAGGGATTGCGGCGGGCCTTTCCGCATGCCGTGCTTGTCGGCGAGGAGGCGACCGAGCGCGATCCATCGCTTCTCGGCAGGTTGGCGGATGCGGAACTCGCTTTCCTCATCGACCCCGTGGACGGAACCAAGAACTTCGCTTCGGGCCTCCCGCTGTTCGGGGTGATGGTTGCCGCGGTCATGCGCGGCGAGGTCGTTGCCGGCATGATCCACGATCCGATGGGCGATGACACCGCGATAGCCGTCCGTGGGGAGGGGGCCTGGATCGAGCGCCAGGGGGGCGAACGGATCTTCGCGTCGCACCGCCGGTTCCTGTCGCGAGCATGTCAGGCTGCGCATCCTGGCACCAAATGCCGGAGCCGATGCGATCCACCGTTGCCGCGAACCTGGCGCGCACCGGCGTCGCCGCGTGCTATCGCTGCGCTGCGCACGAATACAGGATGACGGCTGCCGGACATTCCCACTTCATCGTCCAATGGAAGGTGATGCCGTGGGACCATGCGGCGGGCTGGCTGCTTCACCGGGAGGCTGGCGGCTATTCGGCGCGTTTCGACGGATCGCCATACAGGCCGACCTCGCACGAAGGAGGCATCATATGCGCTCCCAACGCCGCGAGCTGGCAGGCGCTTCATGAAACATTGTTTCGCATGACATAGGGCATTCCTGAGGAGGCGCTGCCTTCTTCCGTCGTCTTCACCGAGCTTCGACGCGACTGGCCAGCCTCGTTTGAGCGGATGCTTTTTTCAGAGCAGGATCGCGTTTCGAGCCCGTCAGAACTTCCAGGTGAATTCGCCCTTCACGGTCTGGTCCTGCGCCTTCGCTGCAAGCTGGCCCGTATAGCTCACGCCGAGCGTGACGTTTCCGCCGAGAGCGAAATCGAGACCGGCTTCCGCCACCAGGGCATCGCGCGCGACGGGTGTGCCGGTGACGCTGAACGGAACCGCGCCGTCGCGGAAGGCGAGCAGCGCCGCGGGCTCGACATCGCCGAAGGCGTGGCGCCAGCCGAGCGTTCCGCGCAATGTCAGCGCCGTCGTTTCGGACAGGGCGATGCGGCTTGCGGCCCTCATGCCGAGGGTGGAGAAGGCAGTGTCGCTGCTATCGCTCCTCCCGCGAAGGGCCGCCGCCTGTCCGGCTTCGGAGAAGCCGTCCGTATGAAGATTGACATAGGCAAGCGCAGCGAAGGGCTCCAACGCCGTCGCGCCGAAGGCGAAGGCATAGCCGACATCGCCGAAGACCTGCGCGGTGCGGCCGTCGTAATCGGTCTTCACTGCATCGGAGAAGCCGGTGAAGGCGACTTGGCGGCTCGCATCGATGCTGTGCCACGTGAAAGCGGAGCCCAGGCGCAGGCCGAGCGGACCCCACTGCGTGCCGGCATAGACGGCGACATGATAGTTGTCGGCGGTGGCCGAGGAGATGAGACGGTCGGCGTCCAGAGACGTCTGGCTGTAGCCGCCCGCGAAGCCGAGGCGCCAAGTGCTACCTTGCCAAGGGCCGCCGAGCAACGCATCAGCGCCGAGGAAGAAGCCGCCGGTGCTGGCATCGACGCTTGCGGCGTCTTTCCCCTTGGTGTTGCCCCAGGAGCCGAATCCCTGTCCCCACAGGCCGAGCGTCGTGCCGGCGAGAGTCTGAACGTTGCCGGGCGATGCCGCGAGGATTGAAAGCGCCTGATCTCCCGGTCCGAATGCCTGCCGGAGACGGCCGGTGACGGCGTCCCGCACGTAGCGGCTGGTGTCGAGCAGAATGCTGCGCGTCGAGGCATGGATCTCGCCGGACAGGCTGTCGAAGGCGGCACGGGCGGAGGCTTCGTCGAGTTGCAGGATTGCGCGACGGATCGGATTGGCCGGCGCGAGCGCTTCAGCGGAAGTGCCGACCGATTTCTGATCTTCAAACAAGCCGGCATCGGCGAAGCTGGTGCCGTTTCGTACTACGGTCATCGTAACGGCGCGCGCCGTATAGGCGAGCGATACGTCGAAGAAGGCATAGGCGTCCCACACAGTCGCGAAGCGGCCTTCGACGGTATCGGCAGTAACCACACGGGATGTCACCTGCGGATTGGCCGGGTCGAGCGTGCCGCTAACATGCAGCGTGCCACCTAGCGTCGCGGTGCCGGTGACGGCGAGACTGTCGGAGGTCCGGCCCTGCACCCGCACGGCCAGAATGCCGGCTTCGGTCTGGAGATAGTCGCCTTGCACGGTAAGCGTGCCGAGTGCTTCGCCGGTGCCGGGCGCAACGGTTCCGGCGCTGTTCCTCACGCCGCCGAAGGCGACGATCCTGCCTGTGCCGGTCAGGACGCCGCCGGTGAGGGCGAGCGATCCTGTCGTGAAAGTGCCGTTGACGCTGAGTTGCCCGGCGGAAACTTCCGAGCCGACGATGGCCGTCAGCTCGCGGCCCGCAGGCAGATCGAGAGCGGATCGGGCGCCTCCGATCCAGAGAGAATCGACGGTCGGGTTCATGTCGACCGTCATCGTTCCCGGCTCAATCAGCGCAACCTGATAATAGCGCCCGATAGCGCCTGCGCCGTTGAAATGGCCGATCCGGTTGTTAGGTACGACGGCGGCGCCGCTGTAGAGGTCCTGCCACGCGGCAGGATTGCTCCACAGGGAATTGCCCGCTTTGGCTGAGACTTGGCGCAGCGGATTGTTCTGCGCGATCCAACCCAGATAATCGATGACCGGGGTCCAGCCGGTCACGCTGTGATAGCCGAATTGCGGTCCCTCGAAATTGACCACCCAATCCGCCACGCCGATCTGGATAAGGCCGTCACTCGTCATGATAAAGAGTGGCCCGCCGCTGTCGCCCGGCGCGGCGCCCGCCTGCAGACGCGGGATCGGGCCGGCCGGGTCGTCGGGCGCAGCCGGGTTCTCGAACTGACCCATGATGTAGAATTGCTGATTGCCGGCAAAGCCGGCCTCGCTGCCGGGCAGGTAGCCCGCATAAAGCGTATCGCCGACGCGGCGCTTGTCGTCGTAGGGACCGGTATCCCGCTCAGGTGGATTGGAACCTGTCCCCGAGGCTCCGTACCCCACCATGCGAATCACGCTCCCCACGAGAGGGGCGGCGGTACCGGCCCTGACCAGCGTCACCGGCCTGATGCCGGTGACGGGCGCATCGAGAGAAATCAGGGCGATGTCATTTTCAAGCGGGCCAGGCTTGTAGCCGAGATGGGCCGCCACACCGCTGATATATCTGTTGTTGGGATTCGCCTGGGTCGCGATGGGAGAGAAGCTGATCCCCGTCTGGTAGGAGATTGTGAGCTGGCCGGGGGCTTCCTCGATGCAATGGGCTGCCGTCAGGATCGTGCGGGCGTTGATCAGGCTTCCGGTGCAGAATGCGCCGCCTGGGCTGACCAGGGCGACTACGTTGTCGAAGACATTGCGGCTGTCGTAGTAATTGCCGATGCCTCCGGCGGAGCTCGCAGCTCCATCGTTGAGCACCACCGCTTGGGCCAAGTTCACTCCGCCCAGCAGGAAGGTGAGGGCAGCCAGGCTTGCAGGAACGTTACGCGTCAGGCTCGTGGTCGCGTAAAGGCGAGCGCCCAGATTCGTCTTCTGCAACGCCATTTCAGTGCCCCAGACTCTATGTTTATATAGGTTGGGCGTCCTATACGGGACTAAGGCGAAGTCCGTCGAGCGGAGTGGGGCCGGAAATTGTGGAAGTTAGAGCATTTTTAGAAAAAGTGGGCACCGGTTTTGCGGCGGAAAATGCGTCTTTCAAGGAGGTAGAGCATATTTCATGAACCGAAATTCATGAAATATGCTCTATCCCGCTACCTTCCGTCCATTTGACTTCCCCTTGTCTTTAGGAGACATGAGCGCCTTTCGAAGGGCCTTCCCGCCCGCAGGAATTCTTTTTATTCAAAAGGCAGTTCCGCCGCCGGAGCTTTCAATGGACGGTTTGGTCCCCCAGCAGCGCATATCCCTGCGCCACTTGTCCGTGGCCCAGGTAGCGAATGCCATTGAGCGGAGCCATGTCCGCCTTTGCCTTGTCCTGATTTTGCTTTCGCTCGTCTGCTTCCTGCCGGGATTCATCTCGCTTCATCCGATGGACCGGGACGAGCCGCGCTATGCGCAGGCCTCGAAGCAGATGCTCGAGACTCATGAATTCGTGGATATCCGCTTCCAGGACGAGGCCCGGCACAAGAAACCCGTCGGCATCTACTGGCTCCAGAGCGCCACCGTGTCGATCGGCGAGGCCCTGGGCGTGCCTGAGGCCAGAACGACGATCGCGCTCTATCGGATTCCTTCCCTCTTCGGAGCCCTGGCGACGGTCCTCCTGACCTATTGGGCGTCACTCGCCTTCCTCGGGCGGCGCGGCGCCTTTCTGGCCGCCGCCTTCATGGCGACCTCGATCATCCTCATGGTCGAGGCGCGGCTCGCCAAGACGGATGCCGCACTGACGGCGTGCTCCGTCGCCGTCATGGGGGGGCTCGCCCGCGCCTATCTGGGGCGGGGGGCGGGCCTCCTGCCCAAGCGAACGCTCGCGATTTTCTGGCTGGGCTTTGCCGCCGGGATCCTCATCAAGGGGCCCCTTGTCCTGATGTTCGCAGGCCTTGCCGCCGCCATCCTGTCCTACCGGGAGCGCTCGGCTCGATGGCTTCTCGCCCTGAAGCCCTGGCTCGGAGGCCTCTTTACTCTTCTTGTCGTCATGCCCTGGTTCCTTGCCATCGCAATCAAGAGCGGAGGGGCCTTCTATTCCGAGGCAGTCGGCCACGACATGCTGGGCAAGGTCGGGACGGCGCAGAGCTATCACTGGGCCCCGCCAGGCTTCTATCTGCTCGCGTTCTTCGCCACCTTCTGGCCTGGAGCCATCCTGGCGGCCGCCGCCGTGCCCTTTGCCTGGATCCATCGAAGGGAAGACCCCGTAGCTTTCTGCTTGGCCTGGATCGTTCCCTCCTGGCTGGTTTTCGAGGCAGTGCCGACCAAGCTGCCGCATTACGTGATGCCGCTCTATCCAGCCATGGCGATCATCACGGTCATCGCGATCCTGCGCCACTTCATCGGGCCGCATCGCCCAGGCGCCAAGCTTGCGACGATCCTGATCCCGTTCATCCCCGTGGGGCTCGCCATCGGCCTCTCGGCGGCGAACTGGTCCTTCGACCATACGCTGCCCTATCGCGGCCTTCCGGCCCTGATCGCATCCTCGCTGATCGCGCTTTATGCGTGGCGGCTTTTCGTGCGAAACGAAATCCTCAAGAGCGTGTGGATGGGGTTTCTCTCCTCCGCCTGCCTCGCCGTCGGCGTCTTCGGTTTCGCGCAGCTCGACCTGCGCTCGCTGAAATTGTCGCCACGGTTGGCGGAGGTCGCGCGCGATGCGGGCTGTGACAACCCCCGCGTCGCCACCCTGGGCTATCGCGAGCCGAGCCTCGTCTTCCTGACCGGAACCGATCTCGAAATGCTGGAGACCGGGGCGGAGGCGTCAAGCTTCCTCAGGCAGGGCGGCTGCCGGATGGTTTTCGTTGAAAAGCGCTTTGAGGACGCGTTCCGGGCCGAGAACGAACGTCTCGGGCTGCAGCCGGCCCTCTCGACCCGGGTCTCGGGTTTCAATATCAACAGCGGGCGGCGGCTCGATATCGGAGCCTATGCGGTCGGTCCTTGAGGCCGGCTCACTCACAAAAGAGGTGGCCTGACGGCCCTTAGCCTATGACCGATTCCATCGCGGCCCCGCGCATCAGCGTCGTTGTGCCCGTCAAGAACGAGGCCCTGAACGTTCTCCCCCTCGTGGAGGAGATCGAGCGCGCCTGCGCCCCCTTGGGTCCGTTTGAGGTGATCTATGTGGACGACGGCTCGACGGATGAGACGGCCGAGACGGTCGTGACAGCCCGCCGGACGCGGCCCTGGCTCCGCCTCGTCAAGCATGAGGCAAGCTGCGGCCAGAGTGCGGCGGTCCGCACCGGCGTCCATGCGGCGCGCGGGCACATCGTCGTCACTCTGGACGGCGACGGGCAGAACGATCCCGCCTTCATCCCGCAACTGGTGGCGGCGCTGGACAATCCCGGCACCGCCCTGGCGGCGGGGCAGCGCATCGGGCGAAAAGGCACTTATAAAAGGTGGCAGTCGCGCGTCGCCAACGGGGTCCGCGGAAAGATCCTGAAAGATGGAACGCGGGACACGGGCTGCGGGCTCAAGGCCTTCAGGCGCGACGTCTATCTTCGCCTGCCTTATTTCGATGCCTTGCATCGCTTCATGCCTGCGCTCGTCAAGCGCGAGGGCCACGCGATCGCCCATGTGGATGTGGTCGATCGCGATCGCCATGCGGGGAAATCCAACTACGGGATGTTCGACCGGCTCTGGGTCGGCATTCTCGACCTGGCGGGCGTATGGTGGCTGCTTCGCCGCCGCCGACGTGTGCCGGTCGCTCGGGAGATCGTCTGATGCTGATGCGCCTGTCGCACGACCTTGGTCTTTATCTGTACGACATCGTCGTCGCGCGCTTTGACCTCTGGGCCGCGTTCGGCGTGCTGGCTCAGTTCGTCTTCGGTGCACGCTTTCTGGTGCAATGGATCGCGAGCGAAAAGGCGGAACGCAGCGTCATCCCGGTCGGTTTCTGGTTCCTGTCGATTTCCGGTGGCCTGATGACCCTGATCTACGGTTTCGCTCGGCGGGACCTTGTCATCATTCTCGGCCAGCTCTTCTCGATCTTCATCTATATCCGCAACCTGATGCTGATCTCGAAGGAAGCGAAGACCAAGGCTCAGGCAAGGGCCAAGGCCCAGGCGGAAGCCGAGACCGAGGCGGAAACCGCGGCGGGATAGATCAGAGAGGCCTCCCGCCGCTTAAGCCTTGGATCACGCTGCTTTGGCGTCCGTTTCCCGCAGGCGGGCGAAGCCGGAATCCAGATCGCGCTTGAGATCGTCGAGATCCTCCAGGCCGATATGGAAGCGCAGGGCGTGTCCTCCGGGCGCCCACTTGGTCGCCGTACGATAGGTCGCGCAATCGAACGGAATCACGAGACTCTCGAAGCCGCCCCAGGAATAGCCCATGCCGAACAGGGCAAGGCCGTCGAGCATGGCGGCGAGCGCATGGTCGGAGCAGGGCTTGAGGATGACCGAGAACAGGCCCGATGATCCCTTGAAGTCGCGCTTCCAGATATCGTGGCCGGGATAGGTCTCCAGGGCCGGGTGGAGAACCTGCGCCACCTCCGGACGGGCCTGGAGCCAGCGAGCCATGTCGAGGGCCTGCTTTTCATGCTCGCGCAGCCGCAGCGCCATGGTGCGAAGGCCGCGCAACCCGAGGAATACGTCCTCCGGACCCGGGCACATGGCGAAGGCGTCGTAGGTCTCGCGCAGCGCCTTGAAGCAGCGCGCATTGGCCGAGACCATACCGAGCAGCAGGTCGGACCCGCCGCTGAGATATTTCGTGCCCGCCTCGATGGCGATGTCCACGCCGCGCTCATGGGGCGGGAAGAGGAGGGGGGTTGCCCAAGTGTTGTCCATGATCACCACGGCGCCGTGACGGTGCGTCACCTCGGCAATGGCGGGGATGTCCTGCATCTCGAAGGATTGCGAACCGGGCGCTTCCGTAAGGACCGCCGCCGTGTTCGGTTTGAACAGGGCCTCGATGCCGGATCCGACCAGCGGGTCGAAATAAGTGGTTTCCACACCAAAATTTTTCAGGATGCCGTTGCAGAACTGGCGGGTCGGCAAATAGACCGAATCCGTCACCAGAAGATGGTCGCCCGCTTTGAGGCAGGACATGAGTGCGAGGGTGACTGCGGCGAGCCCGGAGGGGGCGAGCACCGTGCCGGTGGCGCCCGTCATTTCGGTCCATGCCTTTTCGAGCGCTTCCGTCGTCGGTGTGCCTTTCGTTCCATAGGAATAACGGCCGCGCCGGTGCAAGAGATCGTCCGTCGTCGGGTAGAGAACGGTCGAGCCGCGATAGATCGGCGTGTTCACGAAACCGTGCTGCTCGGAAGGGTCCCGTCCGGCATGGACGAGGCGGGTGCGTTCGCCGAGATTGGCGGGCTTGGAAGGAGCTTTGGTCATTGCTTCAGACGGTTGATGGCGGGAGCTTCGATGTGAGGCTGCAGCCATGTTTACGTCAACCCCGGAGGAAAACACGATTCCATCAAGACTTGACCGGTGATCAATCATAGAATGTGATAGTTTGGATACCGTATCGCTCGAAACAGGGCGGAGCGGTCCAACAGGGAACTCGGCTGGGCTTCGGACAATTCGCCGAGCCAAGTGTAATTTGGGAGAATATACCAACATGAAAAAGGCCATCGTATCGATCGCCTTCGGCCTGATGACGGCCAGCCTGGCTGCGACGGGCGCTTCGGCCCAGGCGACCCTCGCCAGCGTGAAGCAGAAGGGTTACCTGACCTGTGGCTCGAACACGGGCCTCGCCGGCTTCGGCCTCCCGGATGCCCAGGGCAACTGGAACGGCCTGGACGTCGAGTTCTGCCGCGCCATGTCGGCGGCCATCTTCGACGACCCGACCAAGATTCGCTTCATTCCGCTCGCCGCCAAGGACCGCTTCACGGCGCTCCAGTCGGGCGAGGTCGACGTTCTGGCCCGTAACTCCACGGTGACCATGTCGCGCGACACGCAGCTCGGTCTCGATTTCCCGGCGGTCAACTTCTATGACGGCCAGGGCTTCATGGTCCGCAAGAAGCTCGGCGTTTCGTCCGCCAAGGAGCTGAACGGCGCGTCCATCTGCACCCAGCAGGGCACCACGACCGAGCTGAACCTCGCGGACTATTTCCGCGCCAATAACATGAAGTACGAAGTCGTGGCCTTCGCGACCTCGGACGAGACGTTCAAGGCTTATGACGCCGGCCGCTGCGACGCGTTCACCACCGACGCTTCCGGCCTCTATGCCGAGCGCCTGCGCGCCTCGAACCCGGACGACCACATCGTTCTGCCGGAAATCATCTCCAAGGAGCCGCTGGCCGTGGCGGTCCGCCATGGCGACAACCAGTGGGGCGATATCGTCCGCTGGACCCATAACGCCATGCTGAACGCCGAAGAGCTCGGCGTGACCAAGGCCAATGTCGACCAGATGAAGAACTCCGACAATCCGGAGATCAAGCGTCTTCTCGGCACCGAGGGCAAGTTCGGTGAAGCGGTCGGCCTCACCAACGATTGGGCCGTCCGGATCATCAAGCACGTGGGCAACTATGGCGAGAGCTTCGAGCGCAATGTCGGCGAGGGCTCCAAGCTGAAGATCAAGCGCGGCCTCAACGCACAGTGGACGAAGGGCGGCCTGCAATACGGCCTTCCGATCCGCTAAGCGAGTTCGGGGCGTCCGGAGCGATCCGGGCGCCCCATCCGAAACTGCCGATAGGGCAGGTCGTCGCCGGCATGAAAAAAGTAGGGCGGCCCAAAAACAACAAGTCGTCAGAGGATGGGTTCAGTGCAGACCGTTGTCAGCCAGGCATCACAGCCTAAAAAATCGTTCCTGTACGATCCCAATGTACGCGGAATTTTCTACCAGGTTCTTCTGGTCAGTGTCGTCGCGTACCTGTTCTACATGGCGGCAACGAACGCCATTGATAACTTAAGACGGGCGAAGATCGCCTCGGGATTCGGCTTCCTTGAAAACACCGCCGGCTTCGATATCAGCCAGACGCTGATTTCGTTCAGCGCTGCCGGCTCGACCTACGGCGACGCTTTCATCGTCGGCCTTCTGAATACGCTCATCGTCTCCGCCATCGGCATCGTCTTCGCGACCATCCTCGGCTTCGCGATCGGCATCGCGCGCCTGTCGACCAACTGGATGGTGGCTAAGGTCGCGATGGTTTATGTCGAACTTTTGCGGAATATCCCGCTGCTGCTGCAATTGCTGTTCTGGTACATTGCGGTGCTCGGGCCTTTGCCTCAGCCGCGCGATTCCTACTCGATGGGCGCCGGGTTCTTCCTGAATTCCCGCGGCCTGTTCATGCCGCGTCCCATCTATGCGGCGGATGCGTGGGTGATGGGCGCCGCTTTCGCGATCGGAGTCGTCGGAACCATCGTGTTCAGGCGCTGGGCCAAGAAGCAGCAGGCATCGACGGGCCGTCAGTATCCTGTCGGACTCGTCACCCTTGGGCTGGTCCTCGGACTGCCGATTCTCTCATGGCTGGTCCTGACTCTGGCCAACGCCAATCCCATCAGCTTCGACATGCCTCAGAAGGGCACCTTCAATCTTCGGGGCGGAATGCAGGTTCTCCCCGAATTCGTCGCGCTTCTCGTCGGGCTGACGACGTACACCGCCGCTTTCATCGCAGAGGTGGTGCGCGCCGGCATCCTTGCCGTCTCGAAAGGGCAGACGGAGGCTTCGGGGTCGCTTGGCCTCAAGCCAGGACAGACGCTCCGGCTCGTGGTGATCCCGCAGGCCATGCGCGTCATCATCCCGCCGCTGACGAGCCAATATCTCAACCTGACGAAGAACTCTTCGCTCGCCGTCGCGATCGGCTATCCCGATCTCGTGCAGGTTTTCATGGGCACGGTCCTCAATCAGACCGGACAAGCCATCGAAGTCGTGGTGATCACCATGGGCGTATACCTGACGATCAGTCTCGTGACCTCGTTCTTCATGAACATGTATAATCGCCGCGTGGCGATTGTTGAACGGTAGGAAATCCCATGAACACCGCCGTCGACATGTCTCACTTCGTCCGCTCCGACCAGATCGAAGCGCTGCCTCCGCCGAACCTCGCACGCGGGCCTATCGCCTGGGCGCGGGAGAACCTTTTCTCGAGTACGACCAATACGATTTTGACATTGGCAGTTGCCTATCTGCTCTATGTCCTCATTCCGCCGGTCGTCGATTTCCTCTTCATTAACGCGGTTTGGACGGGGACGGATCGCAGCGCCTGCCGCGCCGAGATGGCAGGGCACCCAGTCGGAGCCTGCTGGGCGTTCATCGTCGATAAGATCAATTTCTTCACCTACGGCTCATATCCGGCCGCCGAGCGCTGGCGGGTCAATGTCTTCTTCGCCCTCCTTGCCCTCGGCGTCGGCTGGCTTCTGTGGCTGAGGGCGCCGCGCAGGGACCTGGGAGCGATCTATTTCTTCTGGCTCTTCCCGGTGCTGTCCTACATCCTGCTGACCGGCGGCAATATCGATCTGGGGCTTGGTTTCTGGACCAAATTCGCCATCGTCAGCATCCTTTTCGTCGCGGCACTTGTATTGGCGGCCCGCCTGCTCAAGACGTCGATGCGCTCCGCCGCACTCATCGGTGGGGGCATCGTCGCGGTGGTGGGCATCACATTGGCTCTTATCGCTTTCGATTGGGGCCTGCGGCCGGTGCCGTCGGCGTTCTGGGGCGGCATTCTCGTCACTCTGCTCGTGGCGACGGTGGGGATCGTCTTTTCGCTTCCCTTCGGAATTCTGCTGGCTCTGGGACGGCGATCGAAACTGCCGATCCTGCGGCTCGCCTCGGTCATCTTCATCGAGTTCGTCCGCGGCGTGCCGCTGATCACCGTGCTGATCATGGCGAATACGATGCTGCCGCTCTTCCTGCCTGCCGATATGACGGTGGACCGGTTGGCCCGTCCGCTGGTCGGCGTCGCGTTCTTCGCCTCCGCCTATATGGCCGAGGTGGTGCGCGGCGGCCTCCAGGCGATGCCGAAGGGCCAATATGAAGGCGCGATGTCCTTAGGGCTCAACTACCCGCAGATGATGGTCTTCATCATACTGCCGCAGGCGCTGCGGATCGTGATCCCCGGAATCGTGAATACGTTTATCGGGTTATTCAAGGATACGTCGCTGGTATCGGTCGTCGGCATCTTCGACCTGGTCAAGACAATCGAGGCATCCCGCATCGATCCCAACTGGGCGGCGCCGACGATCAGCTACACGGGCTACGCCTTTGCGGCCTTGTTCTACTTTATCTTCTGCTTTGGCATGTCGCGGTATTCGCTCGGCGTCGAGCGGCGCCTCGCGGCAGGTCAGAATCGGTGAAACCCATGGCAACGACAATGACAGCTCAACAGATCCGCGCAGCGGCTCTCGACCCCACCGCCGAGGCGGCGATCGAGATGATCGGGGTGCACAAGTGGTATGGCGAGTTCCACGTGCTGCGCGACATCAACCTGAATGTGCGGCGCGGCGAACGCATCGTGATCTGCGGACCTTCGGGGTCGGGCAAATCGACCTTGATCCGCTGCATCAACCGGCTGGAAGAGCACCAGAAGGGCCGCATCATCGTCAACGGCACCGAGCTGACCAACGACCTCAAGCGTATCGACGAGGTGCGCCGCGATGTCGGCATGGTGTTCCAGCACTTCAACCTCTTCCCGCATCTCACCATCCTCGAGAACTGCACGCTGGCGCCGATCTGGGTCAAGAAGATGCCCAAGAAGGAAGCCGAGGAGGTCGCCATGAAATACCTGACCCGGGTCAAGATCCCGGAGCAGGCGAACAAATATCCGGGTCAGCTCTCCGGCGGCCAGCAGCAGCGCGTGGCGATTGCCCGCTCGCTCTGCATGAGCCCGAAGATCATGCTGTTCGACGAACCGACCTCGGCGCTCGATCCGGAGATGGTCAAGGAAGTGCTCGACACCATGGTGAGTCTCGCCGAAGAGGGCATGACCATGCTCTGCGTGACGCACGAGATGGGCTTCGCCCGTCAGGTGGCGGACCGGGTGATCTTCATGGATTACGGCCAGATCGTCGAGATGAATACGCCCGACGCGTTCTTCAAGAACCCGCAGCACGAGCGCACCAAGCAGTTCCTCGCGCAGATCCTGCACTGAGAGCCGGCGACATCGGGCAATCCTCATCCGTCATTCCGGGACGGCCCACAGGGCCGGGCCCGACCCGAAGGGCCGCGCGAAGCGGAAACCTATAACCGCCGACGATCTAGAGCATCGTGCGCAAAAGTGAATCCGGTTTTGCGGTCACACGATGCGCCATAAAAAGAATCTAGAGCGGAGGGCGATTCCGTGAAATCGTCCTCCGCTCTAGGAAATGGCGCAGTGGTTCTCGCTACGCCTTACCCGGAACTGTCAGCGGCCATGTAATTCCCCCTCGGGACAGGCTCTCGCTTTCACCCGCGCTGAAATGAAGGGCGAGGGGTTTTCTCGCCCGGCCTCGTTGACGAGGAACAATTTCATGCAATGTTAATTCACGTTGGTCCGATCATGTCCTGCATGGGACTTCGATTCGGAGAGGCGTGAAGCGAGGTGATGCATGAGAATGCCGGAGGCGCGCGACGGCGACCGTCCGGTCGTCGTCGACAATCTTCTCTTCAATTCCAGACGGGTGCTGATCATCGGCGAGATCAATCACCGGCTGGCCAAGGATGTCGTCTCCCAGCTCTACGCCTTGGCGGCAGCGAGCGACGATCCCATCACCGTCGTGATATCCTCGCCCGGCGGGCATGTGGAATCGGGTGACCTGATCTTCGACACGATCCGTTTCATCAAACCGAAGGTCATCGTGATCGGGTCGGGCTGGGTCGCAAGCGCCGGGGCCTTGATCTACGTCGCGGCGGAGAGGGCGAATCGCTATTCGCTGCCGAACACCCGCTTCCTTCTGCACCAACCTTTCGGCGGCGTCGGCGGAACGCAGACGGAGATCGCCATTCAGGCGCGCGAGATGGAAAGGATGCGGCTGCGGCTGAACAAGATTTTCGCTGAAGCCACCGGACAGTCTCTCGAGAAGATCGAAAAGGACAGCGACCGCGATTTCTGGCTCAACGTGGAGGAGGCCAAGGCCTATGGCCTCGTCGGGCGGATCATTTCCTCGGAACTGGAGCTGCTGGCAGCGGCTTGAGGGAGCGGGGAGTGACCGGCTATCGCTGGATAGAGACGATCGGAGCCGACAGGGAGCGCGAGTTCTTCGAGCTCTGTTGTCAGGAAAGGCTGTTTCCCTTCTACGAAAAGCTCGGCTTCGAGCAGGGCTCGTCCAGGCTGATGTTTCACACGCGGTAGTGCATCTGTCATGCACAGGCAGGATGGGGCACGTCACGCCTTGCGTGCCGGCCCCGTTTCTAGCGGCAGATCCTCCCGCGATCCCCATTCCGCCCAGGATCCGTCGTAGATCGCCTTTGCCGGATGTCCGACCGTTTCGAGCGCCAGCGCCAGGATGGCGGCCGAGACGCCGGAGCCGCAACTCGTGATAACCGGGCGCTCGGGATCGACGCCGGCCCGGGTGAGCGCCTGCTCGATCCCCGTCTTGTCCTTCAACCGGCCGTTTTCGACGATCTCCGCGAAGGGGAGATTGAGACTGCCCGGCATATGTCCCGACCGCACACCCGGGCGGGGTTCCGGCATTTCGCCGCGGAAGCGGTCGACAGGCCGGGCATCGACGACCTGGATCGCTCCCGATTGCAGCGCGCTCTTCATATCCGTCACATCGGCGACGGCTGCGTCGTCGAAGGATGCCGTGAAAGCACGAGGGGCGAGAGCCTGCCCCGGACCGGTTTCGACAGGCCGCCCTTCGGCGCGCCAGGCTGGAAAGCCACCTTCGAGGATCGAGACATCGCTCGCCCCGAAAACGCGAAAGGTCCACCACACTCTCGGTGCCGAAAAAAGCCCAGCGCCGTCATAAACGATGATCTTCGTACCGTCGCCGATTCCCATGGCGCCGACCTGGGCCGCGAAATCCTCCGGCGACGGCAGCATATGGGGCAGGGGAGAGGACGTGTCCCGAACCGTGTCGATATTGAAGCGAATCGCCCCGGGAATATGGCCGGCGAGATACTCGGCTTCCGGGTCGCGGTTTTGCGTCGGGAGATACCAGGAGCCGTCGACGATCACGACGCTCGGATCGTCCAGATGCTCCTGGAGCCAGCCGGTGGACACGAAAGGATAAGGCATCTGAATAGCTCCCGGTGGAACGGAATGATTTGCGGTGAAGCCCTGTTCGTCAATCGACAAGCGACATGCGCACGCGGCGGTTCTGCTTGCCCTTCTTCTCGATATCCGTGATCGCCACTGTGCCGATCTCGCTCGTGCGGCGCACATGCGTTCCACCGCAGGGTTGAAGATCGATGCCCTCGATCTCGACGAGGCGCACGCGGCCCGATCCGCGCGGTGGCTTCACGGACATGGTCTTCACCAGTCCCGGATTGGCATCGAGCTCCTCGTCGGTGATCCAGCGCTCGGTGACCGGCGCGTCGCGGGCGATCAGGGCATTGAGCTTGTCGGTCAGGTCGGCCTTGTCGAGGCCTGCATCGGGAATGTCGAAATCGAGCCGTCCGTCCCCATCCGCAATGGCGCCGCCGGTGACGGGGTAGGGCAGAACGACGCTCAAGAGATGCAAGGCGGTGTGAACGCGCATGCGCTTGAAGCGGCGCGCCCAATCGAGCTGTATCTCCACCGTTTCTCCCGGCGTGAAGCGCGCGGCCGCATCCGGACCTACCAGATGCACGACCTGCGAGCGATCGGCCCCATAGACGGTGTTGGTGATGGCGATCTCCTCGCCGTCACGCCGGATGATCCCCACATCCCCCGGCTGGCCGCCTCCTTGAGCGTAGCAGATCGTCCGGTCGAGAATGACACCGCCTTCCGGCGTGACGCCGACAACGTTTGCCTGGCAGGTTTGGGCATAGGCGTCATCGCGAAAGAGAAGCGTAGTGGCGGTCATGATCATCCCAGGGAAAAAATTATTTTGTCGCATGCGAAGCGAAGGGCGCGATGCTGGGCCCAACAACCACACGGGGTCAAGCCGGATTGCAGTATTCAGGTCTCTGCAACGCGCAAGTTGCGGAAAGCTTCGAGTGCGCGCTCCCGCGCCGGGCCATGCGGAACGACGGGATGGGGATAGGTTTCTCCGAGTACGATTCCCGCTGTGCGCAGCACGTCCGGCGGCGCTTCCCAGGGCTTGTGGATAAAGGATGAGGAAAGTTTTGACAGCTCGGGAACATAAGCCCGCACATAATCGCCTTGCGGGTCGAATTTTTCGCCCTGACCGACAGGATTGAAGATGCGGTGGAACGGCGCGGAATCGGGGCCTGAACCGGCAATCCATTGCCAGCTGAAAGCGTTGTTGGCGGGATCCGCATCGACGAGCGTGTCCCAGAACCATCTTTCGCCCTGCCGCCAATCGGTCAGAAGGTGTTTGACCAGAAACGACGCCGCGATCATGCGCACGCGGTTGTGCATCCAGCCGGTCTGCCAGAGCTGCCTCAAACCCGCATCGACGATCGGATAGCCGGTATGGCCCGTCTGCCAGGCTTTGAGAGCCTGCGCATCATCAGTCCAGGGAAAATGCTCGAATCGGCGGCTATGCGGCGCGTCGGGCAGGTGCGGGTGTTGGTAGAGAAGCTGGCAGCAGAATTCGCGCCACGCCACTTCGCTCAGGAGCTTTTCCGCATCGTCTTCCAGCCCATCGCGC
The DNA here is from genome assembly GCF_052114965.1 of Microvirga sp. 2TAF3. Taxonomy (NCBI): domain Bacteria; kingdom Pseudomonadati; phylum Pseudomonadota; class Alphaproteobacteria; order Hyphomicrobiales; family Methylobacteriaceae; genus Microvirga; species Microvirga sp. 2TAF3. Next base: position 309,906 of record NZ_JBFRFT010000002.1, on the reverse strand, counting down.
CGAGCCAGGATGGCATGCCACACTTGGCGCGGACTGATTTCGCCGAATCGAAGATGCGGCGATAGGCGCGTGGTCCCGGCCATTCCCGGAAAATCCCGATTTCTCGCGTATCCGGGCAATCCGGCATCGAGAAAATCCTCGAGTTTCTGCCGCGCAGCCGCTTCGCCGCGCTGCCAATGAACTGAGAATCCCTGCGCCCAATCGGTCTTTGAGGGTTCGAGATTCAAGTCCGTAAGGTTCAGGTTCGAATCGAGGATCGATGACGGCCACCGCCCTGCCGGAATCGTACGGGGAGCAGGGAGGGGTTTTGGTACCGGCCGGGAGCTCACGGCGCGGAAATAGGGCGTGAAAACCTGAAAAGGCCGGCCGGATTGATTCTTGACCTCCCACGGCTCGTTGATGAGCCGGCCGTTGAAGCTCTGCACGGTGATTCCGCGCTCCGAGAGGCGTTTCTTGATGGTAGTGTCGATGGCGATTTCCGCAGCCATGTAGCGCCGATTCCAGAAAATGGCGGAGGGATTCGTTGCGGTTACGATCCGCTTGATGACCGCCTCGGCTGGGCCCTTCATCAGAATCAATCGCGCGCCCATAGCTGTCAGGGATTCGTCGAGAGCCTGAAGCGACCCATGCAACCACCAGCGCGCGGAGCCGCCGAGAGGGCGGATTCCGGGAGACGATTCGTCGAGAATGAAAAAGCAGAGAAGCGGCGCTCCGCTTTCGATGGCGGCCGTCAGGGCCGGGTTATCGGCAAGCCGGTAATCGTCGCGAAACCAAACAAGGGCTGGGCCAGCCAAGCTTTTCCCCATCAGAAGAGTATTTTTCAGGCCGGTGCCGACAAAACACAGCGTTGGGCCCATTGCAGCGGAGGGTGCTGCATGGAAGGCTGAAGTCAATTGTCATGGGAGAAAATTGGCTCCGGCGGTAGGATTCGAACCTACGACCAACGGATTAACAGTCCGCTGCGCTACCGCTGCGCCACGCCGGAATAGTGCCATACCTGTTCGAAAGGCTCGGTAAACCTTCCGTGAGCCGGGCTTTCTGGAGAGCCAGATGCCGTGTCGGCCTCAAGGTGGGGTGGCATATACCACGGGTTCAGCCGGTTGCAAGTCCCTTAAGTCAGACTCATGTCATAAAACAGGCTGTTGCTCTTTGGGGGGACGCTCTGCTATGGAGCAGCCGTCGCGTTCGCGGCACGCCCCGGATGGCCTCGTGGCGGAGTGGTTACGCAGAGGACTGCAAATCCTTGCACCCCGGTTCGATTCCGGGCGAGGCCTCCAACCGATTTTCTGAGGCAATTCATGGTCGATTTCACGCAAGCGCGCCGGATGATGGTCGATAGCCAGCTGCGCACTTTCGATGTGAATGACATCCCTCTGTTGGATGCCATGGATAGCATTCCCCGGGAGCGCTTCGTGCTCCCCGGTCGTGAAGACCTCGCCTATATCGATCAGGATCTGCTCGTGGGCGAGGGGAGCGAGCGCCGCTACATGCTCTCGCCGATGATCCTGGCCCGCATGATCCAGGCCCTCGAGGTCGATACCGGTGACAAGGCGCTCGATGTCGCCTGCGGGCGGGGATATTCCTCTGCGGTCCTGTCCGAGCTCGGCGCGGAAGTCACAGCGCTCGAATCCAATGAGGCCCTCGCGGCTGCTGCGCGCCAGAGTCTGGCGGAGACCAGTTTCGATGGCGTTACGGTCAAGGTTGGTCCTCTCGACAAGGGCTGCCCCGAAAACGGCGGTTATGACGTCATTCTCGTCAACGGCGCCGTGGACTCCCGCCCCGACGCGCTTCTCGCGCAGCTTGCGGATTTGGGCCGGCTCGTTTGCATCAAAGGGCGCGGCCGTTCGGCCAAGGCGACGATTTATGTCCGCTCGGGCGATGCCTTCGGCGAGCGTGGGCTGTTCGATGCCGCAGCCCCCATCCTGGCCGCATTCGAAGCGAAGCCGGGTTTCGTTTTCTAGGTTCCGCGGCGGCGAAACGGGCGCCCCTTTAGCCATAAAAAATGCGGTCCTTCAGTAACTTAGGGCCGATTACGGTTCTGCTGGGCGAGGGGCGGTTCTAAGTCCGTGAATAGTGTCGCTTTTTTGCGCCACCTTCTTAATATTCGCTCCTAAGCTCGACAGTCCCGATTGCCGCGGCGCGTCGCATGGGTATTGTTTCGCTTTGAGTCGAGTTGGTTAAGAAATTTAGTGCTAAGGTAAGCGGATAGAACCGCGGTGGACCGATAGGCAGGTGGGCGTGAACGGAAAGCGATTTTGCAAAAAGGGCCGCGTATACTTCGGCGTAATGACTTCGGTCCTGGTGCTGATGGGCGCGAGCGGCGTCTCTGCCGAGACGCTGGAGAGCGCCTTGGCCCGCGCCTATGGCAATAACCCATCCCTGAACGCCCAGCGCGCCAATGTCCGTGCGACGGACGAAAACGTTGCTCGCGCGAAATCCGGCTACCGGCCGCAGGTCAACGCTTCTGCTGATGCCGGTCGTTCCTTTACCGATATCCATCGTCCCGGCACCGGTGGGCGGGGAGACACCACCGAACGCCTCAGCCCGCGTGGCTTCGGTGTCGAGATCGACCAGTCGATCTTCAACGGGTTCAGGACCGTCAATTCCGTTCGTCAAGCCGAATCGTCCGTTCTCGGCGCCCGCGAGACATTGAACAACAACGAGCAGAATACTCTGTTCGACTCCGCCACTGCCTATATGAACGTGTTGCGTGACACGGCGATCCTTGATCTCCAGCGCAACAACGTCGAGGTGCTGGACGAGCAGCTGCGCCAGACCCGTGATCGGTTCAACGTGGGCGAGGTCACCCGGACCGACGTGGCCCAGGCCGAATCCCGCCTCGCGGCGGCCCGTTCGCAGGTGAGTGTGGCGGAGTCGAATCTGCGCACCAGCATCGCCCAATACCGCCAGGTGATCGGGGTCGAGCCGCGCCAGCTGGCGCCAGGCCGTCCGCTGGATCGGGTTCTGCCCAAGTCGGTCGATGCCGCCCTCAAGGTCGCTCTCAACGAGCATCCCGCCATCAAGGCGTCGCAGCACGGGGTCGACGTGGCCGAGTTGCAGGTCCGGATCGAGCAAGGGGCTCTTGCGCCCCAGGTCGGCGTGCGGGGTACGGTCGCCCAGCGCTACGACAGCCAGATCGGTGGCGACAACATTCTCTCCGCTTCCGTGGTCGCGCAGCTGACTGTCCCGATCTATGACGGCGGCGTGGCCTATGCGACGACGCGGCAGGCCAAGGAAACCGCCGGTCAACGCCGGCTCGAGGCCGATTCGATTCGCGATCAGGTCCGTGCGGCGGTCATCTCCTCCTGGGGACAGCTCGAATCCGCCCGCGCACAGATCGTGGCTGCGCAGGCCCAGGTCGATGCGTCCGAGACGGCGCTCAACGGCGTCCGCGAAGAAGCCCGCGTCGGCCAGCGCACCACACTCGACGTGTTGAACGCGCAGCAGGAATTGCTGACCGCACGCGTCAACCTGATCACCGCGCAGCGTGACCGTGTCGTTGCGTCCTATGCGGTGGCGCAGGCGATGGGACGGCTGAACGCGCGCAGCCTGGGCTTGGCGGTCAACCACTACACGCCGAAGCTGCACTACGATCAGGTCAAGGATCTCTGGATCGGCCTGACGACGCCTGACGGGCGCTGATTGGCTGGTGAAAAAACCCGGGCAGTGTCATTTTGTACTGCCCGGCATCGCTTGCTTCTCCGCCAGCGCATGAAATACTCGACGCATTCGCAAGAATTTGATTCTTAAACATTTGATCGGATGCGGCGTATGAGTTCAGCGAATCCGAAGGTTCACGAGCCCTCGATGGACGAAATCCTGGCCTCTATCCGGCGCATCATCGCCGACGACCAGGAGGGAATGCGCGGATTTGCGGATGATAAGCCCTCCGACGCCTCTCCTTTGACGAACGTTCTCGATCTCGCCGAACGCCAAAACGTGCCGCTTTCACGACCCGCTCACCTTTCTTTCGAGGACGAAGACGATATTCTCGGCGAGGAAGAGAACCTGGACGATGAAATGCCGGATGACGAGCCCCCATTCGGAGCCTCCACCTCCGCATTCGTGAGATCCCACGAGCCCGAGCCTCCCGCCTACACCCCTGGAATTACCCGAATTCCGGAAACGGTGAGTGCGCCTTCTCCTCAGAAAGCGGCTCTCGTGAGTGAGGTTCGGGAGGCCCCGGTTGCCCGGAAGCCAGCGTCGGAAGGGCCCATGCCGGATAATCTTCTCTCCAACGCCGCCGATGAGTCCGTGGCCAGTGCCTTCACACGGCTCGGTTCCACTCTCATGCCGAGCAACCCGCGGACGCTGGAGGATGTGGTGGCGGATATGCTGCGGCCCATGCTCAAGGAGTGGCTGGACGACAATCTGCCGCCACTCGTCGAGCGGCTCGTTCAGGCCGAAATCGAGCGCATTTCCCGCAGCCGTCGCTGAGTTTGACCGGCATCGGTTGACTTCGCCCGATCCGTCCGGTTTGTAGCCGTCATGATGCGCGCCTTATTCGCGCCAACCTGCCGGTATTCACCATGATGGACAAGACGTTCGATCCCGCCGCCGTCGAGGCGCGTATTTCCACCCGCTGGGAAGAGGCTGAGGCCTTCAAGGCAGGCCGCTCGGATCGCAAGGATGCGCCACCCTATACAATCGTCATCCCGCCGCCGAACGTAACGGGCTCGCTCCATATGGGGCACGCCCTCAACAACACGATCCAGGACATTCTCTGCCGTTTTGAGCGCATGCGCGGCCGCGACGTGCTCTGGCAGCCCGGCATGGACCATGCAGGCATCGCCACCCAGATGGTGGTCGAGCGTCAACTCATGGAGCGCCAGATCCACCGTCGCGACCTCGGGCGCGACGAATTCGTCGCGCGCGTCTGGGAGTGGAAGGAGGAATCCGGCGGCCGGATCAAGGACCAGCTCAAGCGCCTCGGCGCCTCCTGCGACTGGTCCCGCGAGCGCTTCACCATGGACGAGGGCCTGTCCCGCGCCGTGCTGAAGGTGTTCGTGGACCTGTACAAGCAGGGCCTGATCTACAAGGACAAGCGCCTCGTGAACTGGGACCCGAAGTTCCAGACCGCCATTTCGGACCTCGAGGTGCAGCAGGTCGAGGTGAAGGGTAATCTCTGGCATATTCGCTATGCCATCGAGGGTGAGGCGGGCCGCTTCATCACAGTCGCCACCACCCGGCCGGAGACGATGCTGGGCGACGTGGCCGTTGCCGTCCACCCGGAGGACGAGCGCTACAAGGACCTGGTCGGAAAGCACGCCATCCTGCCGCTCATCGGCCGGCGGATCCCCATCGTGGCGGATGAATATTCCGATCCGGAGAAGGGCACCGGCGCGGTGAAGATCACCCCGGCGCACGATTTCAACGATTTCGATGTCGGCAAGCGCCACAAGCTGCCGCTCATCAACATCCTGGGCACCGAGGCGCAGCTTGCCCTCAACGGCAACGAGGCTTTCTTTGAGGAGCTTCCACCGTCGGACGACCTTCGGGCTATCCTGGCGCTCGATGGGTTCGATCGGGCCGAGGCGCGCAAGCGCATCGTCGCCATGCTGGAGGAGCGCGGCGATCTGGTCGAGATCGAGCCACATACGCACATGGTCCCCCACGGCGATCGTTCGGGTGTGGTGATCGAGCCCTATCTGACAGATCAATGGTACGTGAACGTGAAGCCGCTCGCCGAGCGGGCTCTCGGCGCCGTGCGCAAGGGCGAGACCAAGTTCGTGCCGGAAAACTGGGAGAAGACCTACTTCCAGTGGCTGGAGAACATCGAGCCCTGGTGCGTCTCGCGCCAGCTCTGGTGGGGCCACCAGATCCCGGCATGGTACGACGCTGATGGCAATGTCTATGTTGCGAATAGCGAGAACGAGGCAAAGGCCGAGGCCCGCGCCAAGCATGGCCATGACGTGCCGCTGACTCGTGACGAGGATGTGCTCGACACGTGGTTCTCCTCGGCCCTGTGGCCGTTCTCGACCCTCGGCTGGCCGGACGATACGCCGGAGGTGAAGCGCTATTATCCCACCAACACGCTTGTGACGGGCTTCGACATCATCTTCTTCTGGGTCGCCCGGATGATGATGATGGGCCTGCACTTCATGGAAGAGGTGCCCTTCGACACGGTCTATATCCACGCCCTCGTCCGTGACGAGAAGGGCGCCAAGATGTCGAAGTCGAAGGGGAACGTCATCGATCCTCTCAGCGTGATCGAGCAATACGGCGCGGACGCCCTGCGCATGACCCTTGCGGCCATGGCGGCGCAGGGGCGCGACATCAAGCTCAGCGTCCAGCGCGTTGAAGGCTATCGCAACTTCGCGACCAAGATCTGGAACGCCGCCCGCTTCGCCGAGATGAACGGTTGCGTGCGCACCGCGAATTTCGATCCGAGATCGGTGCAGGAGACGCTCAACAAATGGGCGCTCAGCGAGCTCGCCAAAGCCGTCGCAGAAGTGACGGCGGGCATCGAGGCCTACAAGTTCAACGAGGCTGCGCTTGCCGCCTATCGCTTCGTCTGGAACGTGTTCTGCGACTGGACGCTCGAACTGGCGAAGCCGGTGCTTCAGGGGCCCGATTCTTCCGCGAAGGAGGAGACGCGCGCCACCATCGCCTTCATCTTCGACGAGATCTCGAAGGTGCTGCATCCCTTCATGCCCTTCCTCACGGAGGAGCTGTGGGCGATCAAGGGGCGTGAGGGTCCGAAGCGCGAGAGCGTCCTGGCGCTGGCATCCTGGCCGTTGCTCGGGAACCTCATCGATGAGAAGGCCGAGGCCGAACTCGGCTGGGTGGTCGACCTCGTCACCGAAATCCGCTCCGCCCGCTCGGAGACGAACGTTCCTGCCGGCGCGCAGATCCCGCTCGCGCTGGTCTCGCCAGCGCCTTACGTGAAGGATCGCATCGCGGTCTGGGGTGATATCATCAAGCGCCTCGCGCGCCTGTCGGAGATCTCCTATGCGGATTCCGCGCCCAAGAGCTCCATCCAGCTCCTGATCCGGGGCGAGGTGGCGGCTCTGCCGCTGGAAGGCGTGATCGATCTCGCCGCCGAGCGCGCCCGCCTGCAGAAGGAAATCCAGAAGCTCGACGCCGACATCGCCAAGATCGATGCCAAGCTCGGCAACGCCGATTTCATCAAGCGGGCACCCGAAGAGGTGATCGAGGAGCAGCACGAGCGCCGCGAAGACGCCACGGCCCGCAAGGCCAAGATGGAAGAGGCGCTCGGCCGGTTGAAGGGTGCATGACGCGACCTGGATTCCCTCCCCCCTGCGGGGAGGGGCAGGGGTGGGGGTGGAACGACCGGGTGAGCGGCCTGCATGAAAAGCGGTATCGGCCTTGGTCTCTCTCCGAGCGTCCGCTGAGTTCCGACTTTACGACCCCCACCTCCAACTCCTCCCCGCAAGGGGGAGGAGAGTTCGCGCGGCTGCTTTTCAGCCGATCACGAAATCCACCAGCAGCTTCACGTTCAGCGCCACGATGATGGCGGCGATGATGGCGGCGAGGGCCGTCATCCAGCGGGGCGTCACCATCTCGCCCATCTTGGCCTTTGAGGCGGTCAGCGTCACCAGCGGAATGACGGCGAAGGGAAGCTGAAGGCTCAGCACCACCTGGCTCAGGATCAGAAGCCGCGCCGTGCCGCTCTCTCCATAGGCGATGGTGACGGCCGCCGCCGGGATGATGGCGAGGCCGCGGGTGATGAGTCGGCGCGCCCATGGCGCCAACTTGAAGTTGATGAACCCTTCCATGACGATCTGGCCCGCCATGGTCGCCGTGACGGTGGAATTCAGGCCGCAGCAGAGCAGGGCGATGCCGAACAGCGTCGGAGCGATGGCGGCGCCGAGCAGGGGCTGAAGCAGGGTATAGGCCTCGCCGATCTCCGCGATGTCGGTCCGCCCGGCCTTGTGGAAGGCGGCGGCGGCCAGGATGAGCAATGACGCATTGATGGTCAGGGCGAACATCAGGGCGATGGTCGAGTCGAGCGTGGCATAGCGCAGGGCTTCGCGTTTCTCGTGAAGCGTGTCGCCATAGGCCCGTGTCTGCACGATGCCGGAATGGAGATAAAGGTTATGTGGCATGACCGTCGCGCCGAGAATGCCGAGCGCAAGATAAAGCATGTCCGGATTGGTGACGATCTCCGTCGTCGGCGCGAAGCCGCGGATCGCGCCGCCCCAGTCCGGATCGGCGAGAGCGATCTGGATGCCGAAGCAGACCGCGATCACGCCGAGAAGCGCGATGACGAAGGCCTCGACCCAGCGGAAGCCGAGGTTCTGCAGGTAGAGAATGAGAAAGACATCGAGCGCCGTCACCAGGACGCCGATTTCCAGTGGAAGGCCGAAGAGGAGATTGAGGCCGATGGCGGTGCCGATCACCTCCGCCAGATCTGTCGCGCAGATGGCGAGCTCCGCCAGTGCCCACAGAACCCATGAGACGGGCTTCGGATAGGCATCCCGGCAGGCCTGGGCGAGGTCGCGCCCGGTGGCGATGGCAAGCCGCGCGCAGAGAGCCTGGAGGATGATCGCCATGATGTTGGAGATCAGCGCCACGGAAAGCAGCGCATAGCCGTATTTCGAGCCGCCGGCGAGGGATGTGGCCCAGTTGCCGGGGTCCATGTAGCCCACGGCGACGAGGTAGCCGGGGCCGAGGAAGGCGGCCATGCGCCGCCATTTCGAGCCCGGTCGTACCGCGATGGAACGGCTCACCTCCGGCAAGGACGGCTGATGACGAGCGTGGCGCCAGCCGGAGGGAGCGCCAAGAGAAGAAGGTGTGGAGGAATCCATCGCGCTTTTCTGCAGTTGCAAACCATTTGCAATAAAAAGGTAGCTGGCGCGGGAGTGGGCCGCAAGGGGTGTTTTGTGGAAATCGAGAGAACTAAGGAAAATAGTACGGTGTTGAGCTTATCCTGGGAAACGGGACTTGCTGCCCTATGACCCCAGGGTGCCGGCCGGCAGCGGCAGGTTGAAGCGTGACAAGCGCCGCCTGTTTTGCTCTAGCTGAGCGACAACCGGGCTTTCACGCCTCGGACTACGGAGGGACTATGCTCGAGAGTGTCCTGATCGCCAATCGCGGCGAGATCGCGTGCCGCATCATTCGCACCGCCAAGCGGTTGGGGCTGCGCACCATCGCCGTGTATTCCGAGGCGGATGCCGATGCGCTCTTCGTCCAAATGGCCGATGAGGCCCATCTCATCGGCCCGGCGCCTGCCCGGGACAGCTATCTCCGGATCGACCGGATCATCGAGGTTGCCAAACGCACGGGCGCGGCTTCCATCCATCCGGGTTACGGTTTTCTTTCCGAGCGCGCCGAATTCGCCGAGGCCTGCGCGAAAGCTGGCATCGTCTTCGTCGGCCCGCCTGCCTCCGCAATCAGCGCCATGGGGCTGAAGGATGCGGCCAAGGCTTTGGCCCAGCAGGCCGGCGTGCCGGTCGTTCCCGGCTATCACGGCTCCCGGCAGGAGCCGGATTTCCTGCGCCAGAAGGCCTATGAGGTCGGCTATCCCGTTCTCATCAAGGCCGTCGCAGGCGGCGGCGGCAAGGGTATGAAGCGGGTCGACAAGGCCGCCGGTTTCGACGCCGCGCTGGAAAGCGCGCAGCGCGAGGCGCAAAGCGCCTTCGGCGACCCGCGCGTTCTGATCGAGAAATACGTGCTCTCGCCCCGGCATATCGAGATTCAGGTTTTTGCCGATGCCCATGGCAACGTGGTGCATCTTTTCGAGCGTGATTGTTCGCTTCAGCGCCGTCACCAGAAGGTGATCGAGGAAGCACCCGCGCCGGGCATGACGCCCGAGATGCGCGCCATCATGGGCAAGGCCGCCGTCGAGGCCGCGCGCGCCGTCGGCTATGTGGGCGCCGGCACGGTGGAATTCATCGCCGATGGACGTGAAGGGCTGCATCCTGAGCGCTTCTATTTCATGGAGATGAACACCCGGCTCCAGGTGGAGCATCCGGTGACCGAGGCGATTACCGGGCTCGACCTCGTGGAACTGCAATTCCGTGTGGCCTCCGGTGAGAAGCTGCCTTTCACGCAAGCCGATCTCGCGATTGACGGCCACGCCGTCGAGGCGCGGCTTTACGCGGAGGATCCCGAGAGGGAGTTTTTGCCGTCCACGGGCAAGCTCTGGGCGCTGGATTTTCCCGAAGGGGAGGGACTGCGCGTCGATATGGGCGTCGAGGCCGGAGACGAGGTCACGCCCTATTACGATCCGATGATCGCGAAGGTCATCGCGCATGCCGCGACACGCGACAAAGCTCTGGCGCGGCTGGCCGAGGCGCTCGGCGAGACCATCGTCGCGGGCCCGAAGACGAATGTCGCCTTCCTGAAGAAGCTCTGCGAGGCGAAGGAGTTTCGCGAGGGACATTTCGATACGGGTTTCATCGACCGCAATATGGAGGGCCTCGGCGCGGTTGCGCAGCAGACGGATGGGGAAGCCGTCCGTCTAGGCGTGCTGAAGCTGTTCGATGTCGATTTCGATGAAAGCAGCTATCGCGCTTCGATCTTTAACGGCCCCGTACCTTCGCCCTGGGATGATCGTGATGGGTTCCAACTCAGCGGAGCGCGTCGCCAGAGCTTCCCCGTGCTGATCGACGGCGAGCGGGCGGATGTTCTGCTGCAATGGCCTGAGCCCAGTCAGGCTTCCGCCAATATCAATGTCGCGGCCCGTTGGGCGGATGGCACATCGCGCATGCTCGACGACTACATGTCGAAGGACCCGCGAAACTTCGTCCTCACGGACGATGGCGTCATCGTACTCCGCAACGGTCGCCAGACGCGGGTATCCCTCTACGATCCCTTCAATGTGGATCTCGAACATCTGAATGGCGGCGACTCCGTGAAGGCGCCCATGCACGGCAAGCTCATCGCCGTATTCGTGAAGCCGGGGGACAGGGTCGAGAAGGGCCAGCGGCTCGCCATCGTCGAGGCCATGAAGATGGAGCATGCCCTCATCTCGCCTGCGGACGGGGAGGTGGCCGAAATCGCCGCCGAGCCGGGAGCGCAGGTGGCGGAAGGGGCGCGGCTCGTCGTTCTCAAGACTGAAGGGTGACCTGCGGCGCAAAGCCGGGTTTTCCCCATTTCCAGCACGTGGTTCAACATTCGTATGTCACTTCACCTCATCAAGCTCTGCGTCGGCTGCGAGTCGATCACCGACCTCGAGGAATGGATCGAGGAAAACCGGGTTCATCACCGGCGCCTCGGCCGCGACTATGAGCAGACCCATACGACACGGATGATGCCGAAGCGGGGCGACGAGCTTCTCGACGGAGGATCGCTTTACTGGGTGATCAAGGGGCATGTCGCCTGCCGCCAGAGGCTTTTGGACGTGCGGCCCTTCACCGATGCGGACGGCATCGGGCGCTGCCGTCTGATACTGGAGCCGAAGGTCATTCCGGTCGAGCCGCGCCCCTACCGGCCATTCCAGGGCTGGCGCTATCTCAACGGGAAAGATGTGCCCCGCGACATTGACCTCAAGGCGGGCGATCTGGCTAAGATGCCGGAGGACATGCGCCGCGAACTGGCGGAGTTGGGGCTTCTTTGACGATGACTCGCTTTATGATGAGAGCCGGGCCCATTCTGGCCCTCCTGCTGGCTGGCACCATGCCAGCCATGGCGAAGGATTGCCGCATACCGGAAGGTGCGCTCGGCCCCCAGGTACAGGCCCTGCCGGGGTGCAAGGCGCCTGCCAAATCCAAGGCGCCTGAAGCCCGATTGCAGGCGGGCGCCGGACAAGGGGCAGGCTTCGTCGATCTTGGCAACGGAACCCAGGTGCGTGTCAGCGGACGCGTCCGCGCGGAGGGCGGCTTCCGGCGTTAGCCTTTAGGTCAGTATCCGTTCATGGAACCGCTGTGCCGCGATTCGCATTGGCTTAGCAGTTCAGTTGAGTGGAGGTTGCGATGCTTCTGACCGCATCTGAGGGCCGGCACTGGCGTTATGAAGTGTGCGAACATACGGATGGATATCTCGTCCAGATGCGCGATCTCCAGACCGGCGATCTGGACGAGGAATTCTCCACCATCTTCAGAACTCTCCCCGTGGCTTTCGCCTATGCCGAAATGTCGGCCGCCTACGAGAGATATGCGGCGTCCGAAGCCGACCAGGCGGAAAGCGAAGAAATCGAGTTCGATGTCGAAGCAACCGAGCGTCATTTCATCGACTTGAGCGACCGGCTTCACGATATCGGCATCAACGGCGTCGTCGTTCAGACCTGGGAGCGTGAGAGCCAGCGGAGTTCCGCGCGCCTCCTGCACTGAGGAGGTTACACGGCAATATTATCGATCAGGCGCGTTTGACCCAGCCTTGCCGCGACAAGAAGGCGAAGCGGGCCTGACATTGCGGTGGGCGGAGCCAGAGCCCCGGTGTCGCGAAGCTCCAGATAATCGACCTGGAAACCTGCTTTCGACAAAACGGCGCATCCGGCTTCGATGATATTGGCCGGATTGCCCCCTGCACGAAGAGCCTCGGCGCAGGAACTCAAGGTCCGGAACAGAGAGGCCGCCAGTTCGGCCTCTCCATCCGAGAGAAAACGGTTGCGGGACGATAGGGCGATACCGCTTGCCTCCCGCACTGTCGGGCCCGGAAGAATGCGGACGGGCATATGCAGGTCTTCGACCATCCGCTCGATGACCTTGAGTTGCTGAAAATCCTTCCCGCCGAACACCGCGATATCGGGCTGGACCTGATTGAGGAGTTTGGCGACGATCGTCGCGACGCCCTCGAAATGCGTCGGACGGAATCGATCCTTGAGATCGACGCTTGCCGGTCCCGACAGCCTGACTCGCGTCACATCGCCCGGCGGATACATCTCCTGGACGTTCGGCGCGAAGACAAGATCGGCGAGACCCGTCCACATCCTGCGATCGTCCTCGAAAGTGCGCGGATATTTCGAGAAATCCTCGCCGGGCGCGAATTGAGTCGGATTGACGAAAATCGATGCGACGACCCGGTCGCCCTCGTGGCGAGCCAGGCGGACGAGGGAGAGAGGGCCCTCGTGAAGTGCGCCCATGGTCGGGACCAGGGCGATGCGCCGGCCTGCCTGTCTCCAGCCGGAAACGGTTTCGCGCAAGGCGTCCACGGGCTCGATGACCGGAACCGATGGCATCGCTCATCCCCATAAAGACGCCATGTCGCTAAAGCATGATCCAAAAAAGAGTGGAAACCGGTTTTTCCGAACAAGATCATGCGGCATTAAAGAGCAAGGGTCCGACCGAACCGTGCAATGTCCTAGATCCGCGCATTTACAAAAGACCATGCTCCGCCCACATGACGAGCGGGAACGAAGAACATGATGCTGCTTTACGGGATCGCCGCCGCCGCTCTTCTGTGGTGGCTCACCAAGGCTTTCGTCCACTCCGATACCGCGGTGGTTGCCAAGGCGCTCAAGGTGGTGGCCGGAGTCGTAGCGCTCGGAGCCGCCGCTGTCCTGGGCCTGCGGGGTCGGATCGACATGGCGCTGCTTCTGGGCGGGTTCGCCGCCTGGGCGCTCGGCTGGAGCGGGCTCAAGCTTCCCGGAATCTGGCGCAGGACTCAAGGTGCGGCAGGCCGCTTCTCGCGCATTCGCTCGGCCATGATCGAGATGGAGATCGACCATACGACCGGAGCACTCGGCGGCATGGTCCTGGCCGGAGCCTATGCTGGGCGGAGCCTGTCCGACCTCGATCAGACAGGCCTGCGTCGGGTCTACGACGAGTGCCGCGCCTTCGATCCGGAAGGCGTGGCGCTTCTAGAGGCTTATCTTGATCGCCGGTTTGCCGGCTGGCGTGAACACGCTCAGGGTGATCGTGACCCGAGGTCGCGCGCTCGTGCGCAGCCGGGCGCGATGTCGAAAGAGGAAGCCTACCAGATCCTGGGGCTTCAGCCGGGCGCGAGCGTCGATGAGATCCGACAGGCGTATCGGACGCTCATGAAGAAACTCCATCCCGACCAGGGGGGGACGGCGCATCTCGCTGCTCGCGTCAACGAGGCGCGAGAAATTTTGTTGAGCCGACATCGCTGATACTCCACGCGCGATCCGGTTTCAGGATGCGACGGCACAATACGCGCACCGTCGCGGTAACTTATCAGCCGCGGGAAGCGAAACAGGCGAACCCGCTCTTCTTCAAGGACCTGCAGGCATTCTGGGCGGCATCGGATTCATCGAACCCGGAGAAGCGGGCGCGATAAAGGGTGGTGCCGTCACGGGTCACTTTCTCCGTGAAGGGGGAAGCCTTCGCCAGAAGTTTGCCCGATTTCGTGCGGGCAGCGTCAAGCATGGCCTTGGCCTTGTCCTCGTCATCCGTTGCGCCGAGCTGGATGACCCATCCCGTGATGGCGGGGCGAGCGGCCTGCTTGGGCTCCGGAGCTTCGACCTTCGGGGCTTCCGCCTTCGGCGTTTCAGCCTTCAAGGCAGCCGTCTTCATCGGAACATGGTTCTCGATCTTGGCGAGAAGGGCCGCCTTTTCCTTGTCGGACGGGCCGGTATCGCTCTCAAGGGCCGCATAGGCCTGCGTATTCTGCGGCAGGGCCTCGGGGCCCTTCTGCCAACGGACTGCCGGGCCCGAGGAGGAGGGAGTCGTGGTCGAGCTGGCGCCTGCCGCCGAGGCGACGACCGGGCGCAGCGAGTTCAGGTCGAGAGGCTTGCGGGCCGGCGGGGGCGGAGCGGCGGGCTCGGCGGCGGCGGTCGTCTCGACGCGAGCGCTCGGCGTCGGCGAGGCGTCGGCTACGACGACCGGGCGGGCTGCCGCGGCATTCTCCGCTACCATCGGGGCCGTGCGCGCGCCGGCATAGGCGCGCGGCAGGTTGGAATCGATGAGGGAGGCCATCGTCCTGTCGCGAAGGGTAGCCGAGCGGCCGCCGAGCACGACGGCGATGAGATGGCGATCCTCCGTCTTGACGTTGGTCAGGATGTTGAAGCCGGAGGCGCCGATGAAGCCGGTCTTGATGCCGTCGACGCCTTCGATCTGTCCCAGAAGGCGGTTGTGGTTACGGTGGCTGGCGCCCTCGTAATTGAACACATGGGTGCTGAAATAGGGATAATATCTCGGGAAACGGTCCTGAATCGCCCGGCCGAGAATGGTCAGTTCCCGCGCCGTCGTGACCTGTCCGGGATTCGGCAGGCCGGATGCATTGCGGTAAACGGTCTTCATCATGCCGAGCGCCCGGGCCTTCCGGGTCATCTGCTCGGCGAAAGCCTCTTCGGTGCCGGCCAGGTTTTCCGCGACCGTGACGGCGATATCGTTCGCTGATTTCGTGACCAGCGCCTTGATCGCGTCCTCGACTTCGATGGTGCTGCCCGGGGGCAGGCCGAGCTTGGAGGGGGACTGGCGGGCCGCTTTTGCGGATACGCGCAGGGGGGTCTGAAGCGTTACCTTGCCCTGCTCTAGCTGCTCGAACAGCAGGTACAGGGTCATGACCTTCGTGATCGAGGCCGGGTGGCGCAGGGCGTCCGCATTTTCGGCCTCGAGGATACGCCCGGTCTTGGCGTCGACGACAATGGACGCAGAAGGGGGATTGTAGCCGCCCCCGGATTTAACCTTACGGCGAGCCGCTTCGGCCGGGCTGGTGAGGGCAATGGCGATCGATGTAGCAATGCCGACGAGTGCAAATGTCTTACGGCGTCTGGCCCAAACGCATACCGAATTCATCCTGTAACCGTCCCTGTCTTAGCTTGGTCTCAGGCTCCGCACCGGCCGCTCCTTTTGGAGATCGTTGCCGGCACAACACACTTTCCAACGGTAAGGGGTTGCGGTTACGGGTGGGTTAACGCCGTCGACTTTTGGGTATCGAATTGTGCACTGCACAATTTTATTGACATATTTTGTGCAGTGCATATATTAACGTTATCGCATCTGGCGGACATCTTCGCCAGCGAAAAAGTTAACAGCTGAGGTTTACGATGATCCAGCCTTTCGATCAGTTTCAGAAGTTCGGCCAGGACAATCTGGATGCTACCATGAAGGTGCTCGGCACCCTCTCCAAGGGAGCCCAGGCCATTGCGGTCGAGTCGGCCGAATTCGCCAAGAAGGCGTTCGAGCAGAACTCCGCGGCCGTAGAGCAGCTCCTGGGCGCCCGGTCCCTCGACAAGGCTGTCGAGATTCAGGCCGATTATGTGCGCAAGTCCTACGACGGCCTTGTCAGCCAGTCGGCCAAGTTCGGCGATTTCTATTCGACGCTCGCGACCGAGGCGTTCAAGCCCTATGAAGGCCTCATGGCCAGGGCTGTGTCCGCCTGACGCCACGCGCCCGTCGAGAATAAATTGAAATGCCCGGCCATCGCGCCGGGCTTTTTGCTTTCGTGTGCCGTGGGCCGAGCCGTTAAGAGAGCAAAAATGCAAACAGGGGCTCGAATTCAGCCGCCTGTGCGACCATGTTCAGGATATCGCTCTTTCAGGGAAGCCTGCGACGACCCATCTGGTTGATCTGGCGAACCGAATAGGGCGACTATACATTTGGATATGCGTCGCGGTCGATAACAAGCCTCAGGCTGCGGGGACATAACCAGATGAAGAGGGTCGATCGATATATCATGCTGCGGATAGCTCAGGGCGCTTCCGTCCGGTCAAAGGCATTTCCCATGTCCGGTGCCGGGCCCCAGTCCCCCGGTGGCGGTGACGATGGTCGTTCCGGAACGGCAATCGTCACGAAAGCCAAACCGCGTACGAAACGTCCGAACCTGTACCGCGTTCTCCTTCTGAACGATGATTACACGCCGATGGAGTTCGTGGTGCATGTGCTGGAGCGCTTCTTCAACAAGAACCGTGAGGATGCGACCCGGATCATGCTGCATGTGCACCAGAATGGCGTGGGCGAATGTGGAGTTTTTACCTACGAAGTTGCGGAAACGAAGGTGACTCAGGTGATGGATTTCGCCCGGAAACACCAGCATCCGCTTCAATGTGTAATGGAAAAGAATTAGCCGAGACAACCGTCTCTTAAAGGACAAGCCGTTGCCGAGCTTTTCTCGCAGTCTTGAACAAGCCCTTCACCGAGCCCTCGCCCTGGCGGGCGAGCGCCGTCATGAATACGCGACGCTGGAGCATCTGCTGCTCGCGCTGATCGACGATCAGGACGCGGCGGCGGTGATGCGAGCCTGCAACGTCGATATTGAGCTTCTGCGTCGCAACCTGGTGGAATACGTCGATAGCGAGCTTGCGAATCTCGTCGCCGATGGACGTCAGGATTCCAAGCCGACCGCCGGCTTCCAGCGGGTCATCCAGCGGGCGGTCATCCATGTGCAGTCCTCCGGCCGGGACGAGGTGACGGGCGCCAATGTGCTCGTCGCGATCTTCGCCGAGCGGGAAAGCCATGCTGCCTACTTCCTGCAGGAGCAGGATATGACCCGCTACGACGCGGTCAACTACATCAGCCACGGCATCGCCAAGCGTCCTGGCCTGACGGAAGGCCGCGCGCCGCGCGGTACGGAGGAGGAATCCTCCGAGCGTCCGACCTCGGACGAGTCCGATACCCGTGCCAAGAAAAAGGGTGACGCGCTCGACGCTTACTGCGTCAACCTCAACAAGAAGGCGAGAGACGGGAAGATCGATCCGCTCATCGGCCGTGAGCTTGAGGTGCAGCGCACGATCCAGGTTCTGTGCCGCCGCCAGAAGAACAATCCGCTCCTCGTCGGCGATCCCGGCGTCGGCAAGACCGCCATTGCAGAAGGTCTGGCCCGCAAGATCGTGCGCGGCGAGGTGCCGGAAGTCCTCAAGGATGCGACCGTGTTCGCCCTCGACATGGGCACGCTGCTCGCAGGCACCCGCTATCGCGGCGATTTCGAAGAGCGCCTGAAGCAGGTGATGAAGGAGATCGAGGCCCATCCGAACGCCATCATGTTCATCGACGAGATCCATACGGTAATCGGCGCCGGTGCGACGTCGGGCGGCGCGATGGATGCGTCGAACCTCCTCAAGCCCGCCCTGGCGCAGGGAACGCTGCGCTGCATCGGCTCGACCACCTACAAGGAATACCGCCAGTATTTCGAGAAGGATCGGGCCCTCGTTCGCCGCTTCCAGAAGATCGACGTGAACGAGCCGACGGTGCCGGATGCAATCGAGATCGTGAAGGGCTTGAAGCCCTATTTCGAGGAGTTCCACAAGCTCCGCTACACCAACGAGGCCGTGAAGGCCGCGGTGGAGCTCTCCGCGCGCTACATCAATGATCGCAAGCTGCCGGACAAGGCCATCGACGTGATCGACGAGACCGGCGCATCGCAGATGCTGCTGCCGGAGAACAAGCGCAAGAAGACCATCGGCATCAAGGAAATCGAGGCGACCATCGCCACGATGGCCCGCATTCCGCCCAAGACCGTTTCCAAGGACGATGCGACGGTGCTGGCCAACCTGAAGGAGACCCTCCAGCGGGTCGTCTATGGTCAGGACAAGGCCATCGAGTCGCTGACCTCGGCGATCAAGCTTGCCCGCGCGGGCCTGCGCGATCCCGAGAAGCCGATCGGCGCCTATCTCTTCGCGGGCCCGACCGGCGTCGGCAAGACGGAGGTGGCCAAGCAGCTCGCCCTGTCGCTCGGCGTGGAGCTGCTGCGCTTCGACATGTCGGAATACATGGAGCGCCACACGGTCAGCCGCCTCATCGGCGCGCCTCCCGGCTATGTGGGCTTCGATCAGGGCGGTCTCTTGACCGACGGCATCGACCAGCATCCCCATTGCGTGCTCCTGCTCGACGAGATCGAGAAGGCGCATCCGGATCTGTTCAACATCCTGCTCCAGATCATGGATCACGGGAAGCTGACGGACCACAACGGCAAGCAGGTCGATTTCCGCAACGTGGTCATCATCATGACCACGAATGCGGGCGCCGCCGACATGGCCCGCCCGGCCTACGGCTTCACCCGCACCAAGCGGGAAGGGGACGACACCGAGGCTGTCAACAAGCTGTTCGCGCCGGAGTTCCGCAACCGGCTCGATGCCATCATCTCCTTCGGTCACCTGCCCAAGGAAGTGGTGCAGAAGGTGGTCGACAAGTTCGTGCTTCAGCTCGAGGCCCAGCTCGCCGACCGCAATGTCACCATCGAGCTGTCGGACGAAGCCCGCGACTGGCTGACTGAGCATGGCTATGACGAAGCCATGGGCGCCCGCCCGATGGCCCGCCTGATCCAGATGACCATCAAGACGCCTTTGGCCGACGATGTCCTGTTCGGTCGCCTGAAGGACGGCGGTGCGGTCCGCGTCGTCGTGAAGACGGACGAGATCGGGCTTCAGACGCTCGGCTTCGAATATCCCGAAGGGCCGGTAAAGCCGAAGCCTGAGAAGGATGTCACGGCCAAGCGGAAGCCAAGGGCGAAGTCGGCCGGTTCGGCGAAGCCGAAAAAAGTCGTGAAACCAAAAGGTTCAGGTGGTAATGGGGGCGGAGGCATCCGCACCGTTCCCAAGGTTCCCCTGGTTAAGGCATGACGACCGATTTGCACGAAGGCCCTCTCGAGGCCGCCCCTACCATCACCAAGGTGAAGCCGACCTGGCGCGAACAGCGCCGGGCCCGGCGTCGCCGACGCGTATGGTTCGAGGAAATTCTGGCCTGGATCCTCGTGCCGGTTATCATTGTCGGCTGCTATTGGGCGGTCGAAGTGGCCCTGAATGCCGTCGGTACGTCATCTTCGGCGATCATTGACGGCATTCGCACCATCAACGCCAGCCGCTGAGCGTCGACATCGAAGCGATACCCTAACTCTCCGAATGCCTGCAGGGTGGACCCTAATCCTCTTCCCGATGCCGGAAGGGAGTGGCCGCCGAGAGTTCATCGGCCGCCTCAGACACATACATCCGCTCCTGATCGAGATAGGACTTCACCGCCTTCCGTAGCGAAGGATCCGCGATGTCATGTGCGGAGGAGGTGATGACGGGCCTGTAGCCGCGCGCCAGCTTATGCTCGCCCTGCGCGCCGGCCTCGACCCGGTCGAGTCCCTTCGCGATGGCGAATTCCATGGCCTGATAGTAGCAGACCTCGAAATGCAGGAAGGGGTGCTCCTCGATGCATCCCCAGTTGCGGCCATAAAGCCGCCGATCGCCGACGAAGTTGATCGCGCCCGCGATATGGCGCCCGTTGCGCTTGGCCATGACGAGAAGAATCTGCTCGGCCATCCGCTCGCCGATCAGGGAAAAGAAGCGGCGGTTCAGATAAGGACGGCCCCATTTGCGCGCGCCGGTATCCATGTAGAAGGCGAAGAACGCATCCCAGTGAGTTTCGGTAATGTCGCTGCCGGTCACCCATTCGATGGAGATGCCGTCCGCCAGGGCGTCCCGACGCTCGCGCCGGATCACCTTGCGCTTGCGGGAGGCAAGAGCAGCGAGGAAATCCTCGAAACTGCGATAGCCCTCGTTGAACCAGTGGAACTGCTGGTCGTCGCGGCGCAGAAAGCCTTGCGATGTCAGGGCGTTCAGATCTCTTTCCTGAAGGAAGGTCGCATGGATCGAGGAGGCGCCGGTCTGATCACGCACGGCGCGCAGGCCCGCGATCAGATGGGCGCGAATGGTCTCGGCATGGGGACCCTCGGGCGTCAGGAGGCGCGGGCCGTTGACGGGTGTGAACGGAACCGAGACCTGAAGCTTGGGATAGTAATGCCCGCCTGCTCGGGCATAGGCATCCGCCCAGGCATGATCGAACACGTATTCGCCCATGGAATGGGACTTGAGATAACAAGGCGCTGCGCCCAGAAGCGCTCCCGCATCGTCCTCGACGAGCACATGCAAAGGTGCCCAGCCGGTCTTCGCCCCGACGCAGCCGGCATCTTCCAGGGCGGAAAGGAAAGCGTGGGTGACGAAGGGATTGAACGGGTCTTCATCGCCAACCGAAGCCTTATCACGCGTGATGGCGCAGGCATCCCAGGCGGCGGCGGGGACCGCCTTCAATCCTTGAGCAATTTTGACTTGGAGCGTCACGGTAAAGAAGGATCTCGCCGTTGAGCCCTATAGGTAGGGTCCCGGCGCGATCCTGACAATCGCCAGGGCAGGATGGGTGCCCGCAGCATCGGCGGTTTGTCACGCTGGCGTTAGGTCCGCGCTCCCATCGTCACTCTGTGCTAGATTGATCGGCATGAGCGATTTTTCCGCCTGCATGGAAGGACGATCCTCATGCCCCGCACAATTCGTCGAACCATTACCACTCTATGCTTGGCTGCAATCGGTCTCATGACGACCGCTCGGCTCGGCGACGCGTCCGGCCAGCCTGTCGCGCAGCAATCGGCGCCGGCTCAGCCTTCCGCCGGTGGAACGCCGGAGAACATCCCGTTCGATATTCCTTATGGAACGCCGATCAATCTCGACCGTGCGAAACAAATTCTCGCTGCGGCGGAGAATGAGGCAAGGAAGCGTAACTGGAAAATGAATATCGCCGTCGTCGATCCGAATGGAGAGCTGATCCATTTCGCCCGGATGGACGGTGCGCAGCTCGCCTCCATCGGGATTTCGCAGAACAAGGCGCGGACTGCGGCGCGGTGGCGGCGTGAGACGCGCGTCTTCTACAACCTGTTCGAAACGAACCACCCCTATGTCGCTACCCTGGATCCCCTTCTCGCGGCGTCCCCCGGCGGCTTTCCGCTCGTCGAGGACGGCAAGCTGATCGGCGCGATCGGTTGCAGCGGCGGCACAGGGGATCAGGACGCGCTCGTCTGCAAAGCCGGCGTGGATGCGCTCCGATGACGGCCTGAGGCCGCATCTTGAGCCGCATCTCGGGAAGAGGTCCGAGGGGGCACGATCCTTTCGAAAACCGAGGTCCGCGCTTGCCGGCACGGACCCCGATTTCGGATCGCTGTTTAGGGAAGGAAGCCTTCGAACACCATCTGGTCCGCATGCTTTTCGGCCCGCGCCCGGTCTTCCGGATTGCGCACGGTCCAGGTCATGACGGGCATCTGGCCGAGGAGTTTGCAGAGATAGGGCGGCGCAGATGGCAGGTCGCTCACCTTCCACGACAGGAAATGCGGCTGCGACTCCCCGAGATGGAGCAGGTTCGCAAGACGGAACTTCAGCTCCGGCGACAGGATCTCATCGGTCTTCGAAGCGTAATGCAGCTCGGCGATGATGCCGCGCGTGATGTTCGGCGCGAAGGTGCGCAGGGCCGCCACGATATCCGGATCGAACGACTTCACGACGAACGGCCCGTGATAATCCTTGAGGATCTCGCAGACCCGCTTCGTCAGGCGCAGATCGCCGTTGAACTTGCTTTTGATCTCGATGACGAGGGGCGTGCGCCCGGCGATCTGGCCCAGGAAACCCTTGAGGGAGGGGATCTTGTCGCCCTTCACGGATCCGGAGATGCCGATCTTCGTCAGATCGTCGACCTTGCGGTCGATCACAAGGCCGTGCTCGCCGGTCAGACGCGCGAGGTCGAAATCGTGAAAGACGATGGCCTCGCCGTCGGCCGTCAGTTGAACGTCGCACTCGATCGGGAAGCCGCGCTCGATGGCAGCTTCCGCTGCGGCAAGTGTGTTCTCGATGATGCCGTTGGCTTTGTTGTGCAGGCCGCGATGGGCGATGGGCTTCGCGACAATCCAGCTGGGCGTGCTCATTGGACTTCGAACATCCCTTCGACCTCGACGCAGGCATCGAGCGGCAGCTCGGCGACGCCGATGGTGGAGCGGGCATGGCGGCCCTTGTCGCCCAGTGCTTCGACCATCAGGTCGGATGCGCCGTTCATGACGGGCGCTAGGCCTGCGAAGGTCGGGACGGCATTGATGAAACCGCCGAGACGCACGCACCGCACGACCCGGTCGAGATCGCCGATTGCCGCCTTCAGCTGCGCGAGCAGGTTGATGGCGCAGAGGCGGGCGGCCTGCTGGCCGATTTCGGGCGAGATCTCGGCGCCGAGCTTGCCCTTGTGGGCATCGCCGAGCTTGCCGTCGAGGCCGAGGCAAAGCTGGCCGGAGATGACGATCAGGTTGCCCGTGCGGACGAACGGCACGTAATTCGCCACCGGAGCGGCCGGAGTCGGCAGGGTGATGCCCAAACCCTGAAGTTTCTTTTCAACAGTGCTCATATGAAGCCTCGGCTTGCGATGATCCGGCAACCTTGTGGCGGATGAGCCAGAGAGACGCAAGCTGGAACATTGCCGTGTCCGCAGGAGGGTTCTATCTTATGGAGAGAGACCCAGGAGGATCCATGCGCTCCCTGTTGACGGTATCGAGCCTTTTCGTTGCCATGCTTGTGCCGGCCGCCGCCGAAACGGCGAAACCCGCGGTGCAGCTCATTCCGCATCGGGCCGTTTACGACCTTTCCCTCATCCGCTCGGAGGGCTCGCGCGGCCTGGACAACGCGAGAGGGCGCATCGCCATGGATTTCGGCGGTGACGCCTGTGACGGCTACACCCTGAAATACCGTCAGGTGACGGTCCTCAACAGCAACGAGACGGGCTCGCGCACCCTCGACACCCAGACCGCTACCTTCGAAGCCGGGGACGGTCTGTCCATGCGCTTCAAATCCGTCTCCTCCGTGGGAGGCCAGGGCGGAGATGGGGTCGACGGCGATGCGAAGCTCGGGCCCGACGGCTCGCTCGACGTAAGCCTCAAGCAGCCCAAGCGGGCGAGCTTTTCCGCCGGAGGCCGGGCGATTTTTCCGACCGAGCATCTCAAGCGCCTGATCGAGGCCGCCCGAAACGGCGACAACACGGTCGCCATCAAGGTCTATGACGGCTCCGACGATGGCAAGAAGGTCTATGACACCCTGGCGCTGATTGGCCACAGGATCGAGCCTGGGGCAGGCGACAACCTCGAAGAGCCCGTCCGCCAGGACGTGTTGGCGAAGGTGCCGCGCTGGCCGGTGACGGTCAGCTATTTCGCGGAAGGAAGCGCGGACCGCATGCCGGCCTACAAGGTCTCGTTCGAGCTCTACGAGAACGGGATCAGTCGGGCCTTGAGGCTCGATTACGGCGACTTCACCTTGAAGGGCGACCTGCAGAGCCTGCAGATCCAGCCGGACCGGAAGCAGGCGGCCTGTCAGCGCTGAGGCTTGCGCAGCGCGATCCCCTTCTGCAGAGCGGCCGCGCCGAATTTCTCGCGGATCTTGTCGATGGCTGATTCCATATGGGCCTGTTTGACAACGGTCTGATCGGCGAGGTCGCCCTTATCCGCCTCCGCAGCATCGCAGAGATCGGCGGCGCCGATGCCGATAAGGCGATAGGCGGTGCCGTCGCAGGCGCTCTTCAGCAATTGCCGCGCAGGCTCGAACAGGCGGATGGCGAGTTGGGTCGGTGCAAGGCTTGATCGGGTCCGTGTGATGAGCCTGAACTCCGTGTCCTTGAGTTTGAGCGTCACGCTGCGTCCCGCGAGCCCTGCCGCCTTCATGCGGCGAGAAACCTTCTCCGACAGGCGCCACAGGGTGGGCTCCAGGTCTTCGAACGATCTCAGATTCGTGTCGAAGGTCGTTTCCGCCGAAATGCTCTTGGTCTCCCGCTCGGGCTTTACGGGTCGCTCGTCCTGTCCCCAGGCTATGCGCGACAGGCGTTGGGCGTCGCGGCCGAGCGCCTCGAAGAGGGCTTTCAGGGATGCGTCCCTCAGATGCGCGATCTTCGTCACCCCCGCCTTGGCGAGCCGGTTCTGGGCCGAGGCGCCGATGCCGGGAATAATCGAGACGGGCTTGTCGGCCAGGAAGTCGGCGGCCTCTTCCCGCCCGATGATCGAGAAACCGCGCGGCTTTTCGAAATCCGAGGCGATCTTGGCCAGGAACTTGTTGTAGGACAGGCCGACCGAGATGGTGATGCCGATCTCGTTCTCCACCCGTTTGGCGAATTTCGCCAGAGTAAGGGCAGGGCTACCATGGTGCAGCCGCTCCGTGCCGGAGAGATCGAGAAACGCTTCGTCGATGGAGACCGGCTCCACCAACGGCGTGAGTTCGAACATCAGGTCCCGCACGGCGCGTCCGGCGATGCGGTATTTGTCGAGGCTCGGCTTGATCACCACCGCATGCGGGCAGGCCTGGAGCGCCTTGAACATGGGCATGGCCGAGCGCACGCCATAGGTGCGCGCCACGTAGCAGGCGGTCGAGACCACCCCGCGTTTGCCGCCGCCGATGATCACCGGCTTGTCGGCAAGGCTCGGGTCGTCGCGTTTCTCCACCGCGGCGAAAAAGGCATCGCAATCCACATGGGCGATGGACAGGGAATCGCGCTCCCGGTGCCTGAGCAGGCGAGGGGATCCGCACGAGGGGCAGCGCTCCGCCGTCGCGTTGGCGGAAGGCGTCAGGCAATCGCGGCAGAGGGGAGCGCTCATGGACGCCTCTTACTATTCGAACTCCGAGGGCGAGAGAGTCCAATGGGCTTCCATGATACGCTCCGGCTTCATCTGCAATTCCTTCGCCAGGGCGATCAACAGCGGCTCGTCGGCGGCCACGTAATCGAGGATTCCGGCCAGAAAGCCGGGTGCCGTGGCGGCGGAGCGGATCGTATCCACATGCAGGCCGGAGACGGCGAGAAACCGGCTCAACCGTTCCTCGTCGCCGGTGATGTAGGAGAACGCGCTCAACGCCACGTTTTCGGCCTCATCGACGGTAATCTTCCTGATCGGCGTTTTCATGCCTGGGATTTGCATTTCATCAATAGGTTTCAATCTAAGGTCATCATCGGACGAATATGCGGGCCGGTGAAGTCAGTTTTTGGGCCCTGGGACATCGGCAATGAAGAAGACCGTGCTCATCGTTGAGGATAACGAACTCAACATGAAGCTTTTCAACGATCTCCTCGAGGCGCATGGCTATGCCACCCTGAAGACGGGGCATGGCATCGAAGCCATGGAGCTTGCAAGAGCCCATAAGCCTGACCTGATCCTGATGGATATCCAGTTGCCAGAGGTCTCCGGCCTGGAAGTCACCCGCTGGCTCAAGGCCGACGACGAGTTGAAATCCATTCCCGTCATCGCCATCACCGCCTTCGCCATGAAGGGCGACGAGGAGCGGATCAGGGAAGGCGGCTGCGAGGCCTATCTGTCCAAGCCGATCTCGGTGGCGAAGTTCATCGCGACCGTCAAAACCTATCTCGACGCGGATAACTTCGCTTCATGAACGGGACGGTTCTGATCGTCAGCACCGTCGTCCGCAGAGCCAGAATTCTCGAAAAGCCTCTGACGGAGGCCGGGTTCAAGGTCGTCGTCGCGACAAGCGGGCGGGACGGCATCGCCCTGTGCCGTCGGGGCAGCGTGGATATCGTGCTCCTGGAGGCGCTCCAGCCGGATCTCGACGGCTGCGCCTTCTGCCGACTGCTCAAGGGCGAGCCGGCCTTGCGCCATCTGCCTGTCGCCCTCATCACCGAGGAGTGCGAGCCCCGGCAGCGTTTTCAGGCGCTTCTTGCGGGAGCGAACGAATGCCTGTCCTTCCCGATGGCGGAAATGCCGTTCCTGATGCGGTTGCGCAGCCTCGTCGTCCTTAAGGGCCTCACCGATGCGTTCCGCCGCGCCGCCACGATCGCCGGCATCGCCGAGCCGACCGTCCCGACGGCCCGGACACGGGTTCTCGTGCTCGATCCCGATTCCCGTTCCCGCGAGCGCCTGGAAGAGGTCCTGTCCCCGGAATTTCCGTTCGTCACGGCGATGGGGGCGGATCAGGCCGTCGCTCGCATGGCCGAAGGGGCCTGCGGCGTCGTTCTCCTGGACCTTGCCTCGATGGACGGCACGACGCCGATGGCGTCCGTTCTGTATCGACATCTGCGGATGGCCGCCCATGCAGGCAGCCTCCGTCTCATCGGCCTCGGCGACGGACCGGACAGTCTCGGAAGCGACCCCTCCGAGAGTGGGGTGGACGACGTTCTGTTCCGTCCCATCGACCGGAGCGAGGTTCTCGCGCGGGTGCGCCTTGCCGTCCGCAAACAGGGCCTGAATGCAGCGTTGAAGGGGCTTGAAACGGGCCTCGACAGTGCTGTCTCGGAAGCGGACCTTTCGCGACAGACGCTTCCACCCGCCCGACTTGCCGCGTGAGACATTTCATGGAAATCGCTTCTTGTTTTCCACAGAACTCGTGATAGCCTCCCCCGTAATTCCCGCATTAGGGCGGCTTCGAGCGCTTGCGTCGCTCGATGTTTCCTATATGTTCATGCCATAACACTCCGGAGTTAGCGGAGTAGATATGCCCTACGGATGCTCAGGTCCGCCGCATCTCCTGGGACTTCGTGGGCTCGGCCAGGCTGGAGGCGGATCGTTGCCTCCTCAACACCGTCTCCAGCTGGCCACCTCTTTTTCTGAAATATAGAAGGCGCCGCGAGGCGCCTTTTTGTATGGGCGGGTACAATCGGCCGGTTGCGGGATGCCGAAGCCTCTTTTCCCCTGACGCTGGACACGGATGGGCGCATTCAGCAAGCCGTCGCGCCGGAGGGCTCATGCCTTCTTCAGGAAGCAGGTCTTCAGCACCAAGCCTTTGACCTTCTCGGCATTGCACTCGATCTCCTCCTCGTTGTCGGTGAGGCGGATGTTCTTGATCGTCGTGCCCCTTTTGAGGGTGACGGAGGTGCCCTTCACCTTGAGGTCCTTGATGACCTGAACGGAATCTCCATCGCTCAGTCGGGTACCGTTGCTGTCCTTCACGACGATATCGTCACTCATGTCGATCTCCTGATCCTTTTATATCGCCGTATCAAAGCAAACCGCCCTGGAGAACGGTTCTCATGGTCTTAGAGCATCGTGCGCAAAAGTGGATCCGGTTTTGCGGCCACACAATGCTCTCATCAAAAGAGAAAGCATCGGATGATCCTAAAAGTGGAAGCCACTTTTAGGTCCGATGCTCTAGCCGCTTGAAACATGACCAAGACAAGCGGCATACAGCAAAATTCGAGCCCGACCACGCCTTAAGAACATGATCGGGCTCCAATCGCCAAGCCAGATGGCTTGATCTCTCTGTTCGCGAGAGCATTTTCCGCAAAGGTGAATCCGGTTTGCGGAAAATGCGTCTTCCTCACCGTTATGAGGTCGGAGGAGCGTCTTCCTTGACAGGCCCCCGAGGCTTGGCTGGTTTGCGCGCCCGGTTCTTCGATGAAACCGCCAGCGGCGCCAAGCTCGCCGTAACCGGGTTCGGATAGTGCTCCAGGGTCGAACCAGTTGCGGCATCGACCCCCATGCCGACAATGCCGCCGATGAGAACGTTGCCTGCAAAACCGGCCGCGCCTGCTCCTGCCACGCGAGTCTGGATCGCCACTTCCTCGCTTCGATACCCTTCCTTTGAGAAGGTCGCGATGAATTCCGATTTCCTGCTAACTTCAAGCGTGCAAGGCGTCGTCGGACAGGTAAGACCCGTCGAGGTCCGCATGGCTGCAGGTGGATCAGAGGTAAAGGTGATCTGCTCTGTCGTGCCACGTGTGACGGTGGCGCAAGCCCCCAAAGATAAACAGCTCGCGATTATCGCGAGTAGAAATATGCGCACAATGCCCCCCAACTGCTCTGCTGTTATGATGTTTACTCGTCTGTACGAGATGTAACAGCTAAGATGCTAGAGTATTGCCTATCAAGGCTGGTATTCAACTTGTTAACAGGCCGAAGTGATAAGGTTTTTGTGTTTGCAAGGGCGCGCCGGGGCTCATTCATTCGCCTCACGGTAGGGCTCCGAAAGAAAAACCGCCTCCTTACGGAGGCGGTTCTCATGACTTCAAAAGCTTTCCGGAAAGCCGGATTACTTAATCTTGGTTTCCTTGAACTCGACATGCTTCTTTGCGACGGGGTCGTACTTCTTCATCGCGAGCTTATCGGTCATCGTGCGCGAATTCTTTTTCGTCACGTAGAAATAGCCCGTGTCGGCGGTGGAGACGAGCTTCACTTTGATGGTTGCGGCTTTGGCCATGGTCAAACCTCTTAGATCCGGTGCTTCGGCGGAATGGGAACTTGGCCGAAACGCAAAAGCCGGGCGAACCCGGCCGAAAATTCGTGCTGCTCCATGCACGATTATCCCCATTCCGTCAAGGGTTTCCCTACGCGGGGATGATCCAAGGTTCGGCCGAAAAGGTGGGCTTCGAGGGCTAAAGCTCCTCCCGCACGAAACTGCCGCGCTTCTGGTAGTAGAAGGGAACCGGTAGCTCATGGGTGAACCCGTTGGAGATCCTGGCCTCCAGCTCCTCCAGAATGACCTTCGTGATCGGCATCAGGTCGAGGGCCTTCGCCTGCGTCAGCGTCACCCAGGTCGTCTCCACGAGCTCCGAATCCGGGCCGATCACGCCCTCGACCGATTCCGCGATAGAGGTACGGTCGACGGCGAAGAAGCGCGTGTCGAATCGCTTCACCCGGTGTGGTGGAGTGATGGCCCGGGCCACCACCTGCAGCCCTTCGAGATCGGGAAAGACGCCCCGCTCCCGGAACGCGGCCCAGGTGCCGGCGGGCGCGCTGTCCGGCCCGCCATATTCCTTGGTGCCGAGCAGGATGCCGGTTTCCTCGAAGGTTTCACGGATCGCCGCCAGCGCCAGGGCCCGGCTGCGCTGGGAGGAGGGGCGTGTCACCCGCGCCATCAGGGCCTGCTCGGCACGGGGATGGAGCATGCCGACTACCGACATGGAGCGATCCCCGGCCTCGACCCGCCCACCGGGAAAGACGAAGACGCCGGGCATGAACTTGTGCCCGGCATGCCGGCGTCCCATCAGGACCTTCGGATTCTTTCCCTTCCGATCGACGATGATCAGGGTGGCGGCGTCGCGTGGGGTGATTTTCGTGAGAGCCGAGTCATGCGCCTCGGAGGCGCGGAGATTCGTCTGTTCCAATGTCTGCGTCACGCCCGATCTCCCCTTCCATCGCCTTGCGGGCGCGCGCCGCCCCGAAACCATGCATCCCTAACGCGTATTGCAGGCCGACGACAGCGCCTTTGACCGGCTGCATGAGGATCAGGCACAGGACGAGGGTCAGGGCGGGCCAGATGGCGAGGTGAATCCATATCGGCATCTCAAGCTTGGTCTCGGTCATGAGAATGCCGTAACCGATCAGATGGCCGACGATGAAGATCACGATATAGGGCGGAAGGTCGTCCGCCCGGTGGTGGTGAAGTTCCGTGCCGCAGGCTTCGCACCGGTCGGTCACCTTCAGAAAACGACCGAAGAGCCGCCCCTCGCCGCAGGCCGGGCAACGGCCCAGGAAGCCGCGCTTCATGGCCGTGACTCGGCTGATGGGTTCGGATGGAACCGGCTCGGAAAACGAGGGCATTGCAATTCCTTCAATCAGGCGCGACTGCGCCGTTTGACCTTCACTTTGGGCGCCGCGCGACGGCTCGGCTTGCCTGCCTTGGCGCCGCGCGCTTTCTTCGCCCCCTGGGGCTTGCGGCTGAAACGCCCCTCGGAGAGCAGCTCGAACCGCAAAGCGCCCGCGACGGGAGCCGCTTCCACCAGCTTCACCTGAACCCGGTCGCCGAGCCGGTAGGTTTCGCCCGTGCGCTCGCCGCGCATGGAATGGGTCTTTTCGTCGTAACGGTAGTAATCGGCCCCGATCGTCCCTGCCGGAACGAAGCCGTCAGCGCCGGTCTCCTTGAGCTTGATGAATAGACCGGCCTTGGTCACGCCCGAGATCTGCCCCTCGAATATGGCTCCGATCCGGTCGGCGAGGAAGTGCGCGATCAAGCGGTCGATTGTCTCACGTTCCGCCGCCATGGCGCGCCGCTCCGCCGCCGAGATGCGGGCGCTGATCTCGATCAGCTCCGCGCGGGTGGTATCGGCGGGGAGCCCGTCCTTGCCGAGTTTCAGCGCCCGGATCAGCGCGCGGTGCACGATGAGGTCGGCATAGCGGCGGATGGGGGAGGTGAAGTGCGCGTAGCGCCTCAGGTTGAGGCCGAAATGGCCGTAATTCTCGGCGGAATATTCGGCCTGCGACTGGGAGCGCAGCACGACCTCGTTGATGAAGAGCTGATGCTCCGAGCCCTCGACGGTGCGCAGGATGCGGTTGAACAGCTCCGGCTTCAGCGCGCCCGTGGTCGGCAGCTTCAAGGCGATGGAGGCCAGGACCTCGCTGAGTGCCCGCATCTTTTCCAGCGAAGGCTCGTCATGGACCCGATAGATCAGGTCCGACTTGGCCTTCTCCAGGGTCTCGGCGGCGGCGACATTGGCGAGGATCATGAATTCCTCGATCAGCCGGTGCGCTTCCAGCCGCTCGGGCACGAAGATCCGGTCGACGGTGCCATCGGGTTTGAGCACGATCTTGCGCTCGGGCAGATCGAGGAAGAGCGGTTCGCGGATGTCGCGCGCCTTCTTCACGGTCTCGTAGGCCGCCCAAAGGGGCTTGAGGATCGAGTCGAGAATGGGACCCGCCGTCTCGTCCGGCCTGCCGTCGATGGCATCCTGCGCCTGTTGATACGAGAGCTTCGCAGCCGAGCGCATCATCACCCGGTGGAAGCTGTGGTTCTTTTTACGCCCGTCGGGGCCGATCACCATGCGTACGGCAAGCGCCGGGCGGGGCTGGTGCGGGCGCAGCGAACACAGGTCGTTCGAAATCCGCTCCGGCAGCATGGGCACGACCCGATCCGGGAAATAGACCGAGTTGCCGCGCTCCTGCGCGTCGCGGTCCAGCGCCGAGCCGGGACGGACATAAGCCGACACATCGGCAATCGCCACGGTGACGATGAAGCCGCCCTTGTTGTCTTCATCCTCGTCGCGCACCGCATGGACCGCGTCGTCATGGTCCTTGGCGTCGGGCGGGTCGATGGTGACGAGGGGGACGTCGCGCCAATCCTCGCGCCCGGCCAGGGTGGCATGCTCGGCCCTTTCCGCCTCGGCCAGGGCAGCGGCGGGAAAGTCGCTTGGAATGTTGTGGGTGTGGATGGCGATCAGGCTCACCGCCTTCTCGGATTTCAGCGAGCCGAGCCGCTCCTTCACCTTGGCATGAGGCAGGCCGAAACGGCCGTGCTTCACGATCGAGGTGGCGACGAGATCACCATCGCGGGCTTCGCCCTCGTCGCCGGGGCGGACCAGCAGTTCCTTCTCGCGCGATTTCTTGTCCACCGGAACGAGCCGCCCGCCGCCTTCGGGGAGCGCCTGGAAGATGCCGAGCACCTGCGCCCGCTGCTTGGCAAGGATCTTGGTGACCCGGCCCACATAGCGATGGACGTCGCCCTGCTTCAGCGGATCGACCCGCAGCAATGCCCGGTCGCCGACGCCGGCCACCGGCATGCCGGGGCGCGGCTTGCGCGAAGGAATGATGATGATGGTCGGAATGGGTCCGTATTCTTCCTCGTCCCATTCGGTAGGCTCGGCGATCAGCTCGCCATCCCGGTCCCGCCGCTTGATGTCCGCGAGGACGACCGGTGGGAGCTGGCCCGCCTTGTGCACGGTCTTGCCGCGCCGGTCGACGATGCCCTCGATTTCCAGATCCTTCAGCAGCTGCTTCAGCCAGATGCGGTCGCTGCCCTGGACATTGAAGGCGCGGGCGATTTCCCGCTTGCCGACTTTACCGGAGGAACTCGTGATGAAGGCGACGACGTCCTCCCGGGAGGGCAGGGTCGCGGTCGAGGTTTTGGAACGTTTAGCCAAGGAGGAAACTCTTCGCGTTCATATGCTCTTGTGGCATGCGGGCACCGCCACGGCTAGCGCATCGTGCGGAAAAGTGGACCCGGTTTTCCGGATACACCGATGCGCCGCTTAAGGAAATGAGCATCGGATTGCTCCCAAAAGTGGAGTCCACTTTTGGGTCCGATGCTCTAGCCCGGGCCGCTATCGCCCATGATGACGCGCGAGACGCTGTGATGGATCCAAACCGCCATTCAAGACAAAAAAAAGGCCCCTTGCGGAGCCTTTGAGGGACCGGCTCGTGGGGGCAGAATGAGCCGGTGATGCCTGTCAACGTGGGATTCAAACGAAGGTTCCGCAGGTTTCAAAAAATTTCTGAAATTTTTTTCGAGGTGGTCGTCGTGGGGCAGCCGCCGCTCCCGCGGGCGGGTTCGCAGGCGGAAAGCGCGCTGATTATTTGAAGTAACGCATTTGAGCCGCCGCCTTCCAGGACCGGGGGGCGGGAATGTGATACAAAGGCATTTGGCGCGTCCCCATGGCGGCAACCGGGAAACGATCCGTCATCGATCGATCCTGAGAGCCTGGTTGATCGCATGATCCTGCGGCGAACCGGCATCCGCTTCGTCTGGACATGCTCGAGAGGGAGATCCCATGTTCCGGTTCCTCGCCTTCACGCTTGTCCTTGCCGCAACCTCCGCCCTCGCTGCCGAGGATATTCCGCATCTCGACATTCAATCCACCTGCAAGGCCGCCGTCCCTCTGGTCCCTCAGGATCGTTCTCCGCAGGAAAACTGCATGAGGGACGAGACCGACGCCCGTGGCGAACTCGACAAGAAGTGGACCAGCTTTCCGGCAGCCCTGCGGGCGCGGTGCGTCGAGGAAACGAATATCGGCGGGTATCCCAGCTATGTGGAAGTACTCACCTGCCTCCAGATCGCCACCGGCAATGCTGCGCAAGCGCCAAGCGAGAAGACCTATAGCCGTCCACGCCGGTAGCGGGAAACGACGGGCGTCCCGCAAGGCTGCCGAACGTCACGTCACCCGACATCAAGGTTGCCTGATATCAGGATCGTCAGATATCCAGATCCGCCTCGTTCGCGAAGGCCGCCCGTTCCTGGATGAAGGTGAAGCGGGCCTCGGGCTTGTTGCCCATCAGGCGCTCGACCGCGTCTCCGGTCTCCGGACGCTCGTCCGCCTCGACCACCACTTTCAGGAGCAGGCGCTTCTTCGGATCCATGGTGGTTTCCTTCAACTGGGCCGGCAGCATCTCGCCGAGGCCCTTGAAGCGGCCGATCTCCACCTTGCTGTTGGCCTTGAAGGCGGTTTTGAGGAGCCTGTCCCGATCCGCCTCGTCGCGCGCATAGACCGTCTTGCCGCTGTGGCTGAGGCGGAACAGCGGCGGCACGGCGAGGTAGAGATGGCCCGCATCGATGAGGCGCGGCATCTGCCGGTAGAAGAAGGTGATGAGCAGCGAGGCGATATGCGCGCCGTCCACGTCTGCGTCGGTCATGATGATGACCTTCTCGTAACGCAGATCCGCATCCCGGTAATGGGAGCCCGTGCCGCAGCCGAGCGCCTGGACGAGGTCGGAAAGCTGCTGGTTCTGGTGCAGCTTGTCCCGGCCGGCCGAGGCCACGTTGAGGATCTTGCCGCGCAGGGGCAGGATCGCCTGGCTCTTGCGGTCGCGCGCCTGTTTGGCCGAGCCGCCCGCCGAGTCGCCCTCGACGATGAACAGTTCCGATCCCGCTGCGCCCGCATTGGAGCAATCGGCGAGCTTGCCGGGCAGGCGGAGCTTGCGGGTCGCCGTCTTGCGGGCGACCTCCTTCTCCTGGCGCCGGCGCAGGCGCTCCTCGGCCCGGTCGATGACCCAGTCGAGGATCTTGTTGGCCTGGAGCGGGGAGGCGGCGAGCCAGTGGTCGAAGGTGTCGCGAATGGCGGTCTCGACGATGCGGCCTGCTTCCAGGGTCGCCAGCTTGTCCTTGGTCTGGCCTTGGAATTCCGGCTCGCGGATGAAGACCGAGAGCATGGAGGCACAGGTCGCCATCACGTCGTCGGTGGTCGCCGGCGCCATGCGCTTCTGCTGGCCGACACGCTCCGCATGGTCGCGCAGGCCCCGCAGCAGCGCGATGCGCAGGCCGTTCTCATGCGTGCCGCCTTCGGGGGTCGGCACGGTGTTGCAGTAGGAGGAGGAGAACCCATCCTCGTTCGCCATCCAGGCCACCGCCCATTCGAGCGAGCCGTGTCCACCCTGCTTGGTGATCTTGCCGGAAAAGATCTGGTCGGTGACGAGCTCTTTTCCGTCGATGTCGTGGGCGAGGTAATCCTTGAGCCCGTTTGGAAACTTGAAGGTGGCCTCGGCCGGAACGCTGTCGGCGCCTTCGAGCAGCGACGGGGCGCATTTCCAGCGGATCTCGACGCCGCCGAAAAGATAGGCCTTGGAGCGCGCCATCTTGAACAGGCGCCGGGGCAGGAAATGCGCATCCTTGCCGAAGATCTGGTGATCGGGCTTGAAGCGCACCTTCGTGCCGCGCCGGTTGAGCACCCGGCCCACTGTCTCGAGCTTGGTCTGGGGAATGCCGCGCGAGAAGACCTGACGATAGAGGGTCTGGCCGCGCGCGACCTCGACCTCGAGAATCTCGGAGAGGGCGTTCACCACCGACACGCCGACGCCGTGCAGGCCACCGGAGGTCTCGTAAACCTTCGAATCGAACTTACCGCCGGCATGCAGGGTGGTCATGATGACCTCGAGCGCCGACTTCTTCGGGAATTTCGGATGCGGGTCGACCGGGATGCCGCGGCCGTTATCCATGACCGACAGCCAGCCGCCTTCCTCCAGTTCCACCTCGATGAAGCTCGCGTGGCCCGCGACCGCCTCGTCCATGGAATTGTCGATCACCTCGGCGAAGAGGTGGTGCAAGGCCTTCTCGTCCGTGCCGCCGATATACATGCCGGGGCGGCGGCGGACGGGCTCGAGCCCTTCCAGCACTTCGATGGCGGACGCGTCGTAGCCGCTCTCGCCGGGGGTGCCCTGCGGGGCATTGCGGGAGACTTTGGCGGCGGCACTTCTGGCGGAGGCCGGCGCAGCCCGCTTCACAGGCGCCGCTTCGTTGCCCCCGAAGAGATCGTCGTTATCAGTCATTGGGACCTTGGTCCGTGATGATTCGCGTTTCTTGACACTGCTTTTCATTCCTCAATTCATACGAGAACAAAACGTAAACGTGAAGTGCGATAGTGAAGCACAAGCCATAAAATTCGCTGATGGGGAAGACCTGTCATTCTCATGTCACCTCTAAAGGCGATCTTCACTCGAAGGCGAGGAACTGTTTAGCTATCATTCACGTTGGCTGGATACGCTTAGCGAAAGCTTAATGGAGGATCACCGTGACGATGCGGACGACCGTGGGAACGGCGCAACAGCTCCACCTGACCCGAGCCGCGCGAACCGCCGGTGAAGCCTTTGCCTTCGACGAGCCGGAGAACCTGGATCAGCCGTCGCGGACCCGCAAGTCGACGACCTTGTTCTGGCTGGGACTGGCGGCGGCTGCCCTGGCCGCGCTTTACTTCATCACCCGCTAGTCGTCTGTTTTTCCTTCATCCTGCTTGCCCTGCAGCAGGCGGTGAAGCACGTTTTCGAGCGGCCTTCCCATGATCAGCAGGATCAGGGCAATCGCGATGCCGGTCAGTGTAATCAGCCAAGCTCCCAGGCCCGCCGTGATGCCGAGCACGGCCGCGGTCCAGACGGTCGCGGCCGTTGTGAGGCCCTTGACCTCCATGCGGCCGATATTGCGAAGGATGACGCCCGCTCCAAGAAAGCCCAGGCCGGTCATGATGCCCTGAATCACGCGACTCAGGGCATCCTGATTGTAAATGATTCCGCCATAGACCGAGCCTGACAGGACCAGCATCGCCGCGCTCAGCGAGACGAGGGCGAGCGTCCGCATGCCCAGGGGCTTGCTCGTGAGTTCCCGGTTCAGGCCGATGGACATGCCCGCCAGCGTGGCGACCACGAGGCGGAGCATGATCTCGACCTGATCGGGAGACAACCGGTCCATCGCTATCCTTAGCGCATCGTGCGGAAAAGTGGACCCGGTTTTCCGCATACAACGATGCGCCGCTTAAGGAAATGAGCATCGGATTGATCCCAAAAGTGGAGTCCACTTTTGGGTCCGATGCTCTAGCCGGCTTTGGCAGCCTTCGCGGAAGCTTTGCGGGTTGTCGTCTTCTTGGCAACCGTCGATTTGGCAGCCGGTTTCGTCGCCGTCTTCTTGGTTGCCGCTTTCTTGGCGGGAGCCTTTTTTGCAGCCGTTTTCCGGCCGCGTGCCGGTTTCTTGGATCCGCCCATGGCCCGGCGGGCGTTCAGGAGCCCGATGGCCTCATCGAGCGTCACCGCTTCCGCGGCCACGGCCCTGGGCAGGGTCGCGTTGGTCTCGCCGTCGGTCACATAGGGCCCGAAGCGGCCGGCTTTGACAACGATGGGCTTGCCCGATTCCGGGTCCGCCCCGAGCGCGCGTCCGGGATCGGCCGCTCCCCGACGGAAGCCGCCTCCCGCGCCGCTCTCCTTGGCGACGATCAGGTCGATGGCCCGGTTGGCGCCGATCTCCAGCACGTCATCGTCCTT
Source organism: Microvirga sp. 2TAF3 (assembly GCF_052114965.1). NCBI lineage: Bacteria > Pseudomonadati > Pseudomonadota > Alphaproteobacteria > Hyphomicrobiales > Methylobacteriaceae > Microvirga > Microvirga sp. 2TAF3. The sequence continues at coordinate 272,946 of NZ_JBFRFT010000002.1, read as the reverse complement.
GCCGAGATTGGCATAGGTCTTGCCGTGCTGAACATATGGCCCGTAGCGCCCGATGCTGGCGAGAATCGGCTCGCCCGATTCCGGATGCACGGCGACCGTGCGCGGCAGCGACAGGAGCTTGAGCGCCTTTTCCAGATCGATCAGGGCAGGGGACATGCCCTTCGGAATCGACGAGCGCTTCGGTTTTTCGCCTTCGCCGAGCTGGACGAAGGGGCCGAAGCGGCCATCGCGCAGGGTGACCTGCAGCCCGGTTTCCGGATCGTCGCCCAGAACCTTCACGCCGGGCGTGCCGCCGTTCTCGGACGTGCCTTCACCGTCGCCCTCGACGCCGGAGGCGGCGAGCTGGCGGGTGTATTTGCACTCAGGATAATTCGAGCAGCCGATGAAGGCGCCGAACTTGCCAAGCTTGAGCGAGAGCTGGCCGGCGCCGCAGGTGGGGCAGGTGCGCGGGTTCGAGCCGTCGCCCTTGTCCGGGAAGATGTGCGGCCCGAGAAGCTCGTTGAGCGCATCGAGCACCTCGGTGGTGCGCAGCTCCTTGGTCTCGCCGATGGCGGCCGAGAAGTCCTGCCAGAAATCCCGCAGCACCTGTTTCCAATCGATCTCGCTGTTGGAGATGCGGTCGAGCTGTTCCTCCAGATCCGCCGTGAAATCGTATTCCACGTAACGGCGGAAGAAACTTTCCAGGAACGCGATGACGATCCGGCCCTTGTCCTCGGGCACGAGCCGCTTCTTCTCGATCTTCACATATTCGCGGTCGCGCAGGGTCTGCAGCACGGCGGCATAGGTGGAGGGACGGCCGATGCCGAGCTCTTCCATGCGCTTGACGAGGCTGGCTTCCGAGTAGCGCGGCGGCGGCTCGGTGAAGTGCTGGCCGGCGGCGATGCGGCGGCGCTCCAGCGGATCGCCTGCCTTCATGGGCGGCAGGCGGCCTTCATCATCGTCCGCCTCGTCGTCCTTGCTCTCGTTGTAGAGCGTGAGGAAGCCGTCGAACTTCACCACTTGTCCGGTGGCGCGCAGATCGAGTTTGCGCGGGCCGACCTGGGCCGTGACGTCGGCGGTGGTGCGCTCCAGCTCCGCCGATTCCATCTGGCTCGCCACGGTGCGGGTCCAGATCAGGTCGTAGAGCTTGGCCTGTTCGGGTTCGAGATATTTCGCCACGTATTTCGGTAGGCGGCTCATATCGGTCGGACGGATGGCCTCGTGCGCTTCCTGCGCGTTCTTGGCCTTGGTCGTGTATTTGCGCGGCACACCGGGAACATAGCGCTCGCCGTATTCCTTGCCGATCACCCGGCGCACGGCCTGCACCGCCTCCGGCGCCATGTCGACGCCGTCGGTACGCATATAGGTGATGAGACCCACCGTCTCGCCGCCGATATCGACGCCCTCGTAGAGACGCTGCGCGATACGCATGGTCTGCGCGGGAGCCAAGCCCAGCTTGCGGGAGGCTTCCTGCTGCAGGGTCGAGGTGGTGAAGGGCGGATAGGGATGGCGCTTGGCGGGCTTGGCCTCGATATTCGCCACCAGGAAGGTCGCCAGCTCCAGATCGCGCTTGAATGCCTCGGCCTCAGCGCCGCTGCCGATATCGAGGCGCTGGATCTTCTTGCCGTCCGCGCCGACGAGGCGCGCGTCGAACACGCCGCCGTCCTTCGTCGCGAGGGTGGCGATGAGCGACCAGTATTCCTGCGTCTTGAAGGTCTCGATCTCGAGTTCGCGGTCGCAGACGAGGCGAAGCGCCACAGACTGGACGCGCCCTGCCGAACGCGCTCCGGGCAGCTTGCGCCAGAGCACGGGCGACAGTGTGAAGCCGACGAGATAATCCAGGGCGCGGCGGGCGAGATAGGCCTCGACCAGGGCCTGATCGATCTCGCGCGGCTGGCTCATAGCCTTCTGCACCGCGTCCTTGGTGATGGCGTTGAAGGTGACACGCTCGACGGGCAAGTCCTTGAGCACCCGCTTCTCGCGCAGGGCCTCGACCACGTGCCAGGAAATGGCCTCGCCCTCACGATCCGGGTCGGTGGCGAGAATGAGCTTCTCGGCCCCCTTGATCGCCTTGGCGATCTCGGAGACGCGCTTGGAGCCCCGGTCTTCCAGCGTCCAGACCATGCGGAAATCGGCATCCGGGTCGACCGAACCGTCCTTGGCGGGCAGATCGCGGATATGCCCGAAGGAGGCCAGGACCTCGTAATCCTTGCCGAGATACTTGTTGATCGTCTTGGCCTTGGCAGGCGACTCGACGACGACGACTTTCATGAGCGACTTCCTACGTAGCCGCGAGCAATGCTCGAATGTGACGGCGAAACCGACGGTCAGCCCCTGACCATCGCGGGGCGGGATAAGTGGGTTATGATTGCGGACAAGTCAAATCGATCTTGTCCACCCTTCGGTCATATGGGGGTGAAAACCCTGTCCAGCAAGGGTTTGACGGCTTGCCCTACCTCGTTTGCGCCGATCATGCGGGCAGGCTGGTTAAGCCGGGTCAGGGCATAGGACAAGGTTATTTCAGGAGGAGCGGAGCGCGCCAGGGCCGCCGTGGCGGCCAGGGTGAACAGGCGGTCGGCGATCAGCCGCGCCTTGGTTTCTGCATCGGGAGACCGAAGCGCCAGCACGATGTCCCGGGCCGCATCCGAGGCGCCGGGCAGGTCGGCGATATCGGCCATGAGGTGGTCAAGGACCAGGGCCGCGGCTTCCGGCTCCCGGGTCTCGGCCCGCAGGATATCGAGGGCGATGACGTTGCCCGAGCCTTCCCATATCGCATTGACGGGAGCCTCCCGGTAAAGTCGGGGCAGGGGACTTTCCTCCACATAGCCGTTGCCGCCGAGGCTCTCCATGGCCTCGTAGAGCAGCCGGGGAGCGGCCTTGCAGATGCCGAATTTCGCGGCGGGGGTGACGAGGCGGGCATAGGCGGCCTCGTTCTCGTCCGTGGCGCTGCCGTCGAAGCTGCGCGCCAGCCGCATGGACAAGGCCGTCATGGCTTCGCTTTCCAGGGCGATATCGGCCAGGACCATACGCATGGCCGGCTGGTCGATGAGCTTTTTCTGGAACACGCTGCGATGCCGCGCGTGGTGATGGGCGAGGTTGAGCCCCATCCGCACGAGCCCGGCGGAGGCGACGGCGCAATCGAGCCGGGTCAATTGCACCATATTGATGATGGTGTGCACCCCGCGCCCTTCCTCACCGATGCGCCAGGCGAAGGCTTTTTCGAACTCGACTTCGGAAGAGGCATTCGAGCGGTTGCCGAGCTTGTCCTTCAGCCGCTGCAGATGGATGGCGTTGAGGGAGCCGTCGGGCCGGAAGCGCGGCATCAGAAAGCAGGTCAGTCCTCCTGGAGCCTGGGCAAGGACCAGGAAGGCATCGGACATGGGAGCCGACATGAACCATTTATGGCCGGTAAGCGCATATTCGTCCCCGGCCGTGGGATCTGCACGGGTCGTGTTGGCGCGAACGTCGGTTCCGCCCTGCTTCTCCGTCATGCCCATGCCGAGGGTCGCGGCGGTTTTCTCCCAGAAGGGAACGAAGCGCGTGTCGTATGCCCGCGAACGGATCTTCGGCAGCCATTCCTTCAGGTGGTTCGGCGCGGCGGCGAGCGCCGCCACCGAGGCATGCGTCATGGTCATCGGGCAGACATGGCCGCTCTCGACGCCGGCGACCGTATAGATCCGCACCGCCCGCGCCATGTGGCCCTGACCGGTCGGATGATCGGGCCGGGCATCGTCCCACGTGGAGGCGTGAAGCCCGTCCTCCATGCTGGCCTGCATGAGGGCGTGATAGGCGGGATGAAACTCGACGGCGTCGATCCGAAAGCCGCGCGAGTCGAAGGCATGGAGCTTCGGCGGGTTCTCGTTGGCGAGCCGCCCAAGCTCGAGGCGCTCCGCCGAGCCCCAATGCTGCCCGAAAACGGGAAGTCCTTCGTTATCGAGATCCGCCCCGTTGGCCTGCACGGCGTCGAGCAGCGCTCGGTCGGTCGCGATCAGGTTCACGTCGCCGAAGGGCGGAGTCTGGTTGAAGACGTCCTGGGATTCATGGTTCATCGGGCGTTCCGTCGATGCCAGCTGGAAGAATATAGAGCGGACCGCGCAAAGAAGGAGAATCTGCCGCCTCTCGGGATGCTTTCGGAGCCTAAGGACCGAGGGCCTTTCGGAGTTCCGGGGCGACGTTGTCGAGCCGCTTCACGAATGCCGCATCGTGCAGCAGGACGTCCGCGACGAGCAGCCCTCCTTTCCGTCCGGCCTCGATATCCGACGGATAGTGGAAACCGCACACCACCCGGCTCCAGCCATAATCACGGCCCCGTGCTTCAAGCTCCACCTTTCGCTCGGGGGCGACATGGGAAAGCAGGGCTGCGAAGAGCGCTCCCGTACCCGCATGGGTCGATGGGAAGGAACTGCTCTGAGGCAGCTTGATCGGGCAGGTCCTGACATGGCTGCTTGCTTTGAAGGGGCGAGGGCGGCCGAAGCGATCCTTGACGGGCGCGAGCGCCTCCTCCAGGGCGGCGGTCGCATCCTTGAACAGGCGGCGTGCCTTCCTCAGCTCATTCTTGTCGACCGTGGCGCCCATCCCTTCGAGAAAACTCGACAAGGTTTGGCGCGCGTCCCTGATCGCTTGATCCTCTCTCGCCTGGGTCCATTGCGCCTGGGAGAAAAGGACGCCGTCAAGATCCTGAGCGGCCGCCGTGGGGGACGGCGGCGCGCCGATCTGAGCGGTATCGATCGAGACATCGAGGCGGAACTTGTCCTTGGCCACGGAGGGGGCTGCAGGGACCAGGGAAAGGGCCAGCAGCCCGACGGCGAGAAGAGCAGAGCGGTTCATATCCTCTAGCTTCGGATCTAGCGCGGATGCAGTCAACGAGCCGGTCAGTTCACTCCGCCGGTCGGTGGCTTCGTCATGGCGATGACCTTGTTCAGAGCGTTCCGCAAAGCCTCTGCAGCGTGCAGATCGACGGTCAGCCGTGCATTGACGGCGATGATGGTTTCCCGCTCGCCGAATGTTGCTTCCCGAATGTTGCGCTTTGCGCCGAAGGTTATGGATACGGTGTGACCATTGACCAGAAAGACGTCGAGCACCTGATTGGCGAATTGTTCCGCGATCCCGGGCGTATCGATGATCCGGATCGACTGCGGATGTTTGACCGGCTGCGTGGCGGGGGCTGCCCCGCTCTCCGTCTCCTCTGGGGACTTCGTTGCGGTCTTGGGCATCTTCCTCTTGTCGGTCGTCATGTTTTTCTCCTCCACAAGCCGACGCCGAACTGTCGAATGGATAATGTTCAAGTCAAGGGCGATTCCACAGCTTCGGCGAAAGCGATGCGAGATCCGCGGCGAGACGCTGCTTGCCGCTCCCTTCGACTCCGCCTATAGCCATCTTTTTAAGATGAATAACGCGCCCCGCTCCGTTTTCCCCCACCGCCACCTGCTCGGTATCGAGGGGCTTTCCCCGTTGGATATCCGGGCTCTGCTCGATCTGGCCGATGCGCAGGTCGAAGTCAGCCGGCAGATCGAAAAAAAGAAATCGACCCTCAGGGGCCGGACTCAGATCAATCTCTTCTTCGAGCCGTCCACACGCACGCAATCCTCCTTCGAGATCGCGGGCAAGCGCCTCGGCGCCGACGTGATGAACATGTCTGTGGCATCGTCCTCCGTGAAGAAGGGCGAGACGCTGATCGACACGGCGGCGACGCTCAACGCCATGCGCCCGGACCTGATCATCGTGCGCCATCATGCGGCGGGCGCGGTGCACCTTCTGGCCCAGAAGGTCGATTGCTCGGTGGTCAACGCGGGCGACGGGGCGCACGAGCACCCGACCCAGGCGCTGCTCGATGCGCTCACGATCCGCCGCAACAAGGGCCGCATCGAGGGCCTGACGATTGCGATCTGCGGCGATATTCTTCATTCGCGGGTCGCCCGCTCCAACATGATCCTGCTCGCCGCCATGGGCGCGCGGGTGCGCCTCGTCGCGCCGTCGACCCTGCTGCCGCCGGGCATCGAGCGGCTCGGTTTCGAGACCTTCACAGACATGCGCCAGGGCCTGCGCGATGCGGATATCGTGATGATGTTGCGCCTGCAGCTCGAGCGCATGAACGGCTCCTTCGTGCCCTCCGTGAAGGAGTATTTCCGCTTCTACGGACTCGATCAGGAAAAACTGTCCTATGCCAAGCCCGACGCGCTGGTGATGCATCCGGGGCCCATGAACCGGGGCGTCGAGATTTCCTCCGACGTGGCGGACGGTGCGCAATCCCTCATCCGCGAACAGGTCGAAATGGGCGTGGCCGTACGCATGGCGGTGCTAGAGGCACTCGCGAGCCACCTGCCCAATCGATGAGAAGCGCGATGAGCCATCAACCAATTCTCTTCAAGAACGCTCGCCTCATCGACCCTTCCAGTGGACGTGAGGAGCGGGGCGGTGTCCTGGTTCGGGATGGCATCATCGCGGATGTCGGCGCGCAGGTGATGGAGGCCTCCGATGCGGAGACCATCGATTGCGGCGGGCAGGTCCTCGCGCCCGGCCTTATCGACATGCGCGCCTTCATCGGCGAGCCGGGGGCCGCGCATCGCGAGACCCTGAAGAGCGCGGGCGAGGCCGCGGCGGCCGGGGGCGTCACGACCATCGTCTCGATGCCCGATACGAGCCCGGTTCTCGACAATTCGGCCATCATCGATTTCGTGCTGCGCCGGGCGCGCGACACCTCCATCGTCCGCGTCTGCCCGGCGGGCGCACTGACGAAAGGCCTCGAAGGCAAGGAAATGGCCGAGATCGGCCTCTTGCGCGAGGCGGGCGCCATCGCCTTCACCGATGGCGTACGCTCGGTCACGAACGCCCAGGTGATGCGCCGCGCGCTCACCTACGCCCGCGACTTCGACGGGCTGATCATCCACCATGTGGAGGACCCCGATCTCGTCGGCACGGGCGTGATGAACGAGGGCGAATTCGCCGCCCGGCTCGGCCTGCCCGGCATTCCGCGCGAGGCGGAGACGGTCATGCTGGAGCGGGATATCCGCCTCGTCCGCCTCACCGGCGGGCGCTACCACGCGGCGATGATCTCCTGTGCGGATTCGGTGGAGATCATGCGAGCCGCGAAAGCGAGGGGGCTTCCGGTCACCTGCGGCGTCTCCATCAACAACCTTGCCCTCAACGAGAACGATATCGGCGATTACCGCACCTTCCTGAAGCTTTCGCCGCCCCTCCGGCACGAGGACGACCGGCAAGCGATGATCGAGGCGCTGGCGGACGGAACCGTCGACGTGATCGTCTCGGACCACAATCCACAGGATGTGGAGACCAAGCGGCTGCCGTTTTCGGAGGCCGCCGACGGGGCGGTGGGGCTCGAAACCCTGCTCTCCGCCGCCCTGCGCCTCGTCCATTCCGGGCACATCACTCTGCCGCAGCTCCTTCGCGCCTTGTCGGCGCGACCGGCGGAAATCCTTGGCCTGCCTGGCGGCAGGTTGAGGCAGGGTGCGCCCGCGGACCTCATCGTGTTCGATCCGGACGCGCCCTATGTCCTCGACAAGCGCAACCTCCGCTCCCTGTCCAAGAACACGCCTTTCGACGAAGCCCGTCTGGAAGGACAGGTGACGATGACGATGGTTGCGGGCAGGATCGTGTTCACTCGCCGCTCGAATTGAAGAGACGTGAATGTCCGACGACACCCATATGCTTTATCTGCTGGCCGCCCTGGTTTTCGGTTATCTCCTCGGCTCGATCCCCTTCGGGGTCATCTTCACCCGCATGGCGGGCTTAGGCGATATCCGTAATGTCGGGTCGGGCAATATCGGCGCGACGAATGTCCTGAGGACGGGGCGCAAAGGCCTGGCGGCCGCGACCCTGGTCGGCGATGCCCTGAAGGGCACGGCAGCGGTGCTCATCGCAGGCTACTGGGGGCAGGATCTCGCGACCATCGCGGCGCTGGGCGCCTTTCTCGGCCATCTTTTCCCGGTCTGGCTCGGGTTCAAGGGAGGCAAGGGAGTCGCGACCTTCATCGGTATCCTGATTGGTCTCATGCCGCTCGCGGCGGTGATCTTCGCCCTCATCTGGCTCGGCCTTGCCTACCTGACGCGCTACTCCTCTCTGTCGGCGCTGGTTGCCACCGCCGCGACGCCGCTGGTGCTGTGGGTTCTCGGTGAGCCGAAGATGGGGGGCGTCATGGTCATTCTCGTCGTGCTGCTGTGGTGGAAGCACAGCGAGAACATCAACCGCCTTCTGGCCGGGACCGAAGGCAAGATCGGACAGAAGGGATGAGCGGCGCACGCCTGACGGACGAGCAGCGCCTCGACTGGCTGCGCCTCATCCGCTCGGAGAATGTGGGACCGCGCACCTTCCGAGCCCTGGTCAACCAGTTCGGCGGGGCTTCCGCTGCTCTGGACGCTCTGCCGGATCTCGCCCGCCGAGGCGGCCGTCTGCTGCTGAAGGTCACGAGCCGGGCGGAGGCGGAAAAGGAAATGGCCGCCGCCGCCCGCCTGGGCGCCCGTTTCGTCGCCATGGGCGAGCCGGATTATCCGAAGACCCTGCAGGCCGTCGACACGGCTCCGCCGCTGATCGCGGTACGTGGATCGAGTGATATTCTGGCCAAACCTTCCGTCGCCATCGTCGGCTCGCGCAATGCCTCCGCCGCCGGGCTGACCTTCGCCGAGCGCCTGTCGCGCCAGCTGGGCGAGGCGGGTTACGTGGTGGTGTCGGGTCTGGCGCGCGGGATCGATACACGGGCGCACAAGGCGACGCTGGAAACCGGCACGGTCGCTGTGCTGGCGGGGGGGCACGACAAGGTTTATCCGTCCGAGAACGAGCCGCTCCTGCGCGCCATCGTGGAGCAGGGCGGGGCTGTGATCTCCGAGATGCCCTTCGGTTGGGAGCCGCGGGGACGGGATTTCCCGCGCCGGAACAGAATCGTATCGGGCCTTTCCTACGGTGTCGTGGTGGTGGAGGCCGCGCGCCGCTCTGGCTCACTCATCACGGCTCGCTTCGCCCTCGAACAGGGGCGCGAGGTTTTCGCCGTGCCCGGCTCGCCTCTCGATCCACGCGCCGAGGGCACCAACGATCTGATCCGCGAGGGCGCGACCCTGTGCGCCGGGATCGAGCATATCACCAGCGTGCTCGAACCCCTCGTCGCCACAGGCCTGCGCTCCGATATCGGCGTCGAGGAGCCACTCCACCTCGCGGGCACAGAAGAGCTCTGGGACGAACTCGACCTGCCGGATGTTCCCCGGCCTCCGGTCGGTGCCGTCACGCCCGATACGGGCGTGTTCGAGGATCGAGGTGGCATTCAGGCGGAGGTGGGAGTGATCGACCTGCTCGGCCCGTCGCCGGTTTCCATCGACGATCTCGTCCGCCAGTCCGGTCTCCCGATCCGCGTCGTCCAGATGGCCTTGCTGGAGCTGGAAATCGCAGGGCGCCTCGAACGGCACGGGGGGAATGCGGTGTCGTTGGTGGCAGGCCGCTGACCGTTCAAGGACGTCTCGCGTCGCATTGGACGGTTCGGATCGCCTCCATGCGCGCCATGTCCAGGAGATAGGCCAGCAGATCGAGCTTGGATTTCCGGGCCATGAACGACAATTCGGCTGCGAATTCCGCGATGTACTGAGCCGTTTCTGCCGACGAGGCATCGGATTCCAGGGGACGGACCCCATCCTTCTCGAGAGATTGGGCATTGCTGGCGCGGAGCGGAGGTTTGGACATGGAAGCGCTTGCTGACCTGTTCATTTCGGTGATGCCTAGATAGCAGCACAACCAAAAATAATACAAGGTCACGATTTATATCTATAGTTGCAAAATCTCAGAGAAACGCAATCAGCAGGGGCATCGAGGCCATGGCCAGAAGGGTCTGCAACGTTAGAATCTCGGCCATGAGAGGCGCGTTTCCGCCCATCTGCCTCGCCAGCACGTAAGCAGCGCTCGCCGAAGGTACCGAGGCTGCAATGATGGTTACAACCAGATCGTTGCCCTCGACTCCCACCATCCGCGCAATGGTGACGGCGACGACAGGCAGAAGCAGGAGCTTGAGGGCTGACGACAGGAAATGGGCCGGTCCGGGTTTGGCGAGGCGCCTGATATCGAGGCCCGCGCCGACCACGAGAAGGCCGGCGGCGAGCGCCGCGCGGCCCGTCAGCTCGATATAGCTGGCAATGGGCTTTGGCAGCGGAGGAGCGAGCAGGTTGAGCGCGAGGCCCAGGGCGCAGGACCAGATGAACGGGTTGGTGGCGAAGGAGCGAAGAATGTCGAAGGGACTCTGCTTAGGTCGGCCCGCATAGCGGATGAAGACGTAGAAGGCGAGAAGATTGAGCAGCGGCACCATGGCGGCAATCGCCACCGCGATCAGCGCGACGCCGCGCTGTCCGAACAGGCTGCCCGCGACCGCAAGGCCGATGAAGGTGTTCCATCGCGTCGCGCCCTGAAAGACCGAGGTGAAGCTCGGGCCGTCGATGCCGAGATGGCGTTCGAGCAGGGGCCTGAGCGCCAGCATGATGAAGGCCATGGCCAGAATGGCGCCGATCAGCGCGCCGCCGACCCCGAGAACCGGCACGGATGTCAGGTCCGCCCGCGAGAGGGTGTCGATGATCAGGGCTGGGAAGAAGATGACATAGGTGACCCGCTCGAGCCCGACCCATTGCCTGTCGTCCACGAAATTCGTGACGCGGGCGAGCCAGCCCGTTGCAATGATCAGGAAGGTCGGGATCAGGCTGGCGAAGACGGAGGACATGGAGCAGGAAGCCGGTTGAGGACGAGCGACGCTTTGGAGAAAGCCGCTTTGGCGTGAGCCAAATGGCAAGAGCCGAATGGACAAAGGCGCTTAGACCGGATCAAAAGCCTCGACAAGCATCCGGCGGCCGATCATTGGACATAATGACGGAATGCCCCAGTTTTCACCTGTCCTCCCGAGGCCCCCATGATCCCGGTGACCGATACCATCGTGCTCGACGAATCCGAGATCGAGGAAAGCTTCATCCGGGGTTCGGGGCCAGGCGGGCAGAACGTCAAAATGGTTTGATACTTTACAGTCATGTTGTACCGATGAGCATGACCATGCCGAAAGCGTATTCCTACGTTCGATTCTCCACGCCATCCCAAGCCCAAGGTGACTCCCTCCGAAGACAGTTGGAGGCCGCAAGGGCTTGGTGCCTAGAGCACAACCTTGAACTGGACGATTCCCTTCGGGACCTTGGCGTCTCTGCTTGGAAAGGAAGCAACCGAGAGGAGAAGACTGCTCTTGGGCGGTTTCTGGAGCGCGTTGAGTCCGGGGAGGTTGAGCCAGGGTCCTGCCTAATTATTGAGTCTTTGGATCGTCTTAGCCGAGAGGCGGTCAGCGACGCGGCCTACCTTCTGCTCGGGCTCGTTCGAAAAGGGGTCCGCGTCGTAACTCTCGCCGACAGAAAGGAATATTCGAAGGAGGACATCGACAGTCGGGGCGGCGTCGACCTCATGATCTCAGTCGGCATCATGGCGCGGGCGAACGAGGAGTCGAACATCAAGTCGCTCCGGATTGGTAAGGTGTGGAGCAACAAGCGGGAGAGGGCAAGGGCGGAAGGCCACAAGGTGTCCGGCGCCACCCCTGCATGGATTCGCCTTGATGGGCAGAAGTTTGTCATTCTCGAAGACAGGGCCGAAGTGGTGCGTCGGATCTTCCGGGAGGCTGTTGCAGGACGTGGCAAAAGGTCGATCGCGAAAGGCCTCAATGAGGAAGAGGTTCCTTCACTTAGAGGAAAGAGGGGGTGGTGGAGTTCGACTGTGGACACCGTACTCCGCAACCGCGCTGCCTTCGGTGAGTACCAGCCCCACATTGGCCGCCATGCGAATCGTAAACCGGAAGGTGAGCCCATCAAAGGCTACTATCCTGCTGTGATCAGCGAGGAGTTGTTCTGGAGAGCCCAGGAGGCCATTGATCGCCGAAAGGGAGCCTCCGGGCGGCGCGGTGCAGGAGTCGCTCATCTTCTTACTGGCTTGGTAAAGTGCGAGTGCGGCGGTCCTATGCGCATCAGTTCAAAGGGCAAGCCTCCCAAAGGTGCCCGATATTACGAATGCAACGATGCCGTCCGCCACTTCGGATGCGACAACAGGCAACGATGGCGCGTCGATAAGATTGAGCGGCGGCTGCTCCGGGTAGTGTCTTACCTCGACGTCGCGGCCGTTCTCGGGGACGCCGAGAAGGAACGAGTTGACCGTGTGACGCCTCTCCGGACGAAACTTGCCGCTGTAGAGGCCCGCCGAGGGCGCCTGATCGACCTATACGTGGATGGCGATAACGCCGTGAGAGACCTTATTGCCCAAGCGGCCGAAGAAGCTGCAAGGCTTAAGGAGGAGATTGGGGAGGCAGAGAGGGCTGTAGCCATAGAGACCGCCGATCCGGGCATCGCGGCTCGCTTGGAAGCCATCAAGGACTTGCAGGTACGAATGGATGCGGCGGCCGACGCCGAAAAGACAGTGATCCGGACGGCTCTCGCCGAGCAGATGCGCCGTCTGGTTGTTCAGGTACGCTTTGATAAAGATCTTGGGGTTATGGCCTTGCTTACCCCTAAGAGCGGGGTCAGGGATGCGCCCTGGGTCGTTGGGGCGAGAAATGCGGTCCGGTGGAGGGCTTGGCTCAATGATGACGATCCCCACGGCATTGAAGATTTTGAGGATCTCAAGTCCGAGCCGCCGTCCCATGCTCCATTGGAGCGATTCGTTTGGCGGGCTACAAGCGGCCCCTCCCAGGGCTGAGCATCAGGGTAGCTCCTAGCAGGCACTTGCCAGCTTGATCCAACTGGGGGGTTGACGGAGAACCTTTCGCTGCTTCCTTTAGTCGCCGGTTCCGACCAATATCCGTAGACATTGTGCCAAGCGGGTTCACGTATAACCAAATCTTGGACCTAGGTCCGGAATGTCCATTTATACAAAGTACGAGCTGCACCAAGATGAATGACGTTTCCCCTAGTGAAAGCAGTGAACTAGACGCCGTTGTTACAGAAGATGTGCTGGGTGTTGAGGCGGAGTTAGTCGATAACACGCTTCTGATCGACAAGCCCTTTGATCCCAGTAAAATCAAAGTAACAACGGAAAAGAAGAATATAGATCTTGTTGTCCGGCGGATAGATCATGGCGAGGTAGATCTGGCCCCTGAATTTCAGCGGCGCGCGAGGGTTTGGCATCCGCACCGGAAAAGTCAGTTGATTGAGTCGCTTTTGCTTCGTATTCCGCTGCCTGTTTTTTACGTGTCCGCCAATCCTAAAGATGATTGGGCAGTGGTTGATGGACTCCAGAGGATCACGACGATCTATGATTTCATGAAGGGGGAATTCAGTCTTGCGGGGTTAGAGTATCTTGGGGTTCTTGAGGGCCGGAAATTTGCCGACCTGGATCGCGCCATGCAGAGGCGCATCGAAGAGACTGAACTCGTAATCAATGTGATCCAGCCGGGCACGCCAGAAGAGGTGATGATAAACATCTTCAAGCGCATTAATACTGGCGGAACTCCGCTTACGGGCCAAGAAATCCGCAATGCGCTGAACAAGGGGCCTGTGCGGAAATACTTACGTGATCTCGCAGAGGATCCAACGTTCAAGTCAGCAACTGACTCTTCTGTTCGTGATGATCGTATGGACGCTCAGGAGATGGTGCTCCGCTTCTTGGCGTTCCGAATGACGAAGCCATCAGACTATCGCGTTAACGACCTTGACACATTCCTAAATGAGGCAATGCGTAAGATCAATGCGATGACAGAAGAGGAGCGAACACGCCTTGCTTCCGAATTTTTCAGAGCCATGCGGACGGCGCATTCGATATTTGGGACTGTGGCGTTCCGTAAGCCCAGGATGGGCGGTAACGGTCAGGTCCGGACAGGCAGAAATCCAGTCAGCAAGCCTCTATTTGAGGCTTGGTCAGTAGCATTAGCAGGGCTTGGCGACGATCAAGTTACAATTGCCATCAATCGGCGGGATGAGATCATTGCCGAGTTCCAGACGCTCCTTGCGCAAGATCCGGAGTTCGTGATTTCAGTCTCTTACTCGACTGGCGTTCCTACGCGTGTGACCAAACGATTCGGCTCTATTGAGTTTCTGCTCCAGAAGGTACTGTTGTTGGATCAATGATCTCAGAACTGACTATCAAGAATTTCAAATGTCTTGCCAAAGCAACCATGACGCTTGAACCGCTTACGTTGCTGGCCGGGCTCAATGCTGCCGGGAAGAGCAGCGTCATTCAATCGCTTCTTACTCTAAGGCAATCCTATTTGATGGGAAGTCTGAGTCGCGGCCACCTATCGACATCGGGCGATTTAGTAGATCTGGGAGGGCCAGGAGAGGTTCTGTTCGAATGGGCGGATGCAGACTGCATTGAGATAAGCTTTAGGCGCGACGAAGATCGCAATACACTGATCCAGTTTCCCTTCATGATCACAGAGGATCGAGCTTCTGCGATAATGCAAGACGATGACGCAAGTCGGCGTGCAATCGATTTGATGCTCAAAGGTGGAGCTTCGGCCGTGCTCCTACAAGGGGAGGTACATGGAGAGCCGCCGCGCTCCGCCTTCCACTATCTGCATGCTGAGCGTCACGGGCCACGGAAATTCCTGCCGATGTCGGCCTCTCGCGCCCGGGCGTTCGACCTCGGGACACGAGGGGAGTACGTGCTCCACGCGCTCCATGAGTACCAAGGTGCGATCACCCTTTCCGAAAATGATCCACGCGTGATCTCAGATCTTGGTGGCCGTCTCGGAGATCAGGTAGAGGGCTGGCTGGGCGAGGTGAGCCCTGGCGCCCAACTAGACATGACGCCAGTTACCGCAGCCGACCTAATCGTGGGCGCATTTACGTTTGCACAAGAAGGGGAGCTTCGTAGTCGTGAGTATCGCGCGACAAACGTGGGCTTTGGGCTAAGTTACGTCCTACCAGTCTTAGTGGCATTGCTGGGAGCTCCGGCCGGAGGGCTCGTTCTGATAGAAAACCCTGAAGCACATCTTCATCCCAGGGGGCAAACGAGGCTTGGCGAATTGTGCGCGCGGGCAGCCGCGGCCGGAGTGCAGGTGATCGTTGAGACTCATTCGGATCACTTTATGGATGGCGCGCGCATCGCTGTACGCGAAGGGATTCTTGCTCCACAGCAAGCAGCCTTCCACTACTTCAAGCGTGTCAATGGGCGCTCCGAGATACTCTCGCCGAGTATCGACAGAGAAGGTAAGCTAAGCGCTTGGCCTGAAGGCTTTTTTGACCAGCATCGAAGAAATACAGCTCGCCTTGTAAAGCCAAAAATCTCGTAGCGCCATGACTGACTACGTATTGAACCGTGCGTCCGTTGCTGTCCCATTCGCTGACGTCACAAGTGCCCGGACTGATCTTTCCGAGATGCTCAGAGGGCTGGCATTGCTGGATAGTGAGGCAGAAACTCTCCCGGCATTCAGGTGTTACTGCGACCCGTGGCTCATTCCCATCGCTTCAACCGACGGGCGGGAATGGAGCATGGGGGAGGTCGCACATAGTCTTTATGAAACTGAAGATTATGATTTAGCAGCCTATTTCGATTCTCTAAGTCGAATGGTCCCAGCCGATTCTGATGTAGGGGAAGATCTTGCCCAAACTCTACTTAATTTTGAAATCGAGAAGGCCGTCGCTGGTCACGAAGGTTGCTTTGAGCGCGCCCAGGAAGCGGCTGCCGATTTAGCGATCTGTGCCGTTTCTTCTTCGCTTCTCGCCAGCGTTCTTGGTTTGAATGTTTGGTGTTTCGATCAGTTGGCGTTTAATTCTGGAGGACACGACTTCGTAGTCGAACATGTAGCGACGCCTGCGCACGCCATGAGAATCCAACAGCGCCGCACTCAAGGTATCCGAACCCAGCTAACGGCTCGTGCATTCTGGGCATTAAAAGACCGAGCGTTCCCTAATCTTAGGTTCGGCATCGATGTTGAAGCCCAAATTGGGGCCTTCGATGCAGGTTTGTTGCCACTACTTTTCCGGCGTCTGGCGGATCTGGACCGACGCGTTGCACTTTGGCGGGAGGCAGGAGCATTCCCGGAGACGCTGCCTCCAATCACTCCCGAAAGTGAAGAAACCATGAGGCAGTATGGTCCAGCTAGAAATTTCCGAAACGCGCAAGGCCGGAATCAAACGTTTGAGGATCATATTTGGGTTGACAGCCTTCATCGTATCCATCTGTTCCGGCACGCCGACGTGAAGCTTATTGAGATTGGTTACGTTGGTCGGCACCTGCCCACAATCAGACATCCCACCTGACTAGGCCTTACGAAAGATTGAGGCGGTAACAATGCGCGACGAGACTCTGCCATTTTCACGACGCTTCGGATACCGATCGCCCGATGCAGAGATTACCGTTCGGGAGGATGCTCCGGATGAGTTGCGCGAGGCCATTGTGATGCTCGCTGACAATCTTGGGCTACGTCCGGAGAACGCTCGATTGGAGGTTTGCGGAATCCTGCTGACGCAGCCTGATCGGAATAACTGGACACCCTATCCAAACATCTTCGAAGAGGTCCAATGGTACGTGAGGAACTGTCCTTGGTATCGCGTTTACGATATCGCCGAGGGCTTCTATTCGCGTCTCGCCTCACAAGACTGGGATAAGGGTCAAGAATTTGAGGTCCGTCTGAATGAATTTTTCCGGGAACGCGGGATAGGTTGGTCCATGGAGAGTGGACGGGTTGTCGCGCGGGGTTCAGAGGCATTCACGACAGCGTCTAAAGAAGCCACCAGCTTGATGAAGGCAACTGGTCGAACGACGGCCGCCAACGAGATCGAGGAAGCTCTTCAGGACATTTCCCGGCGACCATCAGCAGATGTTACCGGGGCAATTCAACATGCAATGGCGGCACTCGAATGCGTCGCGAGAGACGTATTCGGGAAGCCGAATAAGACGTTAGGGCAACTCATCTCAGAGCTCGACATCCCGAAGCCGATGGACACTGCCCTAGAAAAGCTCTGGGGCTTCGCCTCCGAGCAGGGACGCCATATCAGGGAGGGTCGTAATCCTAGGTTCGAGGAAGCGGAACTCGTCGTCACCGTGGCATCCGCAGTCAGCACGTATCTTCTTCGCTCGCAGGGTGGACAAAGATCACAAGACTAGGTTCCAAGTTTGGAGTTCTAGTCCGCCAGCGTGACGCCTTCGACTGAATCCTCACCACCTATCGCGAAGTTGGCGTGCATTAGATACAGCAAAACCATCGATTGATGCAGAATCCCGAACCGGAGGTAGTCCGGTCTAGTGTGCATCATCTTCAGGAACTTTGCTTCGTCATAGCCTTCTTCCGCGATGGCCGAAAACGTCTTTAGCAGTTGAGCTCGTTCACTGCGTTGTTCGATCATTTCCATGAGTGTCATGTTGACCGAGCGGATATTGTGAGCAAATGCGTTCCGGACACGCCTAACCGCCTCCAGAAAACGAATATACTCCTTGGGACATCCGGTCAGTTCGATAAGGCGGAGAACGGAGCTGCGACCCTGGTATCCCATGTCGCCAACGAAGTCAGCCACCGCTTTGCTTGGGTCATCACCACTGCCACCAATGGTCAACATTCGTGAAACCAGATCACGGCATGCGGTTTCGTGTAGCGCATCGATCTTGATGATAAATGCCCAATCCGACGTTTCCTTGTAGGTTGCAAGGAGGACATCTTTGCCCACTCCGAGGTGTCCGCAAAACTTGTCCGCTTCCTCAAGCAGGGTCACGAACAGGTTGCTCTCGTCGCTCATCGAGGTGTGCCGTCCTTATTCCGCAGCCTCGGGCCATAGACGAGGCGCTTTCCGCTTAGTTTTGCGTTTAGCGGCTTCAGGAGCGACGGTGAGGGGCAGTATCTTTTGAAGCCCCTCGGCCGCTGCAACCGAACGTCCGTCAACGGCCTCAAGGATGCATCGGACCATCTTCGCGGCAGCATGAGCCAGAAGAGGGGGCACGGCATTTCCAATCTGCTTCAGCATCTGCCATTCGGAGGACTTGAACACGAATCCGTCATGGAAGCTCTGTAACCGCGCAGCTTCGCGCACTGTAATCCATCGCTCCAGCCGTGGATGAACCCACTCCGACAGATCGCGGTGCATCTGTGCCAAGATGGTGTAACTCGGCAGATCTGGATGGAGGCGGCGCCACTTCTCCGGGCGAGCACCGTTCCAGATCTCCTTGGGCAACGAATCCGCCTTTGCTCCCGGAGCGAGCAGAGCAATTAGCGCCTTCCGCCGTTCTTGAATTTCCTTAGTGTGTTGGTTGTGAAGGAGCAGCTTGTCTTTGGGCCCTAGGCCTCGGCGCCGCTTGATGGCCTTGGTGTATGGACCGCCCGCTGCATCGGCGCGCATCGTCCTCATGTACGAGGTCAGCTTCTCTGCCTTCGGATATGGCATCGTTTGACCGCTTGGAACCACGGCATCTGGTAGGTCGCCTATCGCCTCGGCCACGGTAACGTGCTTTTTCACCCGCATTGTATCCAGGACCGCAGAAGCGAGGTCGCGGAGATCATAGGGAAGCGCCTGATCGTCTCGCGTGCCAAAAAAGAAAACTCGCTCGCGGGTCTGCGGAACACCGAAATCTGCGGCAGAAAGCTTCAGGAAGGTTGTGTTGGTGTAACCAATGCTTGCAAAATGTCGTAGGATCGCGTCGCGAAAGTGCCCCTTGTTCATGAGGAGCATATTGGGCACGTTTTCCATGAGAAACATGCGAGGTTTCAGTGCTTTAACAATGCGGGCATATTGGAGGTAAAGTTCGTTCCGGTCATCAGAAAGATCACGCGGGCCGATCTGGCTGTAGCCCTGACAAGGAGGCCCTCCAAATACAAGATCAACGTCTTCTAGCTTGTACTTGGCTCGATGCTCAGCGCCAGTGCCCTTCAAAAAATCGTGGATGTCGCCCTCGAACAGCGGGGTCTTAGGAAAGTTATACCTATATGTTTCGCAGGCAAAACGGTCCCACTCCAAGGCGACCTTAATATCAAATCCTGCTAGTTCCACACCTTCGCAGAACCCCCCACATCCCGAAAAGAGTGAGACCGCCGTCAAGCTCAAAATCTGTCTCCTTTGGCCGGTGTCATGATGGGGCTCTTAGTCTCGCCTATTAAGAGGTTGATGACGATAATGTATGTCCCGCAGGGGCGACAAGGCGCTCCAGATCGCCGTGCACAGGTATCTCTCCAAGGGCTAAATAGCCCGTGCTGCTACATTGGTAGTAGCGCCCCGGAGGTCGTGGTTGCTGGGTACGGAGCCTGGATGGGACTCATAGTCCGTAGTGGATCAGCAGACGTCGTGCTGTGGTCTTCGCCTGTATCACTATACGAGCTGTTCCCTTGGATATTGCCGCCTCAATCGGACCCGCTGTCCGGAAGCATCGGGAGATACTGCGGCTAAGCCAAGAGGAGCTAGGCGATCGGGCCGGCCTTGACAGGACATATATAGGCCAAGTGGAGCGCGGACGCCGGAATCCCACTATGGTGAGCCTCCAGAGAATCGCTCACGGCCTCGGAATTGAGCTCGACGTCCTGATCGCTACAGCGCGTGAGCTTGCAGCAGGACGCTCTTAATGCCCTTTGATTTTCCCCTTCATCCAGATCCGAAAGGCCAAATAACAGTGTGTGCCGCATGCCATGCTGCGGGGAAGGGCTGCCTAGTGGATGTCCGAGGAGGGAAGGTCAAGGGGCGAAAGACCAAGTTCCAGGTCACGCAGTCGCGGGTGATGGACTGTGCCTTTGATTCCTTTGTGCCTGGAACCGACGGCGACCCGGATCCCTCTCGGTCATTCCAGGCCTACCGCCATCAGGCTTATGCCAATGTCGCTAGCGCTGGAGACATTATCTGGCCTGTCGGATTTGAGTTGACTGATCAACAGTTGGCCAAGGTCGATGGCGATATTTATGAAATGATGGAGGCAGCAGCGCTTTGGAACGCGGCCGCCGCGTGGAATACGCTGATGGAGACGGGCGCTTGGACCAGCAAGATATTCACCCAGCCACCTCTCGCGGTTCCGACACCCACCCGCAAGGTAGCAATTGTGAAAATGGCGCGGGGCGCCGACACGACAAAGCTCCTTAACCCAAAGGCGAGATCCGAATACCAAGCATTCGAGACTGCTCTGCAATCGGGTGGTATGGAGCTGAAGCTCAGCACCCCTGACATATTGGGCTTGCGTGTCCCTGACCCTATGCCGCCTGGATTTGCGCCATTCATGTCGCCCTTGAAAGATCTCCAAGCGTCAAGTCAAGAGACGCTGGAGACAGCATGGCAGGGTATTCAGGGTACATTGGAAGGTCGCCACTTTCTCTTTGCCATTGCGGTTAAGACCAGCACCCGGAGCGATCGACTTTACCAAGCTCTCTTCGAAGCAAACGTACTGAAGTACATCTTGGGCTATGTGCTGCGTGGACCAGCCATCCGATTCCATGCGCACCTAGAGACCTTCGCAAATGCCGACGTGGTGGGCCGCTATAAGGCTGCCTCAATGACATCGCTGCTCGCCGGTGGCGTGCCCACGAAGGCAGTCGATCAGCTCTACAAAGCGTTGAGCCCGAGAGATACGGCACAAATGATACTCGACCAACTGCCGACCTATCCGCTCTGAAGGAATCAGGAATTCTGACGCGGGCGTCTCGCTGGCCCGAGGAAAGCAATCAGCTCTTCCCGGATGAGATCTGGCTCAGCCCGGATGCGGCATTCCCAAAGCTCCAGAACGTCCCATCCTTGTTCCCGAAGTGCCGCCACGTTCCGGGCGTCTCGGGTCTTATTCCCAGTAATCTTAGGCTCCCAATACTCCCGTCGGGTTTTAGGCATCAGTCCAAGCGGATGGCAGCCATGACCATGCCAGAAGCACCCTCGGACCTCAATTACCTTTCGCCGGGAACTGAGCACGATGTCAGGTCTTCCGGGGAGATCCTTGCGATGGAGCCGAAACCTGTAGCCTAGCGCATGAAGCATCCGCCGGACGGCTACCTCAGGTTTGGTGTCTTTCCCCTTGTTCGCCTGCATGTTCCTGCGGCGCCCTTCAGGCACATCCGCGAACCGCTGTTTACCCTGGCGGTCGGACTCCAGTTTTTTGTCAGTCATTGATCGGAACCACCTAGCCCTATTGTAGGATGAATTCTTCTGTGTACCTAGCCTCGTTCGCCCGGATGATCCATCCGGTAAGCCCGCCGTTATCCGCTCCCGGAGACGCAGAGCCGATCTCTGGCAGAGCTCGTGGGTTCTCAATGCTACGAATTCTGGACAGGGATCACAGATTAGGTCTGGACGTAGGCGCGCCGACAGAGAACCCTGAAAAGGAAATCCCGCCGTTCACGGGCTGCAACCCCGGCGGGATGTCTGGGAAACGAGGGAATCATGTCCATCGGCTTCATCTCTGTCAATCCGGGTTGCACCGCACGTAGTGGCGGGTGACTGCCCGGTTCGGACATACACCGTTCGAACCGACACCACCTCCCCAAACGCAATTGTTGACAACGCGGACTGCCTATCCGCGACCTTCTTTCCTTGATGCCAAGCCGGATCCGTTTGCCGATCATGTCCCGTCATGGCGTCGACATAAGCGCGCCAAATCCAGACGGACCTCAACCAAGAAACAACTGGCGACCTCAGCCGGGGTCAACGAGCCATCACCATCATTGCGCCTCGACCTTCCAGCGAATGGAGAGATTGATCCGTGGGCGGCGATCCCGCCGCTTGCGGACGTAGCGGACCGCAACAGTAAGGCGAGCGAGTCCCTCAATGAGCTGAATAAGGAGTGGACCGGGGCGCTTGCGGACATCGTCGATCTCGACAACGAGGCAGATGAGGAAGAGCGACTGGCCGTTGAAGCCGACACGGCACGGCGTAGGAAAGAGGGTCTTGATTGGCAGCCTAAAGGCGATGCCCTCGACTTGTTCCGGGCGCTGCCATCGCCATGGCAGTCCATGCTGTTGCGACGCCATGGGGGCACGGGAGCTGAAACGGCAGATGATCTTGTATTATCTCTGTCCGAAGAACCTTGCGTCCGGCAGTTTTCGGGAAATTCATGGCGACACGACGCCTGGACGGCGGTTCAGAAGCTACGGCCTATTGCCGAGGGCGTCGTCGCAATAATCCAATCCTTGATGCACGTGGACCAAGCCGCGCTGCCTCTCCTTTCGGCGTCGGATACCGACCTGCTTGGTATCGCCGAGCACGAAGCTGAGGTTGCTACGCGGACCTACATCCATCGCCTCCGGATTGCAGAGGCGCGACAGCGCCGCGCCGGACTCCATCGTGAGCGGCTCGTGGACGCCGTGGCGCGGGGGGCAGGAGCCGAAGAGCTCGCCCGACTGCACGCCGCGATTGATGAATGCTTAGATGCTGCGACGGCTGCCGAGCGCGTCAAGGAGGCCCGAACCCGGCTTGAGGCCGCTCGTGCCACAGGCATGCCGGTCAGTGAACGTCGTAAACTGCGGAAACTCCTCAAGTTAGCCGATCAGGCCCTGGATAGGGCACTGGCAGCAGCCCCCAAGGAGAGCCACCCGAGCGAGCGCGATGCGGGATCGGTTCGGCGACGTCTGCGGCGGCGTATCGGGCAAGCGGCGGTACATGCTGCCGGAATCCTTCAGCTCATCGGCGGCCCCAAGAACGAGCACCTCCCGTCCTACGTTGACCAGTGGACGCTTCATCGCTGGCGCGAGAAGCGAGCCTCGAACCGCACCTTCATGTCATCCCGTGAACTCCTTCGGACGACCGAAGATGGAAGAGAGGTCCGCATTCCGCTCCTTGAGGTAATAGAAGGCAAGCGGGAGGCCCGGAGGGCGATGTGGTATGCAATGGTGCTCGGAATGCGCGACCATGCCCGTCGCGTGAATGCGCAGATCGACCGTCGTGTCGGTGATGTCAATGATAAGCTCGTCCCACTCTTCATCACAGCGTCCTTGCCGCCGAAATGGCACCTGCATCCATCGCATGGAAGGCGCACTCCGGACCTGTCGCTGTCGCCGAAGGACGGGGTCCGCGAACTCGGGGAGCGATGGCACCGCTCATTGATGCTCCTAAGGGACAAGGGCATCATTCCTTTCGGTGTAAAGACTTACGAGCCACATACCGATGGGACGGGACACTTACATGCTATGCTCTACGCGCGAGCCCGCGACGTCGCCCAGATTAAGCGGGTTTTTGGCATGCATTGGCCTGCCACGACAAAACAGGAGGAGAACAGGCGGGCAGAAGGGAGCTTTGATGGTGGCCCAGCTCTGAAGGTCAAGGATTGGGACGGCAACGGCGTCGCCGATCCAACAAGTTACGTCATGACGTATGTCCTCAAAGGGCTGGATGCCGAAGGTGATCGATCTCCGGACTCGGATGATGACCGAGTCGCAACTGAAGCTGCTGTCGCTTGGGCATCCTCCCTTGGCGTCCGTCGCTTGTCGATCGTCGGGCTGACAAGAGGCATTATGGGGCGATGGGAGGACCTGTTTCGCTACGTCCGGGGCGAGCATGTTCACGAATGTCCGCGGTCCCGCGCCGTCATCCGAGCGATGCGCAAAAAACAATGGGCAACGGCTCTCGCTCTGCTAGGCGCATTCCAAGATCGGTCAGAGGCGAAGCGGCGGCCGAGGCTCGTTGCATATCACGAAATCCGTGAGAACCGCTGGCAAGAACAGGTGAGGCTGCGTGCAGGTTGGCTGCACCCCCGAACTGATCAGGTCATGGCAGTGCGTCGTCCCTACGCTTGGGCCATTGTTACGATCGAAGAGACCAGCGACACAGGGGAGCGCGAAGCAGGGCAGAGCGACGTTGAAGCATTGGGAAACAGCGGACTTTCAAATGTCGTTAGTTACCCAAGGGGCGGCTCCTTGGCCTCTTCTTCCGGGGGCGATCCACCCCGTAGCATGCCTTCGGCGTCGCCGCTCGCCCCTCCGAGCGGTTGCCCAGCAGACGACGCCATCAGCATAGACAAGATCCAATCCCTAGGCCGCCTTGGCTAGGGTAGGGGCATGCATTGCTTCAATGCCTAGTCAGAAAACAGGTATTGGTCGGCATCCGGATCCCAATTCTGCGCATCGAATGCCTCGACTTTGTCACGCTGCCGCTGTTCCCTTCGGCGTCGTAGCTCAATCTTTTCGGCCTCGTACTCGAAGAATGGCTTCACTGCCGCTTTCAGATTCCAGCGCCGGGCAGATGATAAGGACGCGACCGCGGGAATTTCCTCAAGAAATTCGATGGCCTGCTCTGCCCGTACGAATTGTCGTGTTCCCAAATAGCGCTTGACCTTCCGCAGATCCGTCATCTTCTGCGAGAGATCGGCTCCGGAGAGGCCCTTGGCATGCCCTAACCAGCGCTCGTAGTCCTCCGGAATCTTGGGTTCGATGTCGGGAATGTCACCGCGGGAATGCGCAAGCAGGCAGTCGCCGAGACTTTTCGCCAATGGCGGCGGAACGGCATTCGCGACCATCAGCATCTTGTCCGCCTTCGTTACAGAACGCTTCCGCGGCTTACGACCCTCCGCCTTGGGAGGTGCGTCGGGAAGCTTAGGATCCCAATTCCATGTATTTGGGAAGCCCGCGAGCAGCGCAAACTGAGGGAAGCCCAGCCTGGGAAGCGATTGGACGTCCTGAATGTCGTCTCGTCGCGGTACGTAGCCTGAGGCTGGACGGCTGAATGACGACCGCACGATTGTCGCGCAGGAACGGTCGGTGCGACGGGTTCCAGCAGATTGTGCCCCGCCAGGCGCTTGCCAATACAGACGCCTACCTCCAACCATGAGTCCGAAATCTGGACCCAGCACATCGGCGACGGTCATTTGTTCCCGTGCCTTGGCGGCGAGGAGATAACCCAGCATAAAATTGTCGGCTTCATCAAGACAGCCGATGCATAGGAACCGACGCCGGTTCTGAGCCGAACCGTAATAGCTAGCGTTCACGATTGTTTCTGTGATGCCGTAGCCAGCTCGTCTTATCATAATTATGAAGCGTCGATAGACGTTTGATCGCCGGACGCCCGGAACATTCTCCAAGACGAAATACCGCGGCCGTGCAGTCGCGATGATGACGCCATATGCCTCGGTCAGTCTTGCTCGGGGATCATCATCGCCTAATTGTTTCCCGGCCGCTGAGAAGGCTTGGCACGGTGGCCCGCCAACTATGATGTCTGGAGCGAGTTCCGCGATATCCGGAGCTACTGTAAGCAAGTCCAGAAGATCACCTTGAACGTGACGACGCGGGCGTCGAATTCCATGGGGGCGGAGCAGCCCACCCTCCCGGATGTTGGCTTGGTGAACGGCAAGGGCCTTTTCCTCATAGTCATACGACGCAACTACCCGATGCCCTGCTCGGACCATGCCTAGGGCCATGCCGCCTGCTCCGCAGAATAGGTCGACTACGCGCATCACTTTTCAATCCAATGACTTCATTCACTGCTGAGTCCGGCCCAGCACTTCGCCGCGCATAGTGAAGCCTATTCACTAATGAAGTCTGCTCGGAGCCTATTGGATCGGCTCTGATGCTAAGCGGAATTGTGTTCCATCCTACCTTAGGGGGCTCCCTCGGAGCCACCGTCCCGCTTCGCTGATCCTCCGATGAGTGCAGGAGGACCCGCGGCCGTCACAAGGCACGCTTCGCTCTTCGGCCTTGTGACGACCGCAGAACCCCCTTGCCCGCATACTCCGGGCGAAGCGGGACGGTGGCTCCGAGGGAGAGACCAACGGACAGGGAGGAGCCTGCCCTGAAGGGCGAAAAGTCCGTCAAGGGGCTTCGCGAACGGTTTCCAAGGGAGAGGACCTACTGATCACGCCCGAGTATGAGCCGCCACTAACCGTACGGCGGCCGCGGTAACGCGCCCCACAAAGGTTGCGATGGTCCGCCGTCCCACATCACTGCTGTCTCAGATGCGATCCAAGTCTCTGGCGGCAAGAGTCGAGATGTAGCGGGCGAGATCTTGCGCCTCCTGCTCCGCATCCATCAGTTCCGGCTTGTCGAAGTACTTGTTGAAGACACCTGCGGCGCTTGCGTTGAAGAGCAGGTCATAGGCCACGCTTGGAGACGCAGTGACCTCGATCAGGTGATCGAAGACATGAGCCTCGAAAGCCTCGTACCGGACCTTGAAGGCCTTGAACGTAGCGACGTCGGAAAGCGGCCCCATGGTCAGCTCCTCCGGTCGCCGTAGATCGGACGAAGATCCTGGACGGCGGCCCGCTGGATTTCGTCCAGCCTCTCCCAGGCGTCGATAGGATCAGACAGGGTCGGGTTCGTGTCCTGGAGCCGGTTGAGAATGAGACCAACGGCAAGCCGGACAGTCGTCGACCCCGTAACCTCCTCAGCCGAAGTCTCTCCGGCAGCAACGGCTTCTACCTTCTCCTTGATCTGTTCGTACATCGGTTCATCTGCGTATGCCACTACAGCCACTCCCAAAAATACAAAGGGCGATCAAAGGGCCGCCCTACTGGTATTCATTATACTTCATCTGTATTATCTGTAAATGTTGCATTCTTTATACCTAGAAGATCTCCAGGTATCAACTTTGCAACATTTTAATACTTAATTGACACCTGCTTTATTTGGAACAAGACCGGAGGGAGGACCATCGCTCCCGACCCCATCCGCGGCGTCGGCCAACTCAGCCTCAGCCTCAGCCTCAGCCTCAGCCTCAGTGCGCCACGCCCCGAAGACGACCTCCTCCTTAGCCCGTGGACGCACATGCAGACGAAGCCGGTGAAGGTGCCCCGCTTGGACGCAGCTCATGACCCAATCGCGTGTCACGGGATCATCGAGCCGAGCAAGCAACACATCGAGCGCATCGTCACGCGCAGCCGGTCGCGCCAAGTCCTTCATCAGTCGACCGATCGGAGGACTCACCGAGTACCGACCGACGCCGTGTCTCTCCCACGGACCAGGCGGCCCACCACGCTCGTACTCCGTGATGTATGCCTCCTCTCGATCCCCACAAAGGAAGCGGATCATCGACACCTCTTCGTCGGTTAGACGGAACGGGAACCGCGATGGGAATAAGGACCGGAGCCCCGCCATCACCAGAGACGACATCAGGGACGACAGGAAGCACACCGCGAACAGGACCTCACCGCGTAGAGGACTCCCAACACCTCCACCGGACCGCCTGACAGCAATGTGTCCCCGTGCCCGGGCAAGCTCACCACACCCCACCTTCTCCGCAGCCTGCTTCATCACACCCCCTCCTTCAGATCGTTCGTAGCCACTTCCTCCAGGTCACGGACGGCATCGAGTTGTCGCCGTAGCCGATCACGCTGCCGCCCGACGTCTCCTGCCGAGAGGACCGCATTCTCTGCACGTTGCTCTGCCTCCCGGCGCCGCTGCACTTCCTGCATCACTCGTTGATCCAGCTCCTCAGCACGGCGCCGTTCACGTTCGACGTCAGCAGCCGCAGCTCGTCGAACAGCCTCTTCGATCGAGGAGCGCCGGAAGCCGTCCAGGAACCCGCGCAGCCGACCGCCCCAAGTCAGCGCCCGGGACACCTCCGCCCGAGCGGAAGCAAGGATTCGATCAGCCTCCGCCTTTGCCCTGGACAGCACACCCCGAGCCTCCCGCTCGCGCTTCTCCGCGGCGTCGTGCATCCTCTTCGCCTCCTCCGCCTGACGGAGAGCGGCGGCCTTCAGGGACTCGACCTGTTCCTTCGTCGTCGACACGACCTCGTCTGCACGTAGACGAATCCTTGAGGCCCTCTCCTGGGCGGTCTTCACGGACGCCACAGCAGCTCGCTCGGTCTGCCATTCATCACGAGACAGACGCCGCTTCCCAGGGCCGAGGCGAGTAAGACCGGACGGCAGGCCTACAGCCTGCCAATAAGAATCCTGCCAAGCCCGCATGGCCTTCTTGTACGCGACGTCGCCGCGCCGGTTCATCGCCTTGCCGTCCTCCCCATCCTGAGGACCAGCCTCCTTGATCAGTCGCTTGGCCTCGACGCCTGGATGCAGGCGGGAGGCGCGCAGATCACCAAGCAGGATGTACGCGTGGATGTGCGGGTGGCCCTCGTCTTCGTGCCTGATCACCGACAGGAGGGCAT
The DNA here is from genome assembly GCF_052114965.1 of Microvirga sp. 2TAF3. Taxonomy (NCBI): domain Bacteria; kingdom Pseudomonadati; phylum Pseudomonadota; class Alphaproteobacteria; order Hyphomicrobiales; family Methylobacteriaceae; genus Microvirga; species Microvirga sp. 2TAF3. The sequence goes on along the minus strand of NZ_JBFRFT010000002.1, from coordinate 245,044 downwards.
CTCCGTACTTGGCACGCAGCCACGCGACGGTCCGGGCTTCCCATGCCTCGACATCAGCCCGAACGTGAGGATCAGACCGCATCTCGTCCATCGTCGCAGGATGAGAGGCAACCACGGTCGCGAGCGTCTTCTGATCGCTCCGGACAGCCCTGTGCTTGCCGTTTGCCAGTGTCACCTTCGCGGCATCGCAGGCCTCATCGTGGAGCTGTCGAACCTCCGCAACGGGAACACCGAAGACCACCTTCGGCGCCTCCGGCTTCTCGACGTGCGGCGTCGCCCCAGGCTTCCGGTCTGCCTCGTCCAAGATCCACGACACGGACCTTCCCGCCTTGCACGGTTTCCGTGCGTAGAGCTCCAAGTGGACGAACTGGAACGCCATCAACGACGGACCTTGTCACTGCCGGAGGGGATTCCAGGAATGAGCCTTTGCATCTCCGTATCGTGAGCCAAAAGGAGTCCTGCGATCATGAACGGCAGCCCCTCATAGCTGCCTTCATCCCAGCAGGCATCGAGAGCAGCCTGGACGCGAGCAACCGTCTCCGCATGCACGTCCAAGACCAGTGCCATATCGGTGAAGTTCAGTTTGATCGTAGCCATCGCACCCTCCACGTGGACCATCCCACTGGGAAAGCGTGACTCGGAATTTTCGCCGGCGGAATAGGTGTAGTGACCGACTACAGCTAGTTCCGCCAACCTTCGGTCGTCTCCATAGCCGTCGGCGCTCCGCGGGCCCTGCCGGAGGCCTCTCCGAGAGGTGCTCATGGGGCATCGCCCCGCCGCACGGCTCCCAATAATTCAAGACCGCCATGGGGTCGATGAAGCGCCCGACAAGCGCTTCCCCAAGGATAGTGTGGAAGGGAAGCTCTCGATTGCCCTATATGTGCGGTATCTGAACTCAAGCGCCGCCAGGGCCTTTATGATCCCGATTACACCCTCTCTGTCGATCGATGAAAACGAGATCGAGGAGACGTTCATTCGTTCCTCCGGACCCGGGGGGCAGCACGTGAACACGAGTTCAACAGCCGTCCAGCTTCGGTTCGACGCCCGGAGATCGCGTTCGCTCCCGGATGACGTTGCGGTTCGCCTTATGAAGATTGCGGGCAGCCGTCTCACCCAGGACGGCGTCATCGTCATAACGGCCCAGACCCATCGGAGCCAGCAGAGGAATCGCGAGGAGGCACTTGCTCGACTTGTGGACTTAATCCGGCAGGCCACGGTTCGCCGGAAGACTCGCCGCCCCACGAAACCGACAAAGGCATCTATGGAGCGCCGTCTTCAATCCAAAGAGAAGCGTTCCTTGATCAAATCAGGGCGACGTACAAAGTTCGCTTCTGAGTGATATAGAAAATGCTGTGCTGTGTCGCTTCCGCCTAGGAGTGCGCTATGCGCGACGAGCACTGCCTTTCATCCCAGAGCAGTGAACGGAGTTCATTGCGCGACTGCCCAGAGCACTGCTAGCAGGATTATGGATCCATACTGGGGCTCTATCGTAACTAAATTCCATGACATTGCTTATAACTGTTGCTGGCCGGGATTTCGCCCTTGCCTGCTCTGATCTCCGGATAACCGCAGAAATCAATAAACGCATCGTCATTCAAGACGAGCATTTCAACAAGCACATCCTCTTCGCCCGGGATAACCTAAACGCCAATATTTCATTCACTGGCGTCGCCCGCTGGCGCAGGGGGCTTCAAACCATCAATCTCTACGACGTCATTTCTGAATCGCTGGCACGCGCTCCCGCTGGCATCAAATTGGGACCGCTGTGTATTCATCTGATAGACGACATCGAAGTCGCATTTCAGGCGCCGGTATTTCGGGGCGTTGATAAGTGGCTTGAGTTGCATCTTCTGAGCCGCCACAGCGCGATCGGCGTTCCGATGATCATGGTTATCTCGAATTATCGAAAGGTCGCGCCATGGTCCCAATCAGGGTCAGAGGACGCACTTGAGTGGGAGGGGGCTCATAAGGGATACAATATCTACTTTAAGGTCTTTGCCGATGACACTGACGTCATCTTCGGGGGTTCGGACCAGTTTGTCCCGGATGCCGACCGAACTCGAATTAAAGGTATTGTCTCACGGGGTGCCGATGCTTTCGACGTGTCTCGATTGGCCTCTGCAATTATCAAAGCGGCTGCACGCCGCACATCAGTAATAGGGTCACAGGCAGTTTCGATGGTGTTTCCAGAAAGCGGATATATTGACACGAACCTCTGGAACCGCACCGCGAATTCGATTATTGGCTTCGTGCCTCGCATGGTTATGCCGAATGGCACGATGATGGGGCCATCCCAATTTCCGGTGCAGTTGGCATTGATAACCGATGGCTATCTGCCAAGGCATAGCCTCTTCTTTAGGTCAATCGTGCAAGACGCTTTCCCTCGGAGACGCGATCGGCGGCTAATCCGGCGTCATTCTAAAGGCTTGGCTATACCTGGGCTTATGGGACTTCTGTCGCTGAATCTGTTTGGCCAAGTCGAGGACGGTTACACGGACTTTGGCCTTAACAGTTCAGGTTGACCCTCCCTGGGACGGTCGAGTCCACACCCAACAGGTAGGTTTTTGGAGAGAAAAAAAACCTTGTTTGCTATCTTAAAACGTGGATCAGGCGTTTGGGGGTAATGGCGGCTCCTGACACGTTGCCGAACGGCGCTCTGTAGTTCCTGCCAAGGGTAGTGGTAACTTATCAAGGTTGCGGGTTGCATAGGAGATCAGCAAAAGCGTCCGACATGGGTTCCATAGTGTCGATTTCTGCGAATAGAAATTGACCAGAAGAATTTACTTCAAGAAAGAATAGCTCTCCATCTGAATTCTCAATGAGATCAATGGCACCGTATTTTAAGTTAAGTCTATGCATTAAATCTCGCAAGCTATCGACAATGACACTTGAAATATTAGTCTTTTTCGCTTCCGCAGAAACATCAAGCCTCCAGTCATCAAGTTTGCGGACGGCTTCGTTGTTGATCACGATCTCATGAGCGAAGACTGTTTCGCCAATAATGGTAATTCGATACTCCTTTTCTCGCGTTATACGTTTCTGAAATATAGCCGGTGCAAGCTGAAGATCCGGAAGGAGGGGATCATACTCTGAAAACATCCGTCTCGTCTCGCCAAATGTATTTTTGGGAGAAGTAAGAGATTTGAATATTACATCTCCGTCATGCTTTCTGATAAATTGTTTAGCAGCATCAGATTGATTGGTAATGCAATAATCTGGAACTTTAAGGCCCGCTTGTTGTGCTTCCCAGAGTTGAATAGGTTTCTTGTTCGCTCTAAACTCGGCATCAGGACGATTTATAACTGCATAGCTCGTCGACAGGGCTATGCTGTCGAATGAATGCGTTGCCTCGCGGTGAGCAAAATTGCGACTATTGGCATCGACAATGGCGCTATCAATCCGCGGTGCCCCAGGCCGACGCCACCAAAGGGACAATACATCGTCTGAGCAGATCTCTCCATTTTCGCTTTGTATACGCCATCCGGAAGGGCTGATAGTGAGCGTATAGTTTATAGGAAAGTCCTCTCCATCCACGACCCAGCAACGAATTGCCGGATAGCGCAGTCGAATAGACCGAGCAACCGAAAGTGCATGCACATCGTTAGATGGAGCAATGACAAGAACACAGGTCATGAGGGGAGGCATCTTTGTTAGGTTATGGGCGATACTACTTTGGGAGGCAGAAGCATGTGGCAAGTAAAGTCAGGTACTTACAAGGATTGGTGAGCTGCGGGTAAATACCTGACTTGCCCTCAATTTTGGCGCAGGCACCAAGTTGTGCATAGAGCCTGCTGCGTCAGATAAGTCCGCTAATTCTCTGTTTTATCGTCTGTTTTTGAGTCAGATTTTTCGTCACTATCGTTCGGTGTCGTGGCGCCGGCAGTAGTATAGTTGGTAGTTACGGTGGTGGCTGTTGCAGGTAGAAAGAAGGGGTCAGCATTCGAGTTCAAGTCGAATGTTGAAGAGACCAGTTCCTTCAGAAAAGCAGTCCGGCGATTTTGCACCTCATCCAAGGAAGCATCATCACTTGGAATTGCGGTGGACTCAGTGAAAGATGGTGTCCGTAGAAAGAATGGAATCCGCTCTATGTCCGATGCTCGCACGTCTTGGCCATATCGACTTGTAAGTTCAGTGAGGCAATTCTGAGAATGATCAAAAGTCACGACAAGTGATTGAACATCTTCCTTGTGAGCAAATACGAACGAAACCGTAACGCGACCAGCTTCTGTGCTTGGAATGGAACCAGCCCAAATCACTTTCGCTTCCGGGTTCTTGTCTTGTGCTTTTAACAGTTCATCCCGAACGGATTCGAAGCGTAGCGCTCGTAAGATGTTAGACTGATCAAGAGAAATTCCGCCGGCTGCCTTGCTAGTGAAATTTTCCAACAACTCACTGGGTCGAACATGGAGCATGGAGGCCTCCTGTTGAGTGCTACGCCCCAATCAATTTCAGTCTTATGGCAGCCGAAATTGATCCTAAGCTCTCACAGTGAAGCTGGATTGTCTACCTAACCCTATCGGCTAGTAGTCTATCAGAGCTTGGGCGCCCTCATAGCAAGATTGCCGCTATCCTGTGGCCTTATGCCAATGGCGCTCGGGGACTTAGAGTTCTTGTTCGCCAGTCGGATCGGCTCCCTCCGAAAGTTGTTAAGAAGTCGGTAGAATGCGTTATGTAAAGTAGCAAAACATCAACAAGGTCGCCACCGCCGTCCAGTTGCGGTTCGATGCGCGTCGCTCGCGCTCGCTGCCCGATATGGTCGCCATCCGCCTGATGAAGCTTGCCGGAAGCCGCCTCACCAATGACGGCGTCATCGTCATCACCGCCCAGCGTTTCCGCACCCAGGAACGCAACCGGCAGGATGCCCTGGATCGCCTTGTCGAGATGATCCGGCAAGCGACAGAAGTGCCGAAGCCGCGCCGTGTCACCAAGCCGACCCTGGCGTCCAAGCAGCGGCGACTGGAGGCGAAGGGCCGACGCTCGGATATCAAGAAGGGGCGGGGGGCGAAGCCGGGTTTCGATTAGGTAAGGGTGCGATCAGTTCAGCCCTTCGCGTGCCCGCGGACGTTCGCCCGAGCAGGCCCGCCGGAAACCGGCAGTGCTTCCAAGCCTGTCGGGCTGATAGATGTCTCACAGCCGTTTCCGGATCAGGATCCATGTGGCGGTGAGGGCGATCAGGAGGAACAGGATTGCGCCCGTCCACTCGAAAAGCCTATCGGCCCGCGCAGTTGCGGCCGGGGCGGTCCGGTCTCGCCTTTTTCCTCGATGACAGGTGCACTGCCCGCGGCCCGAATCATCGATCCCGAGCCTTCCCTGCCGGGAAACATCGTGCCATAGGGGATCCGGCTGGTGGAGAGATCCTGTCGCATCGCTGCTCCGAGGGCTTCATCCAGGCAAGGCCGAACCGTCAGATAACCCGCCCTTCGCGGCGGTTTTCAGGACGCCTGCGGCTTCATGCCTGGGGATAGTGCCCAAGGCTGTGGAGCATTTCCCGTTCCTTGACCCCTTAAAAGCCTTGTCGTGCTAGAGCACGACCCGGCAAAAGGATCGGCTGAACGGCGAAGCCAGTTTTCAGACCGCACGAGAGAGGCGAATGAAGGTCGGCATTGACATGGGACAGATCTCCTCCGCGCCCGGAGGAACGGCGGCATTGCTCGATCTCGAGGAGTTGCTGGCGACGCGTCTGCTTGTCCAGGGCAATTCCGGCTCCGGCAAGTCGCACCTGCTGCGTCGCCTGCTCGAGCAGAGCGCGCCCATGGTCCAGCAGGCCGTGATCGACCCGGAGGGCGATTTCGTCACGCTCGCCGACAAGTTCGGCCACGTGGTGGTGGATGCCGCCCGCAGCGAGGGCGACCTTCAACGCATCGCGGCCCGCGTGCGCCAGCACCGGGTCTCCGTCGTGCTGAATCTGGAAGGGCTCGATACCGAAGCGCAGATGCGTTGCGCGGCGGCCTTTCTCGGCGGGCTCTTCGATGCGGAGCGCGACCTCTGGTATCCCATGCTCGTGGTGGTCGACGAGGCGCAGCTTTTCGCACCCGCCGCCGCCGGCGAGGTGTCGGACGAGGCCAGAAAAGTCTCCCTCGGCGCCATGACTAACCTCATGTGCCGCGGCCGCAAGCGTGGGCTTGCGGGCATCATCGCGACGCAGCGCCTCGCCAAGCTCGCCAAGAACGTGGCGGCGGAAGCCTCCAACTTCCTCATGGGCCGCACCTTCCTCGATATCGACATGGCTCGCGCGGCCGATCTTTTAGGCATGGAGCGCCGCCAGGCGGAAATGTTCCGCGACCTGGAGCGCGGTCATTTCGTGGCCCTCGGCCCCGCCCTGTCGCGCCGCCCGGTGCCGATCCGTATCGGTAACGTGGAAACCTCGGCCCGCAGCGGCAGCTTCAAGCTTCTTCCTCTGCCGGAGCAACCAGCGGAGGATGCCCGCGATTTGATCTTCAAGGCGGGCGAGGGCGAGCTTGCCGCGCGTCCCGTGATGCAGCGCCGCGCGCCGCCCCCGCCGCCGCCTGCCACCAACGATCTCCTGGCCCAGCTCGCCCGCACGCGCCCCGCCGCCGCGCCGGAGCCCGGGCCGGAATTGACGGAGGAAACGAAGGCCGAGCGCGAGGCGGCGCTCGACGCCATCCTGCGCGAGATCCTCGGCGATCCCGAGGCGGCGTTCCGCACGGTGGCCGTGCTCTATCAGGATTTCCTGGTCCGTTGCCGCATCCGCCGCGTCAATGGCGAGCCGCTGAACCTTCCCGCTTTCCGCCGCCGTCTCGCGGTGGCGCGAGCGGGCGTCAACACCGCCACCGCCGAGGGCTCGGAATGGGACCGCGCGGTTGCTTTCGCCGCCGATCTGGAAGAGGACATCCAGGGCGTCTATTTGCTCCTCGCCCGCGCCGCGATGGAGGGTTCACCCTGCCCTCCGGACGGCGAGATCGCCCGCGCTTGCGGCAGCCGCTCGCCCGGCCGCGCCCGCCGCCTCGTCGCCTATATGGAAACCCGCAACATCGTGGTCACCCGCAACGACCCGCGCGGGCTTCGCATCATCGCGCTGCCAGATCTCGGCTGGGAGACGGGCCCCGGCGACCCCAACGCCTTCGAGGAGCCGGCGCCCGCGAGCGGCCAGGATCTGTTCGCGCTGGGTTCGTGAGACCCTCCGTTTCGCTCGATAGAGACGAGCGAAACGGATGCTGCCCGGTTTCGGACGAGGCGTGTCGGCGCTTAAGCCGCCACGTCGAACATCGCGATGCGTCCGCCCGTAATCGGCTCCTTGACGCCGGTCGTGAGCGGGAAGCTGATCGGCATACCGCGAAGGGCACGAACAGCGAGAAAGGCGAAGCATTCTGCCTCCACCGCATCGCCGCGCCAGCCGACCTCTTCGGCCATGACCGGCTCGACCTTCGCGCGTTTGCGAATTTCGTTGACGAGCGTCGGGTTCCGCCGTCCGCCGCCGCTGAGGATGAGACGCGGCGGGCGCTGCGGCAGGAGGTCGAGCGCCTTGCCTACGGCGCCTGCGGTGAAGGCGGTGAGCGTCGCAGCCCCGTCCTCCAGATTCAGCCCGTCGGCCATGGCAGCGGTGAAATCGTTGCGGTCGAGCGACTTGGGATAGGCCGCCATCAGGTAGGGATGGTCGAGAAGCCGGGCGAGGCGTACTTCGTCCACGGTTCCGCTTGCCGCGATGAGGCCGTCCCGGTCCATGTCGCCGCGGCCATGCCGGCCGATCCAGTCGTTGAGCGGCGCATTGGCCGGCCCGGTATCGAAGGCGATCATCGTGTCGCCGCCCCACCAGGTGACGTTGCTCACGCCGCCGAGATTGAGAACCGCCGCATTCGGCTTGGCGTCGATGCTGCGCAGCAGCGCGACATGGTAGCTGGCGGCGAGCGGCGCTCCCTGTCCGCCCGCGGCCATGTCGGCGGTGCGGAAATCGAACGCTACGCTCGTTCCGACGAGCTTGGCCATCAGCGCGCCGTTGCCGAGCTGCCGGGTCTTGCCGTGGCGCGCACCGTCGGGGGCGCGATGCAGCATGGTCTGGCCGTGAAAGCCGATGACCGCTATGTCCGACGGCTTGATGCCTTCCTTCGCGAGAAAAGCCGTCACCGCCGTCGACTGCGCGCGAGTCAGGGCATCTTCCGCCTGCGCAAAGATGGCCGGCTCGGGCCCTTCGAAATCCCAGTCGCGGGCCTGCTCCATGGCATCCCGGAGGAGGGGACGGAGTTCCGGCGGATAGGGCGCGAGCGTCCAGGGCCCGAATTCCTGAACCGTCTCGCCGTCCGTTCTGATCAAGGCGATGTCGATATTGCCGTCGAGGACGGTTCCCGTCATCAATCCGATGGCCCAAACTGACGTCACGACATTCTCCATTTTACGAATCGGGCGAGCCGGCTCCGCTCATTCCGGCCACCGAAGCCCGCAAGGAAGCGGGCATCTTATCGTCGGCCAAGGCAATCACAACGCCTAATCCGATGAGATGGCCAAGCCCAAGAAGATCTTTTGCCGCTCTTTCGCAAAGCGGTTTCCCCCCGCCGCTTCATGCTCTAAAAGGCGGTGCGATGTTTCCTTTGTATTTCCTCCGTCATGGCGAAACCGAATGGAACCGGGCCGAAAGGCTGCAGGGCCATCTGAACTCACCCTTGACCGAGAAGGGGCAGCGGCAGGCGGCGATGATGGCCTCTATCCTGCTCGAGGAACTCGGCCCCCGGCCCGCCTTTCGCCTCGTCTCCAGCCCGCTCGGGCGGGCACGTCAGACGGCGGGTTTCGTCAGCGAGGCGCTGGGCTTGCCGATTGAGATCGACCCGCAGCTTGCCGAACTCACCATGGGTTCGTGGGATGGCCTCACGCGTCATGAGATTCAGACGCGTTGGCCGGAAAATTTCGAGGGTGCATCGGATCACGACTGGTATTTCCGCTCTCCCGACGGCGAGAGCGTCGATGACGTCCGCGACCGCGCGAGCGCGTGGCTTGAAACCGTGAGACAGCCGACCATCGCGGTGGCGCACGGCCTTCTCGGCAAGATCCTGCGCGGGGTCTATGCGGGGCTCGACAACGAGGCCGCATTACATCTCTCCGAGCCGCAGGACACCGTGTTTCGAATGCAGGGCCGGACGATCACACGGCTAGCGCATCGCGCGGAAAAGTGGACCCGGTTTTCCGCATACAACGATGCGCCGCTTTAAGAATGAGCATCAGATCAATCCCAAAAGTGGACTCCACATTTGGGATTGATCTGATGCTCTAAGGGCGGGCGAAACCGTCGCCTGAGCCAGGAGCAAAACGTCTTTGGGATGAGGATGAACGCCATGCAGAACGACCGCCTGAGCCTCGATGAGATCGCCCGCCGCGTGGATGCCAAGAGCAAGGCCTTCTGCGATTCGAGCGACCGCATCTGGGCCATGCCTGAACTGGCCTTCGAGGAACATCGCGCGGTCGAAGAGCAGATCGCGATGCTCGAAACTGAAGGCTTTCGCATCACGCGCCATGTGGGCGGCATGGCCACCGCCTTCATCGCGGAGGCCGGGCAGGGCGGACCCATCGTCGGCATCCTGGGAGAGTTCGATGCGCTGCCCGATCTGGCGCAACAATCGAGGACGACGGAGCACGCGCCGACCAAGTCGGGCACGCCCGGCCATGGCTGCGGCCATAATCTTCTCGGCTCGGGTTCCGCGCTCGCCGCCGTTGCGCTGAAGGATGCGCTGGAGGCGGAGGGCGTCGCCGGCACGGTGCGCTATTACGGCTGCCCGGCGGAAGAGAGCGGCTCGGGCAAGACCTTCATGGCGCGTGCGGGCCTGTTCGACGATCTCGACGCGGCGTTCTGCTGGCATCCGAATGTCATCAACGAAGTCTCGACCACGAGTTCGCTTGCTTGCGTGCAGGCATATTTCCGCTTCAAGGGCCGCGCGGCGCACGCAGCCGCCTCGCCGCATCTCGGACGCAGCGCGCTCGATGCGGTGGAGCTGATGAATGTGGGCGTCAACTACATGCGCGAGCACATGCCCTCCGATGCCCGGGTACATTATGCCACCACAAATACGGGCGGCATTGCGCCGAACGTGGTGCAGGCCTATGCGGAATCGCTCTATCTCGTGCGCTCGCCGCATCTGCCCGATGCGATGACCTTGTTCGAGCGCGTCAAGAAGATCGCCGAGGGTGCGGCCTTGATGACGGAGACGAGCGTCGAGGTGCAGATCACGGACGCGACCTCCAACATTGTGCCGAACAAGGCGCTGCAGGAGGCCATGTACGAGAACATGCGTCGCCTCGGGCCGCCCGCTTTCGACGCGGCGGACACGGCCTTCGCGGACAAGCTGCAGAAGGCCGCGCTGACGGCGGCGGACATTCAGGAGAGCGTGAAGACGCACGGCTCAGCCCTCAAGGGCAAGGTATTGCACGACGGCGTGCTCGCCATGCCGGAGCGCGAAGGCGTAATGATGGGCTCCACCGATGTGGGCGACGTGAGCTGGGTCGTGCCGACGGCGCAATGCCATGCGGCCTGCTTTGCCATCGGCACCGCCTTCCACACCTGGCAGCTCGTCACGCAGGGCAATCTGCCGGCCGCGCACAAGGGCATGGTGCTCGCCGCCAAGGCCATGGCCTCCACCGCCGCCGATTGCCTGCGCAACCCGGATCTTATCGTCCGCGCCAAGGCGGAATTGCGGGAGCGCACCGGTGGCCGCCCCTATATCTGCCCGATTCCGGATGACGTGACGCCGGAGGATCTGCGCAGCAAGGCGGCGTGACCGTGAAAATTGTTGCGGCCGGATGGTCCGGCCGCAATCATCGACCCTCGATCGGTGGCATCCAGTTCGAGCGCCGATCCGGATGCCGCAATGGCAGGCATGCTGCCCTCGGACTTGATGTAAGTCTCATCAATGTGCCATTTGCGGCTGGCAGCCCGCTTGTGACGATTGAAGCAATCGAGCAGTTTTAGCGGTGGCTTCCTCCAGTGCTCCTGTGGGTAGTGCCGCCATATTGCCCATGAAGCGGGGAACCGGATCTCGTCATAGGCTTGCACACGCCGCCGATCCTTTGCTCGCCTCGAATACAGGGTCTCGTCGCAGAAGTCGTTTGTGCGAAAGCGGTTCCACCGAGTGCTACCAGGAGCAATCCCGCAGATATTAGTCCTGCTGCTGCTTTCATAGAAGTCTCCCTCGTTAGCCCCCACAGAACGTGTTTTGCTTTTGACTCAACATCGGTCTGAGGATTCCACAGCGGAGCCCTTGACAGGACCGTCAACGGCACGAAATGGCGGCAGCCCAGTCAAGCCTCACGCTGAACCTGAATGCGACCGTGTCACCTTTGCTGTCGATCGCCCGGTAGAGATGGCACACAATGCGGCCAGTGCCGGATTGCGGGGAGGTCCCTTTACAGCGGCCCGTGCCCGGACCACACCGGGGTGGTGTGCTTCTCAAAGAGTAGTTCATGCCGACCTGTTGCGAATATTACCGAACGATTTTTCATTCAATTTCAGCGAGTTGCGAAAAGCCTGAACCGAGCGTGCGAGACAGTTCAGGACGTGCTGCATAACCGCGGAACTGAGGACCAAGTCATGGAACTCAGCATGGGCAGATCCAATGATGCAAGTTCAAAGGCGCGGTGGAGCAGTCGCTCAAATACACGGCAAGGCATAAAAATACTCGTCAGCCGCAATTGCGTCAATTGGTGCTCACAGTCAGCTATGACGCAGCCTCACGGGTCGATCTTCCTGAAGAGGAAAATTGAGAGGACTATCAATTAACGAGATCGTGACACGATGTGGACGTAGGCGAGGGCATGAACCAACCCGTGATCCTCATGATGCCCGCGTCCGATTTCCCACTGACGTGTTCAGCTACGCCGTGTGGCTCTACGTCCGGTCTCCTTTGAGACTGAGGTCAGAGCTGCCCATGGGACCATCGCGGCCCAGAATGCCAAGGCTTGGTTCAGGCGCGTCGGTTATGCCCTACACCGATCCCGCTTTGGCATCGGTGCCGATCCTTGCCCGCGAAGGCGGGGTGCCGGTCAAAGAGCACTTTGCATAGAGGCCCGGACCTTCGGATCTTCTTGCATTTCAGCAAGGTTGTCTTGGCATTAGCAGGGGTCGCGCTTGCATGGGTGCAACCCTATCTTGAGGCGATCTCACTGTATGGAGAGCGCTATGAAATTGACCGGAATTCACCACCTGACCGCCGTGACCGCCGACGCACCCGGCAACCACGACTTCTACACCAGGGCGCTGGGCATGCGGCTCGTCAAGAAGACGGTTAACCAGGACGATGTGAGCGCCTACCACCTGTTCTATGGCGACGGTCAGGCGTCGCCCGGGTCCGATATCACCTTCTTCGACTGGCCGGTCGAGCGGGAGCGGCGCGGCACCCACAGCATCGTGCACACGGCGCTTCGCGTGAACGGCGAAAAGACTCTGCAATGGTGGAAGGACCGCTTCGACGCCCATCATATCGCTCATGGCGGCATTATCGAGCGCGACGGGCGTCTCTGGATCGATTTCGAGGACCGGGAAGGCCAGCGCCTCGGCCTCGTGGACGATGGTGGCAAGGGCGACGAATCCCATCCCTGGGATCGTAGCTCCGTCCCGCCCGAGCACCAGATCCGCGGACTCGGCCCCATCACGATCAGCGTGCCGCAGATCGAGCGCACGGCGCTGGTCCTGACGGCGGGCATGAATATGCGCGCCGCGCGGGAATACCGCCGGGGCGAGAGTCCGGTCCATGTGTTCGAAATGGGGGAGGGCGGCCCGGCGGCCGAGCTGCACGTGGCGGTCGAACCGCATCTTCCTCCGGCCCAGCCCGGCGCCGGTGGCGTTCACCACGTGGCGTTCCGTACCCCCGACGAGCAGACCTATCAGGACGCGGCGGCGCGCCTGCAGGCCATGCGCGCGCCTTCGAGCGGCCCGGTCGATCGCTATTACTTCAAGAGCCTGTATTTCCGCGAGCCGAACGGCATTCTCTTCGAGATCGCGACGGACGGCCCGGGCTTCGCCACCGACGAGCCCATGGACAAGCTCGGCGAACGCCTCGCCCTGCCGCCTTTCCTCGAGCCGCGCCGGGCGCAGATCGAGGCGGGTCTGAAGCCCCTGTAATGTGTTTCCGCCCGCGCCGTCGGGCGGAAAACTTTCCGATAAACGCAATGTTATTCCTAATTGAACGGAGTGGTAAGTTCTGACACGATCCGCCCCGCCTGCAGTCAAGCTGCGGAAAAATGGGGGCTGTCCGGATGTCATTCTTTCAATGGCCGCGCGCGGCGGTTCTGGCTTCCGTTTTGACCCTGGCGAGCGGCGCTTTCGCGCCGGCGCCGGCACAGGGCTCCGGCAACGCCCTGACCATGCGAGAGCGGATCGACAAGCTCCTGCCCGAATTCGAAACCTACCTGCAATCCAGCATGAAGAGTTTCAAGGTGCCGGGCGTTGCTATCGGCATCGTGCATGACGACAAGCTGATCTACGCCAAGGGTTTCGGAGTCAGGCGGCTCGGCAAGCCCGATGCGGTGAGCCGTGACACGACCTTCCAGATCGGCTCGACGACCAAATCCTTCCTGGGTACGACGCTGGCCCAGGCGGTCGATGCCGGGAAACTGACCTGGAGCGACCGCGTCTCGGATCTGATGCCGGAATTCCAGCTCAGCGACCCTTGGATCGGGCGCGATTTTCGCGTGCTGGATCTCGCCGCCCAGCGCAGCGGGCTCACACCCTATGTGAATGACGGCCTGAGCATGCTGGGCTACGACAAGGCGACGCTCATCCGCTCGTTGCGGGAAGCGCCGGTGACGACGTCCTTCCGCTCGGACTTCTCCTATACCAACATAACGCATATTGCTGCGGGCGATCTTCTCGCGAAGAAGGCAGGCGTTTCGTCCTGGACGGAAGTGGTCAAAGCCGGCGTTCTCGGCCCCTTGGGAATGGCCTCGACGACGGCGACGCCGGAGGCGATCGAAATGGCCACCGATCATGCGACCGGTCATCGCCGGACGCAGGTCGATCCTGTGCCCGTGCCGTTCCACGCCTCGTTTCCTTACGCGTTCGGCGGGGCGGGAGGTCTCAATTCCAATGTCCCCGACATGGCGCAATGGCTGCGGATGCAGCTCGGGCGTGGCCAGTTCGAGGACCGCATCATCGTGTCGGAGAAAAACCTCGACGTGACCTGGACGCCGCGCGTCGCGCTCAACGAACGCATGTCCTACGCGATCGGCTGGGTCGTGAGCGCGACGCCGCACGGGCGCATCATCTGGCACAATGGCGGCACTCTGGGCTTCGGCGCCCATGCCGGTTTCCTGCCGGACCGGGATGTCGGCATCGTCATTCTCACGAATCTGGAGAATACGGGCTTTCCGGATGCGCTCGCGCAATGGTTCTACGACCGCGTTCTCGGCAACACGACTGTCGACAATGTGGCGCTCGCTCTCGAGGCTGCACGGGCCCGGGAAGAAGAAGAGCGCCGGAAGGCACCGAAAGCCGCGCCCGCTTCCGCATCGCAGGATCTGTCGGCACTCAGCGGTGCCTACGCATCGCCCATTCTGGGCGAGGTCACCGCCAGCGTGATCGGGGAGAAGCTCCGGCTCAGGCTCGAAGAGACCGAAGCGGTGCTGACTCTGGAGCCGCTCGGCGCGGATACCTTCAATGCCCGTCTCGACCCGACAGGAGACTATGCTCCGGTGGTTGCCATGACGGGCGACGAACCGCTGACGCAGATCCGGTTCGAAAGGGACGGCAACGGCGCGGTCAAGCGCATGCGGTGGCTCTCACCGAGCCTGCCGCAGGTCCTGGAGCGGCAGTGATGGCCATGAAAGAGACAGTCATGACTGTAATGAAACGCTCCATCCTCGCTGCAACGATCCTCGCGGCTTTCGGCCTGAACGGCGCAATGGCCCTTCCGCGCACGTCACTCGCGCCTGGCGGCGGGTTTCACGTGCCAGTGCAGATGGGTCTGTTCGAATTGTTCGTCGATGACGATTCTTACGTCCATGACCAGCATTACGACTGGAACCAGTACCGCAATGCCACGAGCCGCAAGGAGCGCATCCGGGACTATTACCTGATGCAGAAGGAAGCGGAGAAGGATTACTGGCGGGCGCAGAAGAACATGCAGAAGAACATGATCAAACGCCAGCGCGGCTGGTAGCGTCAGAAGCGGACACCGCCTTTGCGGCAGAAAATGCCTTAGCCTTTTTCCGACAGAATGCCTTCGACGATATCGACCACGGCTGCCGCTTCCTGAAAGGTCGCAAGGCGGCAGGGTTCTCCGTCGAGAAGCCTTGCGAGTTCCGCGATCTGGTTGCCGGCCGACGACGAGCGTTCGATATCACCGCTGGCATGACGCAGGCGGTACCAGTCGCTCATGATGGCGGAGCCCTTCGAGCCCTTGACTTCGAACTGGTTGAAATCGTCGATCTCACCCTCCACCGCGCCGTCGATGGTCAGGCGGCAACGAGCGAACTGCAAAGTCGCCTCCATGCGCGTCTCTGCGCCCGAAGGGCCGCGCTCTACTTTCTTCTCGATCAGCCTGGCGAGGCCGAAGAGGCGCAGCGCCAGAAAGATGAAGTGGGATACGACCTCGCGAGTGAATCCGCCCTGTTCGGGGCCCGCGAGCCATCCCGCCGCGCCGTGCTGCCAGCCGCGCGGCCAGGTCTTGAACCGGACCTTGAGCTGCGCCGAGAGATCGTCTCCCAGCGCCCCGGTCTCGATGAGTTCCTTCAGCCGCAAGGCAGCGGGAGCCGTCGCGAAAGGGAAGTTCACGGCGGAGGGCACGCCCGCATTGAGCGTGGCCTCGACGCAGGCCTTCGCGGAGGCGGGCGAGGCGGAGAGCGGCTTCTCGCAGAAGATCGCCTTGCCCGCATCGGCTACGGCGCGGACGAGTTCCTCATGGGTCGCAGGCGGCGTGGCGACGTAGATGCAATCGATGGCCGGGTCGGCAATCAGGTCTTGAACGTTTTTTGCGCGCGGCACGTCGATTTCGACCGGGCTCGGATCGTATCCGGCGATCACCTCGAATTGCGGATTGGCCTTGAACTCCCCGATCATCCGGCGGCCGATGATGCCGAGCCCCAGAACGCCGATGCCATGTGTCATTGCGATGCCCTCATCCTTGTGGTGAGCGCGTATAGACACCCGGTATGCGGAGGTCGAGTCAGGAACACTCTTTGTTCGGCTTACGCCTCCGCGCCTCCGCGCAGCGCCCGTAGCGCATTCAGGATCACCGCCACGTCGATCCCTTCCTGAATCAGGGCGCCCTCGATCGGGGTGAGATAGCCGAAAGCCGCTACGATCATGCCGAGGAAGGACAGGCCGATCCCGGCGTAGACGCTCTGCAGGGCGATATCGCGGGAGCGGCGGGCAATGCTAACGCCCGAGACGATGCGGTCGAGTCGATCCACCAGCAGCACCACATCGGCCGCTTCCGCAGAGGCGGCAGCTCCTTTCGCACCCATGGCGACCCCGAGATCGGCGGCGGCCAGAGCCGGGGCGTCGTTGACCCCGTCGCCGATCATCATCACGGGCCCCTGCGGTCTCTCTGCCGCTACGACGGCGATCTTCCGATCCGGGGTCAGCTCCGCGTGGATCACATCGAAAGGCAGGCCTGCGGTGACGGCCTCGGCGACCTCGCGCCGGTCGCCGGTCGCAAGTACGAACCGTTCGATTCCCAGTGCGCGCAGATCGTCGAGCAGACGGGCGGTACCGGCGCGCAATTCATCGGCCAGGGTCAGGCTGCCCGCAAAGCGGCCATCGACGGCAATGGCGACCCGGACCGATCCGGCTTGGCGCGGCCCGTCATGCAGGGCCGCCTTTACCTCCGGCACCCTCTGCGCGACGAAACGGGGGCCGCCGACCACAACGAACCTGCCCTTCACGATGCCTTCGAGGCCTTCTCCCGGGCTTTCCACCACTGCTGTGGGGACGGCGAGATCGAGGCCGCGCTGGCGCGCCTCCCGCACAAGAGCTTGGGCGATGACATGCTTGGAGGCCTGATCGAGGGAGGCCGCAAGCGCCAGAAGCTCCTCCCCCGTCATCGCCACCGGATGCACCCCGGTCACATGGGCCTGTCCGTAGGTCAGTGTCCCGGTCTTGTCGATGACGAGGCTGCGCACGCGCGCCATCGCTTCAAGCGCCTTGCCGCCCTTGACCAGAATGCCGGCCTTCGCCGCCCGGGAAACGCCCGAGACGATGGCGACAGGGACCGCGAGGATGAGCGGGCACGGGGTCGCAATGACGAGCACGGCAAGAGCACGGACCGGGTCGCCGGTTGCAAGCCAGGCTCCTCCTGCGAGTAGAACGGTGACGGCGAGAAACACTAGGGCAAACCGGTCGGCGAGGCGGGCCATCGGCGCTTTCGAGCGCTGGGCCGCCTCGACGAGGCGGATGATGCCCGCATAGGTGCTTTCTCCGGCCCGGCGAGACGCCGACAGGTCGAAAGCATCACCCGCATTGGTCGAGCCGCTCATCACCGTCTCGCCCGCCTGCAGCTGCACCGGAATCGCCTCGCCCGTCAGGGCCGATTGATCGAGGACGGCAACGCCGCTTGCGACGGACCCGTCAACCGGGACGATCTCTCCCCGGCGCACCAGCAGCCTGTCTCCCGGATAAACGGCATCGAGGGCGATCTCTTCGAGACGGTCGTCAGTGTAACGCATGGCGGTGTGCGGCACGCGGGAGAGCAGGGCCGTCATCTCACGATTGGCCCGGCGCTCGGCATAGCTTTCCAGATATTGCCCGCCCGCATACATGAGCGCGACCACCACGGCGGCGAGATTTTCGCCCAGGGCCAGGGCGCCGGACATGGACAGGGCGGCGACGATGTCGAGACCCACATCGCCCCGCCGCAGACTGGCGACGATTTCGATAAGGAGCGCGGCAAGGACCGGGACCGTCGCTGCGGCCCAGATCCATTCCGGCCACGCCTTGAATCCCGACAGGGAGGCCAGGAACCCCAGAAGAAGCCCGACGGCCGGCACCGCCACCAGGACAGGGCGCACACGCCGCTGCAGGTCTTGCAGCGAAGCCGGGGCCGCTGAAGGCGAAGGCGCGAGTGCGACCGATGAAGGATGCTTCGGAGAACTTCCCTTGGGATCATGCATCGGCAATTCCGCGAGCCGTAGGACAAAAACTTGAGACGCCGGAGACCGGGAAGAAGTGTAGACCTGTTTCGTGCCGGATACACCGGGCGATAGATTGTCGAATCCGTCTCGCCTGCGTCGATCGGCGGTCGATCATGTATTTTACGTATGGTAAGGCGAGCGCTCACCCTGACGTTGCTTGACCTTCGGCACGTTTCGAGGTCAGGACGACATTTCCCAGCCTGCTGCAGGAAGCGTTATGCGTTTTTCGAAATCTCTCGCACTTGTCACGTTCTTCGCCGTCGGTTCGGCGGCGGTTCCGGTTCAGGCTGCGGATCTCCTCTTCTCTCCCGAGCCTATTGTCCCTGCGGGCTGGATCGTGACCGTGAAGGGTAACCTCAAGGTCGGCCCGTCCTATCCCGGCGCGGATGATTTCAGCGTGTTCGGCTTTCCGTCCTTGAGCTTCCGCCGGGCCGGAACGCAGGAACGCTTCAGCGCTCCCGACGATGGCTTGAGCTTCTCCTTTCTCGAGGATTCGGCGGTTCGCTTCGGTGTCGTCGGCCGTTTCCAGGGCGGGCGCTATCTCAAGGACGACCGCCGCCTGTTTGGTCTCGAAAAGATCGACTGGGCCGTGGAGCCCGGCGTTTTCGTCGAATATTGGCCGGTCGCGTTCCTGCGTGCCCGCGCCGAGCTCCGGCATGGCGTCAACGGACATCGGGGCTTCGTCGCCGATCTCGGCCTCGACCTCGTGCAGACACTCGGCGCCTTCACCGTGTCCGTCGGCCCGCGTCTGGCGCTGGGCGACAGCGAGTTCATGGAAACCTATTTCGGCGTGACGCCATTCGAGGCGGCACTCAACGGCCAGGTCACGCCTTACAAGCCCTCCGGCGGCGTCACCTCGGTCGGCGCGACCGCGGGTGTCAGCTACAACTGGTCGGAGCAATGGTCGACGACCGCCTATGTGACCTACAAGCGTCTGGTGGGCGATGCCGCCGACAGCCCGATCGTCAAGCGGTTCGGCTCCGAGAACCAGGTCGGCCTCGGCCTCACCGTCTCCTATTCGTTTGGCACCGGACGCTGATAAAGCGGATCGGGGGCTCATAAAAAGAGGCAGGCTGGACGGCCCCGGCCTGCCTCTTTCGATTGACGGGACGTGGCGGTTTCAGCGGGAATAGATCGCCGAGTTGCCGCTATGCTCCTTCACTTCGACGCTCTCCAGCCAGACCCGACCTCCGGTCTGGGCATGGGCATAGGCAGCGACGTAATCGTAGACATATTTGGCGGTCGCTTCGCATCCCACCGATGGCAGCACGCGCAGATCGACCAGGCCGTCACGGTGCATGGTTTCGAACCGCGTCAGCTCGGGATCGTCCTCGGCCACGAGCATCGTGTGGTCGAACATATACTTCAGCCATTCCTTCACCGGCTTCAGCCCGCCGAAATCGAAGCACCAGTTGCGCTCGTCGAGCTCGTGCGTGGCGAACACGAATCTGAAGGCCAGGGCGTAGCCATGGATCAGGCGGCAATGGGAGTGAGTGGCGCGCCATTGCCGGAAGCAGCAGGACAGGCCCTCGTTGTGATCGTAGGTCTTTGTCGATCGATAAATTTCGCGAACCATAGGTTCAGCGCCAGGGTCGAGGGTGGTCATGGCAACGGGCATGTTCATTTGCGCTGATTCCTGGTTCTGTCCTGGCTCAGGGCCTATTCCGCATTTCCGCGATCAAGTGCGACGCACTCGTCCAGGAATTCGCGCTTCATCTCCGCATTTTCCGCCATGTCGCCCCAGTAATAGGTGTTGACCATGCGGCTGCGGCGGCTCGCGCGCACGCCCCTTTGCGTCTTGCACATATGCACGGCGCTGATCCGCACGGCGAGGCCACGCGGCTTGGTCATGTCGACGATGTACTGGCCGATCTGCTTGACCAGTTCCTCCTGGATCTGAAGGCGGGAGGCGAAATGCTCGACGATCCGGTCGTATTTCGACAGCCCGATGATCTTCCCGTCGGCGGCGGGGAGGATTCCGATATAGGCAGCGCCGTAGATCGGCATGAGATGATGCGCGCACATGGAGCGCAGCTCGATCGGCCCGGTTACGATCAGCTGGTCGTAGGCCTGGGCGTTATCGAATTCGGTGATGCGCGGCGGAGCCGTATAACGACCTTCGAGAATCTCCTCGACATACATCTTCGCGACGCGCATCGGCGTCTCGCGGGTGTTGTGATCGTTCTCATGGTCAATGCAAAGAATATCGAACAGCTCCTCCACCTTCTGGGCGGCGGCGGCAATCATGGCGGCCTTTTCGGCCTCATCGAGGGGTTCGCTCAGGGCTTCGTTGCAAAGCCGGGAAAGCTTCACCTCTCGCGTATGGAAGTTCATGATTTGCCTACTATTTTTGTTTTTCAGTTGCCGTCCTATCTCCTAACGTAGCATCAAATATTACGTAGTCGACACAAGACGCTTAGATCTGGATATAACCTGTTTTTGTTGATATTAAAATTAACATTGAACCATTGTTAGGATTTTTAAGTAAAATTATAGGGTCGCATATCTGGTTCCAAGACAGAAACGGAGAAAAAATGTCCATAAGAAGAATGAAACAAAATTTCGTGGGGGCTTTCGTCGTTCTGTTCGGCCTCGTGTCGGCAAGCGTTGCGCACGCCGATCCGCTTCCGGTTCCGACCGAGAAGCCGATTCTGACGATTTCGGGCAAGATCAGCACGACCAACAAGGACGGCGAGGCCCAGTTCGACCGCCCGATGCTGGAAGCGCTCGGGCTGGTGACCGTCGAAACCACCACGCCGTGGTATACCGGCCCGGTCAAGTTCGAGGGCGTCTTACTCGACAAGCTGATGAAACTGGTCGGTGCTTCGGGAGAGCGTGTGGGCGTCGTTGCGCTGAACGACTACAGCAGTGAGATTCCGATGGAGGATTTCGCAAAATACAACGTCATTCTCGCGCTCAAGCGCAATGGCGAGTACATGCCGGTGAAGGACAAGGGGCCGCTTTTCGTCATCTACCCCTTTGACAGCAATCCCACGTTGAAGAGTCAGACCTTCTATGGCCGTGCCGTCTGGCAGGTTGCCAAGATCGTCGTGAAGTAAAAAGGCGGGCGAGCACTACCGATGAGCTCCGACGGATCGTCATTGTCGCTGCGCATCCTCAAGTTGGCGCTCGCCGTCGTCATCGGCTGCTTCCTTCTTTCGGCTGCCTATATTTCAAGCCTCGTCGTCGAGCGTCAGGAGGCTTTGAAACTGGTCTCCCGCTACAATACCTCCTGGCTCGCGAGCCAGGCGGTATCCGAATTCACGCGGCTCGAACAGCGTTTGAGCGCATTCAGCGTGCCGAGAAGCGGTGTCGACAAGAATGAGGTCGAGCTGCGTTTCGATATTCTGCTCAGCCGGGTGAAGCTTCTGAACGACGGAGAATTTCAGGACTTCGTCAGGCGCGATCCTGAGCGCCAGAACACCGTTCGGCTCCTGACCGGGGTGCTGGCGGCGGCAGGGCCTCTGGTCCAGCAACTCGATCAACCGGGCAATGCCGAGAGAACGCTTGCGCTTCTCAAGCCGCTCGAAACCAAGATCACGGGGCTTGCCTCCGCCGCGAACCATTACGGGGCGGAGCGCGTCACGCAGGACCAGCATGAGTTGATCCGCCTGCATTGGCTCTTCTCGAGCGTGGCGGCCGGCCTCGTCATCTGCGGCTTCATCCTGCTCGGCCTTCTCGGCTGGCATAACCGCCTGCTCACCCGCGCGCATCACGAGCTGCGTTTCCTTGCCGAGAACCTGCAGCGGACCTCCGACGAGCTAAAGCATGCCAACAAGGCGCTCAACAATGCCTATGTAGAGCTTCAGCATCAGAACGAGGTGCTGCAGATCCAGGAACTCGAGCTCCGCACCCAGAACGAGCGGTTCGATACCGCCCTCAACAACATGTCCCATGGTCTGTGCATGGTGGATTCCGCCGGACGGATCATCGTGTTCAACGCGCGCTTCGCGCAACTCTTCGAGCTGGAGAGGACGGTTCAGCCGGGTGCCACGTTGGGCGAGCTCATCAGCCATGCGGATGCGCGAGGCCGGGAGGGCGCGGCTGCCTTGCGGCAGATCTGCGCCGAGCAGCAGGAGTTGATCCACAACCGACGCAGCGCCACGTTCATCCAGGGGCAACCCGGCGGGCGCACGATCGCCGTCTCGCATCAACCCATGAGCAGCGGCGGCTGGGTCGCTACCTACGAGGACATCACGGAGCGGCGCCAGGCGGAATCTCAGATCGCCTACATGGCCCATCACGATGCCCTGACGGATCTCGCCAACAGGGTGCTGTTTCGAGAGCAAATGGAGCGGGCCCTGGCCCATGCCCAACGCAGCGATGCCAGCCTTGCGGTACTCTGCCTCGATCTCGATCGTTTCAAGGATGTGAACGATACCCTGGGCCACGAGACCGGCGATTCGCTTCTGAAGGTTGTCGCCCAACGGCTTCGGGCCTGCGTGCGCGAGGGCGATGTGGTGGCGCGTCTTGGCGGGGATGAATTCGCGGTGCTGCAGGTGGCGGTCAGCGAGCCGCATGATTGTGCGGTGCTCGCCATGCGCATCGTCGAATCACTCGGGGCGCCTTACGAAATCGATGGGCAGGAGATCGTCATCGGCACCAGCGTCGGCATCGCGCTCGCACCGGAAGGCAGCATGACGCCGGACCAGCTCCTCAAGCATGCGGATCTGGCACTTTACCGGGCCAAAGCCGTCGGACGCGGCACGTTCCGATTCTTCGAGCCGGAAATGGATGCGGAGCTGCAGGCGAGGCGTGTTCTCGAAGTCGATTTGCGCAAGGCCCTCGTGAACCGCGAGTTCGAGCTTTTCTATCAGCCGCAGGTCGACATTCGCAAAGAGCAGATCAGCGGCTATGAGGCGCTTTTGCGCTGGCGTCATCCCGAGCGGGGTATCGTCTCTCCGGGGGAGTTCATCCCGGTGGCCGAGGATATCGGGCTGATCTCGCCGCTCGGCGAATGGGTGATCGAGGAGGCCTGCAGGGAGGCGGCGAAGTGGCCGGCTTCCGTCAAGGTCGCGGTCAATCTCTCGCCGGTGCAGTTCAGGAACAAGGGCCTCGTGCAATGCGTGAGACAGGCTCTCGCGCGCTCGGGCCTGTCTCCCATACGGTTGGAGCTGGAAATCACCGAGTCGGTTTTGCTCCAGGACAACGATACGACTCTGGCTACGCTTCATCAGCTGCGTCATCTCGGCGTGCGCATCGCCATGGACGATTTCGGCACGGGCTATTCTTCCCTGAGCTATCTGCGCAGCTTTCCGTTCGACAAGATCAAGATCGACCAGTCCTTCGTACAGGGATTGTCCTCGCGGGCAGATTGCCTTGCGATCGTTCAATCGATCACGAGCCTTGGCGCAAGCCTCGGAATGATCACCGTTGCCGAGGGCGTGGAAACGGAAGACCAGTTCCAGCAGCTCCGTGCTGCCGGCTGCAATGAAGTCCAGGGCTATTATTTCGGACGTCCCAAGCCGGCGAAGGAACTTGTTCACTCGCTCGACATCGCCGAGAAAACCACGGCCGAGAAGGCCAAAGTCGCCGTTTGAACCCGCTTCCCCGCGATGGGGTTGCGCTCAGGCGGGCTCGTCCTGTCTGGCGCGTCGGGCGGCGACGCGGGCGAGGGCAGCCAGATCCTTGTCGCCGTCGCCATATGCGAGAGCTTCGAGCAGGCTGTCATGCAGGACGCTCGCCGTCGGCAGCGGAACCCGCGCATCGTCTCCGGCCGCCAGGACAAGGCGAATATCCTTGGCCCCGAGCGCGAGCTTGAATCCTGGCGGCTCGTAACGGTTTTCGGAGATCAGGCCGCCATAGCCCTTGTAGACCGGTGAGGCGAACAATGTGTTGGTCAGGATGTTCAGCAGATCGGACGCCTCGACCCCATAGGCTCGGACCAGGGCCGAGGCTTCTCCCATGGCCTCGATGGCGGCGGCGAGCATGAAATTGCCCGCAAGTTTCACCGCATTCGCCTGATGCGGTTCCCGGCCCACCGGCCATATCCTTTGCCCCAGAACGTCGAGCAGCGGCCGGACCTGCGCGGTGGCAGCTTCCTCGCCCGCGCAGACGATCTGGAGCTGGCCCGCCGCAGCGACATCGGGACGTCCGAAGACGGGAGCGGATAGGAAGGCGATCCCGGCCCTGGCATGGGCCTCCGCCAGTTCCCGGGCGAAGGCGACAGAAATGGTCGCCATGCTGACATGAACCGCAGGCTTGACGCTTCTCGTCAGCAATCCCCCATCGGTCAGGACGGCGCGCAAGGCGGCATCGTCCGCAAGCATGGAGATGACCGCGTCGCCTTGGAACGCCTCGCCGGGGTCATTAGCCGCAACGGCTCCCTGTGCGACCAGGGCTTCGATCGGTGGGCGGGAGCGGTTCCAGACGCGCACCCGGTGTCCCGCTTTGACCAGGTTCGCCGCCATGGCCCGGCCCATATGGCCAAGCCCAAGAAAGCCGATATCCATGCCCGTTGTTCCCGATAAAGCACTACCAGCTATGGCGGGCTTCGCCTCTGCCAAGGGGCTCCACAAGAGCCAGGTGCCCTGCAACCTGATCCGCATCAGATCGTTTCCATCGCGGATGTATTAGTTTCCCTGGCGCTTCGAGAGCTTTCTCCGGCTTTATCCGCCACGCGATGAATGGACGAGACCCATGAATGTGGACATCCTTTTCCGCCCCTTCAGCCTGAAATCTCTGAATCTGAAGAACCGCATCGTCATGGCCCCCATGACGCGATCGTTCTCGCCGGGAGGCGTGCCGACACCCGAGGTTGCCGCCTATTACCGCCGTCGCGCGCGTCAGGTCGGCCTGATCGTCTCGGAAGGAACGGTCGTGGACCGGCCTGCCTCGTCGAATGATCCGAATGTCCCGCATTTCTACGGTGACAAGGCACTCGAGGGCTGGAAGAGGGTGATCGACGAGGTGCATGCGGATGGCGGAGCGATGGCGCCGCAGCTCTGGCATATGGGCGTCATGCACAAGCACGATTCCGGCTGGACGCCGCCGGCGCCTTTCGAGGGCCCGTCCGGTCTCGTCGTGCCGGGTGAGAAGGGCGGCGTGGAAATGACGGAGAGCGACATCGCCGACACGATCGCCGCCTTCGCGCGCGCGGCGGGCGATGCGAAACGCCTCGGCTTCGACGCGGTCGAGCTTCACGGGGCGCATGGCTACCTGATCGACCAGTTCTTCTGGGCAGGCACCAACAAGCGAACCGACAAGTTCGGCGGCGCAACCTTGCCCGAGCGCAGCCGCTTCGCCGCCGAGATCGTCAAGGCGGTGCGCGCCGCAATCGGTGGGGATTTCCCGATCATCCTGAGATTGTCGCAGTGGAAACAGCAGGATTTCGCCGTCAAGCTCGCCAAGACTCCCGAGGAGATGGAGGCTTGGCTGAAGCCGTTGGCCGAAGCTGGCGTGGATATTTTCCATTGCTCCCAGCGGCGCTTCTGGCAGCCGGAATTCGAAGGCTCGGACCTGAACTTCGCCGGCTGGGCGAAGAAGCTGACCGGCAAGGCGACCATCACCGTCGGCTCCGTCGGTCTGTCGGGGGAATTCATCGCCGCCTTCCAGGGCGAAAGCTCCCATCCGAGTTCCCTCGATGAATTGCTGCGTCGGATGGACCGCGGCGATTTCGATCTCGTCGCCGTGGGCCGTGCGGTCCTCTCTGATCCCGAATGGGCCACGAAGATTCGCCAGAACCGCCCCGAGCAACTGCGCGACTTCACGCGCGAGGCGCTAGCAACGCTCTACTAGGATCGAAGCCTGGCCTCTCTCATCGGGATCGTGCAACAGCCGGCCGTGGCTTCGCCTCGCTAAAGACGGGAGATACCTTCTTGGTTCAAGGCAGCGAGGGCCCGCGCAATCGGCTGTCCGCCCACGCTCAACCAGGGCGCGATCTCGGCCAGGGGCACAAGGACAAAAGCCCGCTCCAGCATATGAGGATGCGGGATCGTCAGCGGAGGGCCGTTCACCTCACAATCGCCGTAGGTCAGAATATCGATGTCGATGATCCGCGGTCCCCACCGGACCTCGCGCGTGCGCCCCAGTTCCCGTTCCACGTCCAGGCAGAGGGAAAGCAAGGCCTCCGGTGCGAGTTCGGTTTCCGCCAATACGCAGGCATTCACGAACCAATCCTGCGCAACCGGTCCCCACGGTTCGCTCCGGTAATCGGCCGAACGCGCGAGGATCATGACACCGCGTTCCGCAAGAATCGCGATGGCGCGCGCAAGATTGGCCTGCTTGTCGCCGACATTGCTGCCGAGGCTCAGGCTGACTTCAGGCATCCCGGAGCCGCGTGATCTCGACCGCCACGCCATCCATGATGAAGGGAACGGGCGCTTCTGGTTTCTCCACCCGCACGGTCACCGCCGTGACGAGCTTGAACTTTTCAAGCACGCCGGCAGCAATGGCCTCGGCCAGCCCCTCGATGATGCGAAAGCGCCTCGTCGTCGCGATCTCGTTCACCAGCTCGGCCAGGCTCCCGTAGCAGACCGACAGGCCGTAATCGTCGCTGAGCCCGGCCGGCCTGAGATCGAGCGAGCAATGCAGCGTCACGTAAAAACGCTGCCCCAGTCGTTCCTCTTCCGCATGCACGCCATGATGAGCGTAGACCGCCAGGCGGGAGATGATGATCGTATCTGTCATGGCATTCCTCGCACCAGGGCGTCCGCCACCCGGCATGCTTCCACATGAGCCTTGACATCGTGGACGCGGATGATGTCGGTGCCCTTGCCGATGGCAATGACATGCGCGGCAAGGGAACCGAACAATCGCTCGCGCGGGGGCACCGGCGGATCGTAGAAGCGGCCGAGAAACGATTTGCGGGATGCCCCGACGAGCACCGGAAAGCCGAGTGCCTTTACCTCTTCCAGACGGCGCAGAACATCCATGTTCTGCTCGGCCGTCTTGCCGAAGCCGATACCCGGATCGAGGATGACATGCCGATCCGGGACGCCCGCCTCTCGCGCCAGCGACAACGAGCGTTCGAAGAACCGTTGCATGTCCACGACGATATCGAGGTTGGGGTCGACCTGCGTGCGGTTGTGCATCACGACCACCGGAACGGAAAACTCGGCAACGACCGCGGCCATGTCGGGATCGTGCTGCAGGCCCCAGATGTCGTTTACGATGGCGGCCCCGGCCAGGATTGCGGCGCGCGCCGTCGCTGCCCGGTAGGTATCGATGGAGAGTGGGACGTCGACTTTGGACGCAACCTCGCGGATGATCGGGATGACCCGCCTCTGTTCTTCCTCGGGGCTTACCGGCGTGTAGCCGGGGCGCGTGGATTCGCCTCCGATATCGATGATGTCGGCTCCCGCCTGCACCATGTCGCAGGCATGCCGAACAGCCTCTTCCGGGTCGGCGAAGAGTCCTCCATCCGAGAAAGAGTCCGGCGTGACGTTCAGAACGCCCATGACGAGGGTGCGCGTGCCGAGGTCGATCAGAGGTCCAGTCATTCGCTTGGTCAGGGCTCCGGAAATTCCCCCTTCTTCAGCAATTCGGCGGCCGAGTCGACACAAAATGCGGAGGGAGAGCGCCTATCGGAAATCGCTCGTTTCCCCTTTTGCCACTTGGCGCACGACCGCGCACGCCGCCGATTGTCTCAGGCCGCTTGACCGATAGTCAACGATATGGTTGATTATCAACGAATCTGTTGAATGATGGTCGCATCCACATGGGTAATCCGTCGCAACTTCGTGTCGTCGGGCAAGCGTCATCCGCCGATGACGAAGAGCAGGCATTGGACTTGGTTTTTGCCGCGCTCTCGGACCCGGTGCGGCGCGAAATTCTCGACCGGCTCGATGGACACGATCTGCTCGTTTCGGAGGTTGCTGCGCATTTCGATATCTCGTTGCAGGCCGTCTCGCGCCACATCCAAGTTCTGGTCCGTGCCGGATTGGTCACTCAGGAGCGCACGGGCCGTATCAGCCGTTGCCGGCTCGATGCCGGGCCGATCTACAGCGCCGCCATCTGGCTCAATCGCTACAGCAAATACTGGCAAGCTCAGTTCGATCTGCTGGCGGTCACGCTGGAGGAAATCGAGCGGGAGAATTCCGCAAAGGCGGAGAAGGCAAGTCGCGGCAAGCGGGCAGGGACGTCGTCTGCCCGCGGAAGAAAGCAAACGGTCAAGCCACGATCGGAGAAATGAGCATGACCCATCATCAAGTCGTCACGCCCGAACAATGGATGGAGCAGCGCAGGCAGCTCCTCGCCAAGGAAAAGGAATTCACGAGGCTGCGGGACGAGCTCAGCCAGGCGCGCCGCGATCTGCCTTGGACACGCGTGACCAAGGACTACGTGTTCGACGGTTCCGCAGGGAAACAGACGCTTGCCGAGCTGTTCGAAGGGCGTTCCCAGCTCGTCGTCTACCATTTCATGTTCGCTCCCGAGTGGCAGGCGGGCTGCAAAAGCTGCTCGTTCTGGGCCGACAACTTCAACGGCATCGTGCCGCATCTCAACCAGCGCGACGTGACTCTCGTCGCCGTCTCGCGCGCGCCGGTATCGAAGCTTCAGGAGTTCGCAGGGCGTCAGGGGTGGAGCTTCAAATGGCTGTCGTCTTCCGGCAGCGATTTCAGCTACGACTACAATGCATCCTTCAGGCCGGAGGACCTCGCCAGCGGCAAGGCCATCGACAACTATGCGCAGAACAAGGCGAACATGTCGGACCTGCCGGGGATCAGCGTATTCTTCAAGGATACCGACGGGCAGGTCTTCCACACCTATTCCTGCTACCGGCGCGGCATCGACATGATGAACACCGCCTATCACTACCTCGATCTCGTGCCCAAGGGGCGCGACGAGGCGGATCTACCCTATCCGATGGCCTGGGTGGCCCTTCGCGACCAGTATGGCATTTGAACAAAGGCAGGATGAGCGATGAAGTACAGGGACGCCGCCGAGAAGCTGGCCGGGTATCGAAGCCAGATCGCCGATATTCGCGAGAAAATGCGGAACACTCAGGCTTCGATCGAGCCCGAGGAGGTCGAGGATTATGAATTCGCGACGGCACGGGGCAGGGCGCGAATGTCATCCTTGTTCGGCGACAAGGACACGCTGCTCGTCATCCACAACATGGGCACCGGTTGTGCAAGTTGCACGATGTGGGCTGACGGCTTCAACGGCGTGTACGAGCATTTGCGCGACCGTGCCGCCTTCGTGGTGTCGTCGCCGGATGCCCCCGAGCGTCAGCAGAGCTTCGCGGCCGGTCGTGGCTGGAAATTTCCCATGATCTCGAACCAGGGCACGACATTTGCCGAAGACATGGGATATCGCCCGAATGGCCGCGCGATGCCGGGCGTTTCGGTCTTCAGGCGCAAGGGTGGCAAGATTTTGCGGGTGGCCGATACGGGGTTTGCGCATGGGGACGATTTCTGCAGCGTCTGGCACCTCTTCGATCTCATTCCGGAAGGCAAGGCAGGGTGGCTGCCGAAATTCAGCTATGCGAGCTGAGCGAGAATTAAAGAGTGGCAACGGCACCGGCCGAGGTGCCGTTGCACGGAAGGGGAACGCACTCGTTCGAAAGGCCTGGCGTCCATCCTGTGCGGACGTTCGGAGGAATCAGGCTGTTGGGATTCCGGCTTCATCGGCCAAGCCTTCCGGCGGATAGATGTGATCCCGGCCCTTGAAATCGGAGATGGAATAGCTCCCTTTACCGTCACCCCTGATGGCGCTTGTCCCAATGACGGCTTTGCCGTGGCCTCCCGGGATGTCGAGGATATAGGTCGGCTGACACAGGCCGGAGATCCGCCCGCGCAGGCCTGCTACGAGCGCCTGACCTTCCTCGATCGACAGACGGAAATGGCTCGTGCCGGGGGCAAGGTCAGGGTGGTGGAGATAGTAAGGCTTGATCCGTGCCTCCACGAAGGCACGCATGAGCACCGCCAATGTTTCCGGGTCGTCGTTGATTCCCCGCAGAAGCACGGTCTGGCTGAGCATGACGATGCCCGCATCGACGAGACGGGCGCAGGCCGCGCGCGCCGCGTCGGTCAATTCGCGCGGATGGTTGGCGTGGAGCGCTACATAAGTGGTCTTGCCGCTCGCTTTCAGCGCCGCAATCAGCCACGCATCGATCCGGTCCGGCTCGACCACGGGAATGCGGGTGTGAAAGCGGACAATCTTTACGTGCTCGATCTTCGCCATCCGCTCCATGATCTCGGCGAGGCGGCGCGGGGAGAGGACCAGTGGATCGCCGCCGGTCAGGATCACCTCCCAGATTTCGGGATGGTCGGCGATATAGGCGAAAGCCTTGTCCATGGCCTCGGGCGAGAGAGTGCCGAGGCCCTGCGGCCCCACCATCTCGCGCCGGAAGCAGAAGCGGCAATAGACCGGGCAGACATGGACCGCCTTGAGCAGGACCCGGTCGGGATAGCGATGGACGATGCCCTCGACCGGGCTGTGCGCGAGATCGCCGATGGGATCGTCGCGTTCTTGCCGAGTCGTGACGAGTTCCGCCGCATCGGGCACAAACTGGCGGGCAATCGGATCGTTCGGGTCGTTCCGGTCGATCAATGCGGCCATGGCGGGGGTGATCGCGATGGCGTAGCGCTCCGCCACGCGGCCGATATCGCCAAGGTGCTCGGCCTCGACGAGACCGGCCTCGGCCAGATCCTTGGGGGTCTTGAGCACGCGGGCGGCTGTCATCGGGCCGCCTCCGGGACCGGAGCCCACAGGACCTGATCGATGCGGGAAGCACCCGTCGCCAGCATCACGAGGCGGTCGAAGCCGAGCGCAATGCCACTTGCCTCCGGCATGAGGGCGAGAGCCGCCAGGAAGTCTTCATCCACAGGATAGCTTTCGCCGTAAACCCGCATCTTCTCCGTCATTTCTCCCTCGAACCGACGGCGCTGCTCCACTGTGTCGGTCAATTCGCCGAAGGCATTGGCCAATTCGACGCCGCAGGCATAGAGCTCGAACCGTTCCGCCACGCGCGGATCGCGGGCCGTCGGGCGGGCGAGGGCCGCCTCCGCGACGGGGTATTCGTCCAGGATCGTGGCGCGTCCATGGCCGAGATGGGGCTCTACCCGCTCGACGATGACGCGGCTGAAGAGATCGGACCACGTATCGTCCTCGGCCACCCGCATGCCCGCCTGCTTCAAGGACGAGGCCAGATGCCCCCGATCCGTCGCACCCGTCCGGTCGATGGAGGCAAGGAGGTCGATGCCCGCGAAACGCTCGAACGCTTCCGCGACGCTCAGCCGTTCCGGCTCCTTGAAGGGATCGACCTCGCTGCCGCGGAAGGTGAGGGTGCCGGTTTCGGCTTTTTCCGCCGCAAGTCCAAGGATCTTGGCGGAATCCCGCATCAGGGCCTCATAGGATTCCCCGACGCGATACCATTCCAGCATCGTGAATTCCGGGTGGTGCAGGGGGCCGCGCTCGCGGTTGCGGTAGACATGGGCGAAGCAGGCAATACGCCTCTCGCCCGCCGCCAGGAGTTTCTTGCAGGCGAATTCCGGGGACGTGTGCAGGTAAAGCGGCGTCTTGTCGCCGCCCATCCCGACCGCTTCGGTGGCGAAGGCATGGAGATGCGCCTCGTTGCCGGGCGAGACCTGAAGCGTGGCGGTATCGACCTCGACGAAATCCCGTTCCGCGAAGAACTCCCGCAAGGATGCCTGGATTCGATTGCGGCTCAGGAGAAACGGGCGGCGGTCGGCATGGACATGCGGCGTCCACCAGGGGGAGGGGGCGGGCATGGCTGCTTTCCGTTCCAAAGGGTTAACCGGGGTTTTATGCGGTCAGGCTGGCGATTTGCGCGAAGATAGGCTAGTGCGGCATCGAAAACGTTTTTTGAGCGTCTCCGGGGGCTGGACGGCCCGACCCTCACGACGCGCCCTATTTGTCACAAGGAAAGCTTCCCGTGAAGGTCATCGCCTCTACGCTCCGCAAAGGCAATGTCGTCGATATGGACGGCCGGCTCTATGTGGTTCTCACCGCCCAGAACATCCACCCCGGCAAGGGTACGCCTGTCACCCAGCTCGACATGCGCCGTATTTCGGATGGCGTGAAGGTGTCCGAGCGCTACCGCACCACCGAGCAGGTCGAGCGCGCCTTCGTGGAGGACCGTGAGCACACCTTCCTCTACGAGGACGGCGAGGGCTTCCATTTCATGAACCCGGAAACCTACGATCAGGTGGCCGTGCCGCTGGATATCATCGGCGACCAGAAGCCCTATCTTCAGGAAGGCATGGCCGTGATGCTCTCGACCCATAACGGCGTGCCGATCGCCATCGAACTGCCCGCCCGCGTGACGCTCGAGATCACCGAGACCGAGCCGGTCGTGAAGGGCCAGACGGCCTCGTCCTCCTACAAGCCCGCGATGCTCTCGAACGGCGTACGCACCCTGGTGCCCCCGCATATCCAGGCCGGCACCCGCGTCGTCATCATGACGGAAGACGGTTCCTACGTGGAGCGTGCGAAGGACTAAGCAGTTCTTCGCTTCGAGTCTTGCATCCTGACGTTTTCGTCAGGGATTCGATCTTGAAGGATGGGACGTTTCGGTGAACCTTTGCCGGAACTCCCATCCTTCCTCTTTTTCAAGGCTGAACGATTCCATGGCGAGCGGCGTCCCGAACTCCATCAATCCCCTCGTCGCGGATGTCGGAAGCCCGCCTATTCCCGAAGCGCAGAGCTGGACGAAGCGTTACGATGGCGCCTTCGGCCCGCTCATCAACCTGTCTCAGGCCGTGCCGGGCAATGCGCCCCACGCCGGCATGCTCGAGCGGCTCGCCGCCACGGCCGGTTCGGCCTCCGGCGCGCAATATGGCCCGATCAATGGCGATGCGGGTCTGAGGCAGGCTTACGCCACCGAGCTGTCCCGCATCTACGAGGGCCGGATCGAGCCCGGGGATACGGCGGTCACCGCGGGCTGTAATCTCGCTTTCTTCGCCACGATGATGCTGCTCGCCCGCCATGGCGACGCGGTTCTTCTGCCGACGCCGTGGTATTTCAACCACCAGATGAGCCTCGACATGCTGGGCATCGAGCCGCGTCCTCTGCCCTGCCGTCCGGAGGCTGGATTCGTTCCGCGCATCGAGGATGCCGAGGCGCTGATCGATGAGAAAGTGAAGGCCATCGTTCTCGTCACGCCCAACAACCCGACCGGCGCGGTCTATCCGGCACACGTGATCGAAGGCTTTGCGGAACTCTGCCGCAGGCGTGGGATTCATCTCGTCATTGACGAGACTTATCGGGATTTCCTGCCAAAGGGCGTGAACCGGGCTCACGGTCTTTTCACGTCCGAGGAGTGGCGCGGGCCGGTGATCCAGCTCTATTCGTTCTCGAAATCCTATGCGATTCCCGGGCACCGCATGGGCGCGATCACGGCGGATGCCGGGCTGATCGAGCAGGTCGCCAAGATTCTCGACTGCATCCAGATCTGCGCACCCCGGACCGCGCAGGCGGTCCTGCCTTGGGCCATTGATTCCTTGCGCGACTGGCGCGAGGAAAACCGCGCCGAGATCAACCGGCGCGCTGAAGTGTTCCGGCAGGCACTTGCGCCTCTTCCGGAGTGGCGCATCGAATCCGTCGGCGCCTATTTCGCCTATCTCAGCCACCCATTCCCGGAAAAGTCCGCTCAGGCGGTTGCGGAGAGGCTCGCCACCGAGCGCGGCGTCCTGTGCCTGCCGGGAAGCTATTTCGGGCCGGGGCAGGAAGGACATCTGCGGGTGGCTTTCGCCAATGTGGGAGCCGATGTGCTGGCCGGCCTGACGGAGCGCCTGCGCGGTCTCTCGCTCTGAGCCCCCGGCGCTCACCCCAAAACTTCTCGCCCGCCCTTGGCAGAAGCATGGGGCGGTTGGTACTCTCGGTTCCAAACAGGCATCCATTCCGATGCCAGGGATATCGTTTTGACTGTTAAGTACGATGCGATTGCCGAAGCAGAGGAGGGCCGATCGATTCCGCTCGCGGGATCCGATGCGGGCTCGCCCTGTCGCGCGGATCGCTCCGATGAGGCAGCGAGGCGGCAAAGCGGGCGGCGCCGTTCGGCGCGCAGCTACGCGGCGCTCGATCTCGGCACCAATAATTGCCGCCTGCTGATCGCCGAGCCGGCGCATTTCGGCTTTCGCGTGATCGACGCCTTTTCCCGAATCGTGCGCTTGGGCGAGGGCCTCGGTTTCGGCAATCACCTGAGCGAGGACGCCATCGAGCGGACGATCGACGCCCTTCGCGTCTGCCGGGACAAGATGGCAGCCAAGGACGTCCTGCGCGCCCGCCTCGTCGCCACGGAGGCGTGCCGCCTTGCCGCCAACGGCCAAGCTTTCATCGAGCGCGTGCGCAGCGATCTTGAACTCGAACTCGAAGTCGTCGACCGCAAGACCGAGGCTTATCTCGCCGTTACCGGCTGCGCCTCCCTCGTCGACCCGCAGGCGCAATCCGTGATCGTGTTCGATATCGGGGGCGGCTCGACCGAGATTGCCTGGCTCGACGGTCTTGCGCCGCATATGTTCGCCGATCCCTGCAAGCGGATCCGGGCCTGGGATTCGCTCCCCGTCGGGGTCGTGACCCTGGCCGAGCGCCATGGCGGCGTCCATGTGGCCCGCGAGACCTTCGAGGGCATGGTCGAGGAAGTGTCGGAGCTTCTGCTCGATTTTTCCCTTGTCGCCGCCGAGGCCGGGCGGGCGCCGAGTTTCCATCTTCTGGGTACCTCCGGCACGGTCACGACCGTTGGGGGAATTCATCTAGGTCTGGCACGCTACGACCGCCGCCGGGTCGACGGGATGTGGATGCACGGCGAGGACATCTCCGCCGTGGTCGAGCGATTGTTGAACTCGGATTTCGACGAGCGTGCCGCCAACCCTTGCATCGGCAAGGAGCGCGCCGATCTGGTGCTGGCGGGCTGCGCGATCCTGGAAGCGATCCGTCGGGCGTTCCCCTCGGATCGCCTGCGCATCGCCGATCGCGGGCTCCGCGAAGGAATTTTGATGAACATGATGCGTGAAGACAGCGTGTGGCGAGGGGGGCATCGGTGAGCACCAGCAAATCCGGCTCCGGAACCCGCAACCTCAAGCAGCGGGTGAAGACGGCGCATAAGCGCACGCTCTCGTCCCAGAAATGGCTCGAGAGGCAGCTCAACGATCCCTATGTGGCGCGCGCCAAGCGTGAAGGCTATCGCTCGCGCGCGGCGTTCAAGCTGCTTGAGATCGACGAGAAGTTTCATGTGCTGAAATCCGGCCAGCGCGTGGTCGATCTCGGTGCTGCGCCCGGCGGCTGGTCGCAGATCGCGGCCCGCAAGGTCGGACCGAAGGGCAAGGTCGTCGGCATCGACCTTCTGCCGATCGATCCCCTGCCGGGAGTCGAGTTCATCCAGCTCGACTTCCTCGATGAAAGCGCTCCGGGCAAGCTCATCGAGATGCTGGGCGGGCCGGCGGATGTCGTCATGTCCGACATGGCCGCCAACACCACCGGTCACAAGAAGACCGATCACCTGCGCATCATGGGGCTCGCTGAGGCCGCCATCTATTTCGCCCGCGAGATCCTGGCGCCGGGCGGTGCCTTCATCGCGAAGGTTTTCCAGGGCGGCACCGAGAGCCAGCTCCTGGCCGACCTCAAACGTGACTTTTCGGTAGTACGCCACGTCAAACCGGCGGCAAGCCGGGCGGACTCGGCGGAACTCTATGTGATGGCAACCGGTTTTCGGGGTACGGCAGGCGAAGCGCCGTCATCCTGACATGCGCCGCCATGCCCTGGTGTCGCAAAGGGGGCAGGGCGCATGGCAGCGCACAGGATCGGGATCATCGGTTTCGGCAAGATCGCGCAGGACCAGCATTTTCCGGCCATCCGGGCCAATCCGAATTTCGAGCTGATTGCGGTTGCGAGTCAGCGCGGGCTGGCCCCCAACGGGATCAAGCACATCTTTCGCGATTACCGCGAGATGCTGACGAGCGTGCCGGATTTGCAAGCGGTTGCGATCTGCACGCCGCCCCAGGTGCGCCACGACATTGCCCGCGATGTGCTGATCGCCGGAAAAAGCGCCCTTCTGGAAAAACCGCCCGCCGCGACGTTGAGCGAGCTGGAGGATTTGCGGCAGATCGCGGCGGAAATGCGCAGAGTTCTCTTCACCACCTGGCATGCGCAATACAACCGGGGCGTCGAGATGGCCCGGAACACCCTTATAGGCCGGACCGTCAGGCGCATGCTGGTGACCTGGAAGGAGGATGTACGGCATTGGCATCCGGGCCAGCAATGGATCTGGCAGCCGGGCGGCTTCGGGGTCTTCGACCCCGGCATCAACGCGCTTTCGATCGTGACCCGGATCATGCCGGAGCCGGTCTTCATCCAGCAGTCCGAGCTGCAATTCCCCTCGAACCGAGACGCGCCAATCGCCGCCGACCTTCGCTTCACGAACGGAGAGGGGGGAGCCGATCTCAAGGCCGTCTTCGACTGGCGCCAGACGGGTCCGCAGACCTGGGATATCGAGGTGGAGCCCGAGGGCGGTCCTATCCTGAAGCTCTCCCAGGGCGGCTGCCGGCTCGAAATCGACGGTGAGATCGTCGTGGACGAGAAGCCCGATGAATATCCGGCGATCTACAGGCAGTTCGACACGTTGCTGACGGAAGGCCGCTCGGAGATCGACGAGGCCCCGTTCCGCCTCGTGGCCGATGCCTTCATGGTCGGGCGGCGAGTGCAGGTGGAGCCATTTGCGGATTAGAGCATTTTCCGACGAAGTGGATCCGGTTCGTCGTAGAAAATGCGGCAATAAAGCTGGAGCTGTTTCCACGTGCGAGTGGAGGCAACTCTAGGCAAAAGCACGCAGAGAGGGAACATTTCCCGCCGGTTTGGCATAGTTTACGCACTCGCTTGCTGCGAAGGAATCGAGAGTGCTGCGGCTATTCGCGGGCCTCCGACCCAATTGCCGCCGCCGTCCTTGCGGCGCAGCCTTCCGCCAGGATTTGACGAGTGCGAACTTGAGAGAGGTTCGACCATGCAACGGCATCTTGTCCTATCTGCCATTCTGACCTGCGCCACGGGATTGGCCGCCCTGACGCTTTCCTCCCCGGCATCCGCCCTGACGATGAAGGAATGCAGCGCCAAGTATAAGGCGGCCCAGACATCCGGAACGCTCGGCACGATGAAGTGGAACGATTTCCGTAAGGCGCAATGCGGATCGACGGCATCCGCCGCTCCTGCCGTGGCTCCCTCAGCCGCGCCGGCAACGACAGGATCGACAGCCGCGCCTCAAAAACTCCCCAATGCGGCAACGGCACAGCCCTCGGCTCCGATGGTGAGGGGCAATGCGACGTTCCCGTCAGCCGTTTCGTCGAAATACACGAGCGAATCCGCCGGAAAAGCCCGGATGCATACCTGCCTCGACCAATACAACGCCAATAAGCAAGCGGGCGGGACCGGCAATGGCGGCTTGAAATGGATCGAGAAGGGCGGCGGCTACTATTCGCAGTGCAACGCCCGTCTCAAGGGCTGATCGAAACGCCGTTCGGCCGTGCGGCGTGTCATGAGCCGCGCGGCCGAACGTTCGTGAACTTGCCTCAGGCCAAGTTTTTCTTGAGGAAGGCTACTGTGCGGCCCCAAGCGAGCGTGGCCGCGTCCTTGTCGTAGCGGGCTGCATTGGTGTCGTTGTTGAAGGCGTGGTTGGCACCGTCGTAGATATAGATTTCAAAGGTCTTACCGGATTTCTTCAGGGCCTCTTCATAGGCCGGGATGCCGGCGTTGATACGGTCGTCCAGGCCCGCATAATGGAGCAGCATGGCCGCGTGGATCTTCGGCACGTCCTCGGCTTTCGGCTGTCCGCCGTAATAGGCGACGCCCGCCGACAGGTTCGGCTCCGCGACCGCGAGGCTGTTCACCGCGCCGCCGCCCCAGCAGAAGCCGACCGCGCCGACCTTGCCGTTCCCGCCCGACAGACTCTTCAGATAAGCCACCGCCGCCTTTCCATAGGCGACCACGTCCGGCTGCTTCAGCTGGCCGATCATGTCGCGACCCTTATCCTCGTCGTCCGGGGTGCCGCCCATGGGAGAGAGGTAGTCGAGGCCGAGCGCAATGAAGCCCTCGGTGGCCATGCGGCGGGTCACGTCCTTGATATGCGGGTTGAGGCCCCGGTTCTCGTGAATGACGAGAACGGTCGGAAGCTTGTCGCCGGTCTTCGGCTTGGCAAGGTAGCCCTTGAGGCCGGGCACGCCCGGAATGTCGACCGTTTCCGTGGTGATGCGCGGATCGTTTTCCTGCACCGTCTGGGCCTGGGCGTAGTTGTTCTGAAGAACCGTCATCAGAGCCGTGGCGGCGGCCGTGCTGCCGGCCAAGGCCGCCAGACGGTCGATGAAGCTCCGGCGGCTCATACCGCCATGGGTGAAATCGTCATAGAGGTCGATAATGCGCTGATCCAAGGAGGCCTCCCGATTTTCGAGGGCCCAAACATAGCGCAATCTCAGGGCGCTTCCATCCCGTCGCCCATGCCGGTCGAGGGCGTCTGACGCTTCAAGGCACGGTGGCCGGACATTTCCGCCCCGGCATCGGGTGGCAGGCGCGTGAATGCGAAGGTGGAAAAAGCGGCGATCACGGCCACGATCCAGAAGGCCGGCCCGAAATCCTTCGCCGTGATTGTCGGCGAGCCGTGGAACTGGGACGCGGTTTCGAGCGCGAAGGCCCCGAGAGCCACGCCGACGCTCAGCGCGAGCTGCTGCGCCACGCTCGATAGGCTCGTGGCCGAGCTCATGTCGCGGTTCGAGACATCGGCATAGGCGATGGCGTTGAGGCTCGTGAACTGGAGCGAGCGGAAGCACCCGCCGATCAGAAGAATGATCATGATCAGCCAATGGGGTGTCGACGGCGTGAAGAACCCGTTCGCGGCGATGAAGGAGGCTCCGATGACCGCGTTGACCGTCAAAAGACGCCGGAAGCCGACAAGCTCGAGAATGCGCTTCGCCATGGTCTTCATGAAGAGCGCGCCGACCGCCGCGATGAAGGTGAGCGATCCCGAGGCGAGGGGAGATAGGCCGAATCCGATCTGGAACATCAGCGGTAGCAGGAAGGGAATGGCGCCCACGCCGATCCGGAAGAACGAGCCGCCGGTGACGCTGATGCGAAAGGTCGGGATTTTCAGGAGGCCGAGCTGCAGAACCGGATGCGGCGTCCGCCGGGCGTGCAGGATGAACAGGACCACGCTGATCGCGCCGATCACGACGCAGCCGACCGAGATTTCCGCCGGAATGAGATGGCGCCCGCCCGAGGCGAAGCCGAGCATCAGCAGGGCAAAGCCGGTACCCGCGAGCAGGAAGCCGACGAAATCGAAGGGCGGCGTATGCTCTTCCTTGATATTGGGGATGTAGATCGTAGCCAGAATGATCCCCAGAATTCCGATGGGGATATTGATGAAGAAGATCCAGCGCCAGTTGAAATAGGTGGTGATGAAGCCGCCCAAGGGAGGCCCCGCGATGGGGCCGATGAGGGCCGGGATCGTCAGGGTCGCCAGGGCCTGCACGACCTCGTGGCGGGGCACGCTCCGCAGGAGGACGAGGCGTCCCACCGGCACCATCATGGCGCCGCCCATGCCCTGGATGAAGCGGGCGAACACGAAGCCTTCGAGGGACCCCGCCGCCGCGCAGGCGAGCGACCCCACCATGAAAACGCCGATCGCCGCCCGGAAAATCGTCTTCGATCCGAACTTGTCCGCCATCCAGCCCGAGATCGGGATGAAGATGGCGAGGCCGACGAGATAGGAGGTCAGGGCCAGCTTGAGCGCGATGGGGTCCTCACCGATATCCTGCGCGATCATCGGCAGAGATGTCGCGATCACGGTGGAATCCGTGTTCTCCATGAAGAGGGCTGTCGCGATGATGAGAGGCAGAAGGCGGGATTGGCGCATGACTTTTGGGACTTAGCGCCAAGCCGCGGCCTTGCAAAGTGATTCTAGAGCCTCGGGCCCAAAAGTGGTCCCCACTTTTGGGATCAGTCCGATGCTCTCTCCTTGAATGAGCGCATCGTTGGGCGCGGAAAACCGCGTCCACTTTTCCGCACGATGCGCTATGGCACGGCAGATCTTCTTGCCGCACAGGGTTTTACCGCTTTGCGAAAGCACCGGCCCATGCTACGGACCCTCGCCAACTCAACGCCGCTGCAAAGCTCGGCCTCATCACATATTCAAGGAGTTGGCTATGGCTTCAATCGCCGATCGTCTCATCGAGGGCCTGACTTTCGACGACGTCTTGCTCAGGCCCGGCCGCTCCGAGGTCCTGCCGGGCGAAGTCGATGTCGGGACGCAGCTGACCCAATCCATCCGCCTCAATCTCCCGATCATCGCCTCGGCCATGGACACGGTGACGGAGGGGCGCATGGGCATCGCCATGGCCCAGGCCGGCGGCATCGGCGTTATCCACCGCAATCTCGAACCCGAGGCCCAGGCCGAGCAGGTCCGTCTCGTGAAGCGTTACGAATCGGGGATGGTGATGAACCCGATCACCATCCATCCGGACGAGACCTTGGCCGATGCCCTGGCCATGATGAAGCACCACGGCATCTCCGGCATTCCGGTGGTCGAGCGCGGACCTGGTGGGTCCAAGGGCAAGCTTGTCGGCATCCTCACCAACCGGGACGTGCGCTTCGCCAACAACCCGGCCCAGCCCGTTTCCGAGCTGATGACGAAGGACCGCCTGATCACCGTCCGTGAGGGCGTGAATCAGGACGAGGCGCGCCGTCTCCTCCACCAGTTCCGCATCGAGAAGCTTCTGGTGGTCGACGATCATTACCGCTGCATCGGCCTGATCACGGTGAAGGACATCGAGAAGCAGGTCGCCCATCCGCATGCGGCCAAGGACGAGCAGGGCCGCCTGCGCGTCGCCGCCGCCACGACGACGGGCGAGCAGGGATTCGAGCGCTCCGAGCGCCTGATCGATGCGGGCGTCGATGTGATCGTGGTCGATACGGCCCATGGCCATTCGGTGCGCGTGCTCGATAGCGTGAGCCGCGTGAAGAAACTCTCCAACGCCGTGCAGGTCATCGCGGGCAACGTGGCGACGCGGGAAGGGGCCCAGGCCCTCATCGATGCGGGCGCGGACGCGGTGAAGGTCGGCATCGGCCCCGGTTCCATCTGCACTACCCGCATCGTCGCAGGCGTCGGCGTGCCCCAGCTCACCGCCATCATGGAGGCTGTCGAAGCGGCATCCGCAGCCGGCATCCCGGTCATCGCCGATGGCGGCATCAAGGTCTCGGGCGATCTCGCCAAGGCCCTCGCGGCTGGCGCCTCCACCGCCATGGTCGGCTCGCTTCTCGCCGGTACGGACGAGACCCCCGGCGAGGTGTTTCTCTATCAGGGCCGCTCCTACAAGTCCTATCGCGGCATGGGCTCCGTCGGCGCCATGGCCCGCGGCTCGGCGGACCGCTATTTCCAGGCGGAAGTGCGCGACACGCTCAAGCTCGTGCCGGAAGGCGTCGAGGGGCAGGTCGCCTATAAGGGGCCCGTCTCGGCCGTGTTGCACCAGCTCGCGGGCGGCCTTCGCGCCTCCATGGGCTATGTGGGCGCCAGGACGCTGCCGGAATTCCGCGAGAAGGCCCAGTTCATCCGCATTACCAATGCGGGCCTGCGCGAGAGCCATGTCCATGACGTGACGATCACGCGGGAAAGCCCTAATTATCCGACCCGCAGCTGAGCCTTAAAGGGGCGTCCATGAGCATCACCGCCGTTCTTCTTCCGGTCTTCGTCCAGGTGGGCTTGACCTGCTTCCTGCTGTTCCTGATGGGGCGGTCGCGGATCGCGACCATTCGGAGCGGCGACGTGAAGATCAGGGATATCGCGCTGGGGGAGCGCAACTGGCCGGCGCGGGTGCAGCAGAACGCGAACGCCTACCACAACCAGTTCGAGCTGCCGGTGCTGTTTTATGCCATCGTGGCCCTGGCGCTCATCACGAAGAAGGCTGACCTGATCTTCGTCGTGATGTCCTGGCTCTTCGTGGTGGCCCGCCTCGTCCATGCGGGGATCTTCATCACGTCAAACCGGGTGTCGCAGCGTTTCACGGCGTTTCTAGTCGGCGCGCTGATCCTGATGCTGATGTGGATCATCTTCGCCTTGCGGATCTTCTCGTCTGAGGTCGGACTCTGATCCGGCCCGTGGGCGGCATAAATCATGTGGGCGGGATGGGCTTTGGTCCATCCCGCCATCGTTTTCAGTACTTTCGCCCGCTCTCAAGCTGCGTCTTGGCATCATAGGCCTTGCGCGGCGGCGGGGTGAGATCCGCGGCGGGCGGAGGCGTGGTGGCGCAGGCGGCGATGGCAAGGGTAAGACCGACGGCAAGGATGCGAGTCAGTTTGATCGACATAGACAAAAGCTCCAAGAAGGCAGTGTGCGACATGCACCCGCTCGTTTTCATTCGAGTCGGATTGCGGTCGAAGCTTAGCAATATTGTGGCAAATTTTCTTACTCCTTGGAGCGTTGTTTTCCTATGACACCAGCCGCCCGCATCTCGGCCGCAATCGAGGTTCTCAGCGATATCGAGGTGCGCCGACGCCCAGCGACCGACGCGCTCAAGGATTGGGGACTGTCCCACCGCTTTGCGGGTTCGAAGGACCGGGCGGCGATCGCAAGCCTCGTCTATGACGCCCTGCGCCGCAGGGCATCGGCGGGCTGGATCATGGGGGAAAGTACGCCCCGCGCCGTCATGCTCGGCATGCTGAAGCTTCAGCGCGGGCTCGATGCGGCTGCGATCGCGAACCTGTTCTCCGGCGAGCGTTTCGCGCCGCAGCCTCTGACGGATTCCGAGCGCGACAGGCTCAGCGCCGCAGCTCTCGACGGTGCTCCGGCTCCGGTCGCCGGTGATTTTCCGGACTGGATCGAGCCCCCCTTGCAGCGCCTCTTCGGCGATGACCTCGTAGCGGAAATGCAGGCGCTTACCTCCCGCGCGCCGCTCGATTTGCGGGTGAACACCCTGAAGGTCTCCTCCCGCGACGAGGCGCACGATGCCCTGCCGCATCTCGGAGCCGTCGAGACTCCACTCTCGCCCCTGGGGCTGCGCATCGCCCCCGGCGAGGATGGGCGCGGTCCCGCGGTTCAGTCGGAACCGGAATTCATCAAGGGCTGGATCGAGATACAGGACGAAGGTTCGCAGCTCGCGGCTCTGCTCTCGGGGGCGAAGCCGGGTGAGCAGGTGGTCGATCTCTGCGCGGGCGGTGGCGGCAAGACATTGGCGCTCGCCGCCATGATGGAAAACCACGGCCAGATCTACGCCACCGACGCGGATGCCCGACGCCTCGCGCCGATCCATGACCGCTTGACGAGGGCAGGGGCCCGCAATGTCCAGGTCCGCACCCCGCGCGGCGGCGCTGACGCGATACCCGATCTCGACGGCAAGGTCGATTGCGTTCTCGTGGACGCGCCCTGCACCGGAATCGGCACATGGCGGCGCAACCCGGATGCCAAATGGCGCTTGCGCCCTGGCAGCCTGGACGTGAGACGCAAGGAACAGGCGGCGGTGCTGGACCGGGCCGGGAAACTCGTGAAGCCCGGTGGCCGGATCGTCTACATCACCTGCTCGATCCTGCCGGAAGAGAACGATGATGCGGTCTCCGCCTTCCTCGAGCGCAGCCGTGGGTTTCAGCTGGTGCCGGTCACCAAGGTTCTCGAAAGCGCGGGTTTCGCAGCCCTTGAAAGCTCCCTGCGTCCGACCGCTCACGGACTTCAATTCACACCGCTCAGGACCGGAACGGACGGCTTCTACGTTGCCGTTCTCGCCCGGAATCCATAAGTGAGCGCCATGTTTCTTTTGCCGTCCCAGTCTCCAAGGCCATAAGACCTCCCCATGACCCAGACCCACGACAAGATCCTCATCGTCGATTTTGGCTCCCAGGTGACCCAGCTCATCGCGCGCAGGGTGCGCGAAGACGGGGTCTATTCGGAGGTCGTACCGTTC
Organism: Microvirga sp. 2TAF3; assembly: GCF_052114965.1. Classification (NCBI taxonomy): domain Bacteria; kingdom Pseudomonadati; phylum Pseudomonadota; class Alphaproteobacteria; order Hyphomicrobiales; family Methylobacteriaceae; genus Microvirga; species Microvirga sp. 2TAF3. The sequence continues at coordinate 201,155 of NZ_JBFRFT010000002.1, read as the reverse complement.
CAGAAGGCCGCCGAGGCTTTCCGGGAGATGAAGCCGAAGGGCGTGATCCTCTCGGGCGGGCCTGAATCGGTGACGACGGATGCCTCGCCCCGCGCCCCTCAGGAGCTCTTCGATTCCGGCGTTCCGGTCTTCGGCATCTGCTACGGCCAGCAGACCATGGCGGCGCAGCTCGGCGGCGAGGTCGAGGGCGGCCATCATTCGGAATTCGGCCGGGCCGAGATCGAGGTTCTGACGGAGAGCCCGCTCTATCAGGGTGTCTGGCAGGTCGGGAAAAAGTACCCGGTTTGGATGAGCCATGGCGACCGTGTCACGAAGCTGCCCGAAGGGTTCGAGCCTCTCGCGTCATCACCCAATGCGCCCTTTGCCATCACGGCCGACGAGGATCGCAAGTTTTACGCGGTGCAGTTCCATCCGGAGGTGGTCCATACGCCCCAGGGCGAACTCCTGATCCGCAACTTCGTGCGCGACATCGCCGGCTGCCAGGGCGACTGGACCATGAAGGCCTTCCGCGAGGAGGCGATCGAGCGCATCCGCGCCCAGGTCGGCACGGGCCGGGTGATCTGCGGCCTGTCGGGCGGCGTCGACTCGGCGGTGGCCGCTGTCCTGATTCACGAGGCCATCGGCGATCAGCTCACCTGCGTGTTCGTCGATCACGGCCTGCTGCGCGCGGGCGAGGCCGACTGGGTCGTCCGCCTGTTCCGCGATTCCTACAACATCCCGCTCGTTCACGTTCAGGCGCAGGACCTGTTCATCGGCGCGCTGGAGGGCGTGTCGGATCCGGAGGTCAAGCGCAAGACCATCGGCAAGCTCTTCATCGATGTGTTCGACGAGGAGGCCAAGAAGATCGGCGGAGCCGATTTCCTGGCGCAGGGAACGCTCTATCCGGACGTGATCGAGAGCGTGTCCTTCACCGGCGGGCCGTCCGTTACCATCAAGAGCCACCACAATGTGGGCGGCCTGCCTGAGCGCATGAAGATGAAGCTCGTCGAGCCCCTGCGCGAATTGTTCAAGGACGAGGTGAGGGTGCTCGGCCGCGAGCTCGGCCTGCCCGAGGCCTTCGTCGGCCGCCACCCCTTCCCAGGCCCCGGCCTCGCCATCCGCGTCCCCGGCACGATCACCCGCGAGAAGCTCGAAATCCTGCGCAAGGCCGATGCGATCTATCTCGACGAGATCCGCAAGGCCGGCCTCTACGATAAGATCTGGCAGGCCTTCGCCGTGTTGCTGCCGGTGAAGACGGTCGGCGTCATGGGTGACGGGCGCACCTACGATCATGTCTGCGCGCTGCGCGCCGTGACCTCGGTCGACGGCATGACGGCGGATTTCTACCCCTTCGAGATGTCCTTCCTCGGCAATGTCGCGACCCGCATCATCAACGAGGTCAAGGGCATCAACCGCGTCACCTACGACATCACCTCGAAGCCGCCCGGCACCATCGAGTGGGAATGAGGTTAATATTCCTAAAAATGCTTAGGAAGCCTCGTTATCGAAGCATGTATTAAGAGCTAAGCCCACGGTTTCGTTGGCTTTTTCTTGTCGAAGACGTTAGATTTATGATGGTGAAGCGTGAAACTAAAACCCAGTAAAACTCGAAGAAGCGCGAGTTTTTCTTGGTACTTCTGAGGGTACGGGACTCAGCTATTCATCAGGCATGCTCCGACACCATAGGCCATTAAAGTATTAACATCATGGTATCGCAGCAGAGCAATGTCTTTAGACTCAACAGGTTAAGCCGGTTTTTCGCGTCGTTTTTGTTCATGGTATCGAGGCGAATCTGTATTCCTGAGGAAAACTGGAATAGCCCAGGCCCTGTAGGTGCTTAGGACGATTTTTGAGCTTTGCTTACATTGATGATGTGGCCGCATCAGTAGGCGGAAGCTCGGCGCACGTCTCAAACGCACGATTAGACGTTGGCGCTATCCAGCGTATGCGAAGTAAACTTTCCCTCTGATAGGGTCTATGATTGTGACGCTTCCGCCTCGACCGTATGAATAGAACGAACCCTCCGATTGGATTGATTGGTCGGCGTCTGCGTCGCGCCCTTTTTCAATAGGTATCGCGAAGCCATATTTCTCAAGATACTCAGCAATCGTAGGGGGATGTTGCTCAGCTCGATTGGCTGACATCATCTGCGGGTCATGGTCATAGGGATGCCATTTGTAGTCGCCGGCGTTTCCAACAGGCGTCGGATGCCATTTAGATGCGCTGCCCGGGAGCATATCTCCGAGCCGGCTCCCCTGATTGCGCGCCCATTCTGCGCTTGCATCGCTGAGACGGTAGACGACAAAACCCGTCTCGTTGTCGCCGGGCATGAAACCTACACCCCACGATTCCTCGAGTTGATATTCCACAGAAGCGACTTCAAGCGGCGTGGGAACGCGGGCGAGCAGAAATTGATGTTCGTAATGTTGGACAAGAATATAAGGAACACCCACTAGAAGCAGGCTAACTATGGCGATGATCGTTCGCCTGACGGCTCTGCCCGGCTGAGGCTTTCGCCAAAGCCTGTAGGTGAAGCGTAGAAGGAATATAGCAAGCCAAACCAGCAGTAGGGCCAGTAGAGCAAGTACCGCAAGTATCGTCAGCAATGGCGGAGATTTCCCTGTGATACAGATTAAACGTTATTACACTGGAGATGGGCTTGCCGCCAAGCATCGAATTGTGATGATTAAAAAAGTTATTGATCTGCATTACGCCTGCCTGGAAGGCCTTAGAAGGCGTACTCATGCCATGGCATAACTCATGGTATCGTATCCACAGGCATCTTTAAGTGTTGCATAACTTGAGCTTTTTCTCGCAAGAAACAATTGAGTGGGAATGAGGGGAGATGACGTCCAAGCGGGCCGTTACGCTCTACGGCATCAAGAATTGCGACACGATGAAGAAGGCGCGCGCTTGGCTCGATGCCAATGGCGTCGGCTACACGTTCCACGACTACAAGGCCCAGGGTATCGATCAGGCACGGCTTGAAACATGGGCTCGTGCCGTTGGTTGGGAGGCGCTTCTCAACCGTGCCGGAACCACTTTCCGCAAGCTCGCGGAGGCCGACAAGGCCGGTCTCGACGAGCGAAAGGCTCTCGCGCTCATGCTCGACCAGCCTTCCATGATCAAGCGCCCGGTGCTCGACCTCGACGGCCGCCTCATCGTCGGCTTCAAGGCGGAGCAATACGAGGAGGCGGTTCCGTAGAATCTTCCCTTGCTGTTCACGTCATGCCCGGCCTTGCGCCGGGCATTTTCGTTTGCATCCCCAGTCTTCCCGAGGTGCGTCAGCGGAACCCGGGATCCATAGGCGCCGGCGGTGCAGAATGCGGCGCGTGGACCACAGCGTTTTTCTTCGTGTCGTGGTTGTGAAGCCCGCCTTCGCAGGGATGACAGCGGGAGCGTTACCGAAGAGAGAGCGGAGCTCCTTGACCCAAAAGAAAAGGCGGGCCGTTCAAGCCCGCCTTTTTCGTCTGTCGTGCCATTGCCTTACTGGATCTTCGGCGGCTCGTTGAAGTTCAGATCCGGCAGGCTGCCGCCTCCGGGGAGGCCGGGCACGAGCAGCTCGTCGAGCTTCTTCTGCACGGCGGCCGGATCGACTTTCGCACCGGTGCCTTTGTAGTGCATCACGATCTGCGGGAAGATCACGACGATCGCGACCATGATGAGCTGGATCACGACGAAGGGAATTGCGCCCCAATAGATTTGGCCCGTGGTGATCGGCTCCATCTTCTTGCCCGTGACGCGATCGATATAAGGCACCTTCGGGGCTACGGACCGGAGGAAGAAGAGCGAGAAGCCGAAGGGCGGGTGCATGAACGACGTCTGCATGTTCACGCCCAGCATGACGCCGAACCAAATCAGGTCGATACCGAGCTTCTCCGCCGCTGGTCCCAGGAGCGGGATGATGATGAAGGCCAGCTCGAAGAAGTCGAGAAAGAAGGCCAGCAGGAAGACCAGGATGTTGACGAAGACCAGGAAGCCGGCCTGACCGCCGGGCAACGATGTCAGCAGATGCTCGACCCAGATATGCCCGTTGACCCCATAGAAAGTGAGTGAGAACACACGCGCGCCGATCAGGATGAAGAGCACGAAGGCAGAAAGCTTCGCGGTTGCTTCCGTCGCCTGTCGGACGAGGGTGAGGTTGAAGCGGTTGGGGTTGTTATCGAGCCTGCGCTTGATCGCCGCCAGGATGAGCGAGCCGAGCGCACCCATCGCACCGCCTTCCGTCGGAGTAGCGAGGCCGATGAAGATGGTGCCGAGCACCAGGAATATCAGCAGGAGCGGAGGCACCATGACGAAGGTGACCTGTTCCGCCATACGCGACATAAGCCGGAATCCGGTGAAGCGTTCGACGATGCCGACGACAAGAGCGTAGATCGCTCCGGCGGCGACCATTTCCATTGCCAGCGCCCGGGCCCCGTCGCCATGCTGATGCAGATAGACATAGAGGCCGAGCAGAACAGCGGTCAGCACGGCGGAGATGACGACGCGCTTGGCGCCGAGCATCCTGTTCATAAAAGCGCAGATCAGAGCGACGACCGTCGCGATGCAAATCGTGAGGATCACGAAATCCGCGCCGGCCTTGGTGTTGGTCTGCGACAGGACGTAGTAGCCGACGAGCCCGGAGAACAACACGAGAATGCCGAGCTGCCAGACGCCGCGTCCGCCATTGGGTTCGCGGAAGCCGATCGCTTCCAGCGGGAGGCCCGGCGCAGCCTTCGGGTTGATGACCGAGATCAGGAGCACGTAGCTGGCATAAAGGCCCGACAGGATCAGGCCCGGAAGAAACGCGCCTTCATACATGTCGCCCACCGAGCGGCCGAGCTGGTCGGCCATGACGATGAGCACGAGGGAGGGAGGGATGATCTGCGCCAGCGTGCCGGATGCAGCGATGACGCCCGACGCCAGGCGCCGGTCGTAACCGTAGCGAAGCATGATGGGTAGCGAAATCAGGCCCATCGAGATCACTGAAGCGGCCACGACGCCTGTCGTAGCGGCGAGCAGCGCGCCGACGAAGATGACCGCATAGGCGAGGCCGCCGCGCACGGGTCCGAAGAGCTGCCCGATCGTGTCGAGCAGGTCTTCCGCCATCCCCGATCGTTCGAGGATCAGCCCCATGAAAGTGAAGAACGGGATGGCGAGCAGCACCTCGTTCGACATGGTGCCGTAGACGCGGTCCGGAAGTGCCTGGAGAAGAGGCCAGGACAGAGTGATGGTCTGGGGCGCGAGCGGAGCGAGCTCGACGGCGATGAAGAAGAACAGAAGGCCGTTGGCGGCCAGCGAGAAGGCGACGGGGTAGCCAAGGAGCAGAAAGATGACGAGCGCCGCGAACATGATCGGCGCGAGGTTCTGGGCAATCAACTCAGCCATGGACGAAAACTCCGGAAAATAAAGACAAGGCGCGGATCGGCTCAGCGAATGACGTCGCCGGGAGGTTCGCCGCCTGTCGTGGTGTTCGGGTCGCCCAATTCGGTCAGGAGGCGCTCCGCCTCAGCTTCCACGCTGTGGGTTGGGACAGCCTCATCCTCAAGATCGCCGCGGATGATGGCGATGCGCTTGATGATTTCGCTCAGCCATTGAAGGCCGAGGAAAATGAACCCGAGGAGGATGAGCCCCTTCGCCGGCCAGATCAGAAGGCCGCCGGCATTCGAGGATACTTCGCCCGAGAGGAAGGATTTCCAGAAATAGGGGATGCTCAGCCAGATCATGATGGCGACGAACGGCAACAGGAAGAAGAGGTGCCCGAAGACGTCGATCCGATCCCGCGTCCGCTTCGAGAGCATGTTCGAGATGATGTCGATCCGGATGTGCTCGTTCGCCTTCAGCGTCCAGGGGGAGCAGAGCATGAACACGCCACCGAAGAGATACCATTGCAGCTCGAGCCACGCATTCGAGGAGACCCCGAACACACGCCGGATGATGGCGTTGATCGCGGAGACCAGGATGGCCACCACGATTGCCCAGGCTACGGTCTTCCCGATGCGCTCGTTCAAGATATCGATCGCGCGGGACAGCTTGAGGAGTGCTGTCATCCGTTTCTTCCCCTGATCATCTCATCAGTTAGCTTTGTCAGGGTGTTAGCTATCGAAGTTGAAAGCGCTCCGCTAGAGCCCGGGCACCCTGACCATACTCGACTTAAGGTGAGTATCCGTTACGCATTCTTGTCACAAGGGTCCCCATTCTTGAAAGTTATGGGTTGTGAAAGGCATCCGCCGAGCAATGAAAGCATGGTCCGAGGGCGGGAAGTCATATGTTCGAGGACTTTATTCTGGTCTTCATCTCGCCGATAGTGACATGGCCCGCGGATTGCTATGATCTCGCGGGATTGAGGGAGCGAAATCGTGACTTTGCTGGTCCTGGGCCTGATCCTTTTCCTTGGTACGCATGCCTTCAGCATGGCGCGAAATCCGCGGGCCGCGATCATCATGAAGATCGGGGAGGGACCCTATAAGGGACTCTATTCTCTCCTGTCGCTTGCCGGCATCGTCCTGATCGCCATCGGTTTCGGCCGATACCGGCAGGCCGGGTACATCCCGGTCTGGGATCCGCCGACCTGGACGCGGCATCTGGCCCTTGTCCTGGTCTGGTTCGCCTTCGTCGCCGTCACAGCGGCCTATCTGCCGGGGCGGATCAAGCGGGGACTGAAGCATCCCATGCTGGCAGGCGTGAAGATCTGGGCCTTCGCCCATCTCATCGCCAATGGCGATCTCGGCTCCATTCTGCTTTTCGGGTCGTTCCTGGTCTGGGCGGTATTGGCCCGGATCAGTGCCAAGAACCGCGACGTGGCGGCCGAGCACGGTGCGCCGACGAACGCGCCGTCCGACTTCCGCAACGATGCCCTTGCTGTGGTGATCGGCACGGCGGCCTATCTCGTCTTCCTGATCTGGCTTCATCCCCTCCTGATCGGCGTTTCCGTTCTTCCGGGGCGGGTTTAAGCGGAGAAACGGCCTGCGACGTGATCAGCCTCTCGCCTTCATCGGGGGGGTGTGCTAGGCGACCAACTTCGATGAAGGAGGCGGCTTTCGCCGCAGAATGCTAATGGCTCCGAACGACGAGTTCATCCGCGAGGTCGACGAGGAATATCGCCGCGATCAGGTCGCCCAGATCTGGAAGCGCTATAACGGTGTCATCATTGGCGCCGTGATTCTCGTCGTGGCCGCCGTCGGCGGCTGGCGCTATTGGGAATATTCCCAGGAAACCCGCTCGCAGGCCGACGCCATTCGCTATGAAGATGCCTTGAAGCTCTCCCGCGAGGAGAAGAGCAAGGAATCCGAGGCGGCTCTGGAAGTCCTCGCCAAGGAAGGCGACAGTAGTTACGGCCTTCTCGCCCGTTTCCGCCTGGCCGCCGAATTGGGGCGCCAAAATTCTGAGAACGGCGCCTCGGCCTATGACGCCCTGGCGAAAGACGGCAATCTGAGTGCTCTCTGGCAGGATCTGGCGCGCCTTCGCGCCGCCTGGCTGCGGATCGACGCGGACGATCCGGCGAAGATTCGTCCGGATCTCGAGAAGCTGGCCGTTCCGGCCAATCCCTGGCGGCATTCCGCGCGGGAACTTCTGGGCCTCTCCGGCCTTAAGGCCGGCGATATGGATTATGCCGGCCGCTGGTTCGATCAGATCGCCGCCGATCGCGATACGCCGCCTGCCCTGAAACAGCGGCTTGCTGTGTATACTGCGCTCGTGGCGGGCGGTCCCGTCCCTGTGACCCAATAAAGAGGAAGGCGAGGCAAGACATGACGTCTACCGTCGCCATTGTCGGGCGGCCGAATGTCGGCAAATCGACCCTGTTCAACCGTCTCGTCGGCAAGAAGCTGGCGCTTGTGGATGATCGCCCCGGCGTGACCCGCGACCGGCGGGAGGGCGAGGCGCGCCTCGGCGATCTCGAATTCCGCATCGTCGATACGGCGGGTTTGGAAGAAGCCACGGAAGAATCGCTTCTCGGCCGCATGCGCGCCCAGACGGAGGCCGCCATCGGCGATGCCGACGTCATCCTGTTCGTGATCGATGCCCGCGTCGGCATTCTTCCCGCCGACCGGCCTTTCGCCGAGATGGTCCGCCGCTCCGGCAAACCCGTGATCCTCATCGCCAACAAGGCGGAAGGCGGCGCGGGCATGGCGGGCGCCTACGAGGCCTTCTCGCTCGGCCTTGGCGACCCGGTGCCCCTCTCCGCCGAGCACGGGGAGGGCATGGCCGACCTCTTCGAGGCCCTGATGCCTCACTTCCCGGATCCGAACGCGGAACCGGAGGAAGAGGAGGATCCTAACAAGCCACTTCAGGTCGCCATCGTCGGGCGGCCGAATGCGGGCAAATCGACCCTCATCAACCGGATGGTGGGCGAGGATCGTCTGCTCACCGGGCCCGAGGCTGGCATCACACGTGATTCCATCTCGCTCGATTGGGAATGGCGTGGTCGCCCGATCAAGCTGTTCGACACGGCGGGTCTGCGCAAGCGCGCCCGGGTCGAGGACAAGCTCGAAAAGCTCTCGGTTGCCGACGCCCTGCGCGCAGTGCGCTTCGCGGAGGTGGTGGTCGTGCTCCTCGATGCCACGATCCCATTCGAGAAGCAGGACCTGTCCATCGTCGATCTGGTGGAACAGGAAGGCCGCGCCCTCGTGATCGGCCTCAACAAATGGGACCTCGTCGCCGATCAGCAGGGACTCCTGAAGGAACTCAAGGAGAAGGCCACCCGCCTTTTGCCGCAGGTGCGGGGCGCGCCGATCGTGCCGCTGTCGGGCCTTGCAGGAAGCGGCATCGATCCGCTGATGAAGGCGATCTTCCAGGTCTACGAAACCTGGAACCGCCGCATCTCGACCGCGAAGTTGAACCAGTGGCTCGCCGAAGCGCTCGAAGCCAATCCGCCGCCGGCTGTGTCGGGCCGGCGCATCAAGATCCGCTACATGACGCAGATCAAAGCCCGCCCGCCGCATTTCGCAGTGTTCGGCAACCAGCTCGACGCCCTACCGAAGAGCTATTCGCGCTACCTGGTCAACGGACTGCGTGAGGCTTTCGAACTGCCGGGCGTGCCGATCCGCGTGTCGCTGCGCATGGGGCAGAACCCGTTCGACAAGGGGCGGAAATAAAATCACGCTGCTGTAACTTCACCTCTCACGGGAGAGGGAAGAGCGCGCGCCTGTCATTCCCTGCCGGAGCGCAGCGGAGGGGAAGGGAATCCACAGCGCCACGCTGGAAATGGATCCCCCTCCCGCGCCTGCGGCGCGCCGGGGATAACCGGCCCTTCAAACGAAAATGGCCGGGACAAACCCGGCCATCATCTCATGCAAACATGCGCGCCGATCAAACCGGCATCTGCGGCGTCAGCACTTTCCCATCCTGCGTGAAATCGTAGATCTTGCCGGTTTCGGTCCAGGCGGGCAGGGCGAGCTTCACGATGTGAGGGGCCAGTTCCTCCGGCGTCTTCAGGGTCATCTGGTCTTCGCCCGGCATGGCGGTGCGGCGCATGGCCGTGCGTAGGGGGCCAGGATTGAGGAGCATCGCCTTGACCGGCGTCGTCACCGTCTCGGCCGCATAGGTCCGCACCAGCGCGTCGAGGGCGGCCTTGGAGACCGAATAGACGCCCCAATAGGCCGTGCATTTCTGGGCTGCGCCCGATGTCACGAAAATCGCGCGGCCGGCGTCGGAGGCGCGCAGCAGCGGATCGAGGGAGCGGATCAGGCGGTAATTGGCGGTGACATTGATTGCCATCACCTCGTCCCAGACCGGCTGGTCGATATGGGTGATGGGAGCGATTTCGCCGAGGATTCCCGCATTGCCGAGGAGAATGTCGAGCTTGCCCCAGCGCTCGTAGATCGCGGCGCCGAGCCGGTCGAGAGCGTCGAAATCCTTCAGGTTCACCGGAACGAGGGTGGCGGAGGAGCCCTTTGCGCGGATCTCGTCATCGAGGGATTCGAGCGCGCCCTGCGTGCGGGCGACCGCGATAATGTGCGCGCCGGCTTCCGCAAGGGCGAGCGCCGCGGCGCGGCCGATGCCGCGCGACGCGCCGGTGACGACCGCGACGCGGTTTAGGAGAGGCTTGTCCATGGATCCTCAGTCAGCTTCGGCGAGAAGGGAGAGGCGGCGCGGGGTCGCCACCGTCAGGTCGGTCAGCGGCGTCGGGTAGTCGCCGGTGAAGCAATGGTCGGTGAATTGCGGCTGCGCGGAGTTGCGGCCCTTCTCGCCCATGGCCCGGTAGATGCCCTCGATGGAGAGGAAGGCGAGCGAATCCGCGCCGATATACTCCCGCATCTGTTCGAGGCTGTGGGTGGCGGCGAGCAGCTTTTCCTTCTCCGGCGTATCGATGCCGTAGAAATCGGGATGGGTGATCGGCGGGCTGGCGATACGGAAGTGAACTTCCTTCGCACCGGCCTCGCGCATCATGCGCACGATCTTCACCGAGGTGGTGCCGCGCACCAGGCTGTCGTCCACCAGCACGATCCGCTTGCCTTCGATGGCGGAGCGGTTGGCCGAATGCTTCATGCGCACGCCGAGTTCGCGCACCGATTGGGTCGGCTGGATGAAGGTGCGGCCCACGTAATGGTTGCGGATGATGCCGAGCTCATAAGGCAGGCCGCAGCTCTGGGCGAAGCCCAGGGCCGCCGGAACGCCGGAATCCGGCACGGGGATCACCACATCCGCATTGGCGGGCGCTTCCCGGGCGAGTTCCCGGCCCATGCCCTTGCGGACTTCATAGACGCTGCGGCCGTTCACGATGGAATCGGGGCGCGCGAAATAGATGTATTCGAAGATGCAGGGACGGGCAGGCTGCTCGGGCGCGAAGCGGAAGGATTCGATGCCTTCCTCCGAAATGACGACCACTTCGCCGTTCTCGATGTCGCGCACGAAGCGGGCGCCGATGATGTCTAGGGCACAGGTCTCGGAGGTGAGGATGTAGCGGCCATCGAGTTCGCCGAGCACCAGCGGGCGAATCCCAAAGGGGTCGCGCGCGCCGATCAGCTTCTTGTTGGTCAGGGCGACGAGCGAATAGGCGCCCTCGATCTGCTTGATCGCTTCGAGGAACCGATCGATGACCCGGCCGTGGCGGCTGCGGGCGACGAGGTGGACGATCACCTCCGTATCCGTCGTGGACTGGCAGATCGCGCCGTCGCGGATGAGATTGCGGCGCAGGGTCAGGCCGTTGGTCAGGTTGCCGTTATGCGCTACCGCAAGGCCGCCGCCGTCGAGTTCGGCGAAAAGCGGCTGCACGTTGCGCAGGATCGTTTCGCCGGTCGTCGAATAGCGGACATGGCCGATGGCGGAGAGACCCTCCAGGCGCTCGATCACCGAACGGTCGGAGAAACCGTCCCCGACGAGGCCGAGCTTGCGTTCCAGGTGAAAGACATGGCCGTCGAAGGAGACGATGCCGGCTGCCTCCTGTCCGCGATGCTGCAGGGCGTGGAGACCAAGCGCGGTGATGGCGGCGGAATCCGGGTGTCCGTAAATGCCGAAAACGCCGCATTCCTCTCGCAACGTATCGCCGTCGAGGTCTAGATCCACCACTTTGGGCTGGACCTGCCACGTCTCAGACAGGGAAGACATCATCTTTTCCTTGGGGTGGGCACCGTACGGACGGCGCTAGAGCTCTATTTAATAAGCCGCGCGCCAATCGCCAATGCCTATTCCTGTCGCTGCCCGATGGCGCGAGCGGCACGAGCTAGCCGCGCGGCTGGGCCGGACGGGCCACAGGGGCTGCCGGCGCGGCGGGGGCCGCTCCGTTGCGCTGCGGATCGGGCTCGGCCGGCTCGGAGGGCTCGCTCTCCGGCGATGTTCCCTTTTCGCGCAGCCGCTGGATCAGTGCCTCGGCGTTGTCGGGCAGCATTGCGATGATGCTGTCGCGGGTGTTTTCCATGGCGGGGCGCGTGCGCGAGGTCGCCGCCCATTCGGGGTTCTTGCCCTGGAGCAGCCAGCCCAGGAAGGCCCAGCCGATCACGCAGATCAGGAAGCCGCGCAGGGCGCCGAAGAACAGGCCGAGCGTCCGGTCGAGCGCGCCGATGCGCGAATCGAGGATCAGATCGGAGATCTGGACCGTGATGATCGACACGATGATCAGCGTGACGACGAAGATACCGCCGATGGCCGCAACAAGCGCAACCGTGTGATTGTGAATATATTGCTGGGCGAGGGGCAGGACGGCCGGGTGGAGATACCAGGCCACGGCGGCCGCGGCGACCCAGGCCACGATCGCGAGCACCTCGCGCGTGAAGCCGCGCACCGCAGCCAAGAGACCCGAAATCAGCACGATGCCGATCACGACGAGATCCAGAATTGAAAAAGGCATGGGCCAAGCCTAACGCAGAAACGGGGTGAGAGAGCCTCAATCGCGGGTAAGGCGACGGGTGTATAACCGCAAGAAACGCATCCGTCACCCTTGGAATGGATCGGGGGCGCCGCGAGTTCAGACGCACATATAAGCCCTATTGCCCAGCCGGCAATAAATCCTCAGGTGGTAGGAACCGGATGGGACCAATTATTCCTGCCATGAACACGAAAAGAAAAACCCCGGCAGGGAGGTGCCGGGGCCAATCCTGAGCGTTGATCGGGTGCTCAGACGAAGTGAAAATCGTCCGCAGTCAGCTTGAGGTGGGGTTTCAGCTTGAAGATTGCTATCCCCTTGTTGTGGCCTGAGCCGTCGCTGTCGAAATAAACGAAACCGTTCTTCGGGTTGTAATAGATGTAGTCGTTCTGGTCTTTGGCATGGTCGCCGACCGTGAAGAACTTCTTCTTCAGGTGGCCGTTCTTGTCTAGCCCGGCGCCGATCCCGTGCTTGCCGTTACCGTGGCTGTTCCCGTGGCCGCCATGGGACCCTTTCCCCTTTACGCTCAGGGCCTGCACGGACGAGAGGCTGAACTCGAGCGTGTCGTCCACGGATTTGAAGTCCATGACCATGTCGAACTGCCCCTTCTTGGGCAGCGTGTCGAAGCGGAAGGTGTCCTTGCCGGCGCCACCGTAGAGGATGTCCTTGCCGGCTCCGCCGTTGAGGGTGTCGTCGCCACCCAGGCCGTAGAGCTTGTCGTTACCGGCACCGCCGTTGAGCACATCATTCCCGCTCGTGCCGATGAGCTTGTCGTTGCGCTTCGTGCCGGTGATGGTATCGACCGTGTCGGTCACACCGATGGTCAGAACCTTATCGAAGGTCAGGCCGCCCGCGTCCGTGACTTGTACCTTGATCTGGTAGGAGGCGCCCTTCTCATACTGGATCCTGGAACCGTCCGCGACAAGGAGCTTTTGCCCGGTCGAGTCGACCATGAAGCGGCCGCCTGCACTGTCGAGCAGGGAGAACTTGAAGGTGTCGCCCGCATCCGGATCGAGAGCCGCAAAGGCGCCGATCTCGGTGCCATTGGCGGCACGTTCCATGACAGTCGGTGCCGACAATGTAAGAAGCGTAAGGTCGGTGGGCTTCTCGTTCACATTCGTCACATCGATCGTGAAGTCGGTGGCGGCGACCGTCGTTCCCTTGTCGCCCGTCGCGGTCACGGAAATCGCGAAGTCGTTGAGATCCTTGTTCTCGAAGTCGAACAGGCTGAGGCCGTCGTGCACGCCGTTCTTCACGACTAGATCGTAGCCGCCGCCTTTATTGGCGACGATCCCGAAGCGGTCGCCGATGCTGTCGGCAAGCGTATAGGTGAATGCTTCGCCGCTGGCGCCTCCTGAAACGGTAAGAGAGCCGATGACAGTTCCGATTTCGGGATTCTCGACGACGGTCGTAGCCGAAAGAAGGAGAGTTGCAGCCATGTTATTCCTTTGTTGCTCTAAGAGAAACTTAGGCCATTTGTCGTCCCGAACCCATCTCTGCCGGAAGGTAAGACAAGGGCATGAACAACGTCATGTTAAATGATACAACATAACGAAAAACCGTCAATTCAAACAAATGGCCTAAGACCGTAGCGAGGCGGACTACGACGCCTTCCGCTTCCGGGCGGCGATTCCTGCCACGAGATCCGTGATATGGCCGATGGAGGAGGCGGCCAGGGGCAGCTTTTCCTTTTTCTCCGTACGGGAGACAGGCGAGACGGCGTTGGAAAATCCGAGTTTCGCCGCTTCCTTCAGCCGCGCCGGCGCCTGGGCCACCGGCCGGATGGCACCGGACAGGCCCATTTCGCCGAAATAGACCGTATCGGGCGGCAGTGGCGAACCCGAGAGGGACGATACCAGCGCCGCGGCGGCGGCAAGGTCGGCGGCGGGCTCGGTGATGCGCAGGCCACCTGCGACGTTCAAGTAAACGTCGTGCATGCCAAGCCGAAGCCCGCCATGGGCTTCCAGCACGGCGAGCACCATGGAGAGGCGATTCTGATCCCAGCCGACCACGGCGCGGCGGGGATTGCCGAGCGATGTGGGCGCGACAAGCGCCTGGATTTCCACGAGAAGCGGACGCGTACCCTCCATGCCGGCGAACACCGCCGTTCCCGGAGTCGCGAGATCGCGCCCTGCCAGGAAAAGCTCGGACGGGTTCGGAACCTCCCGCAAGCCCTGATCCGACATCTCGAACACGCCGATCTCGTCGGTGGGGCCGAAGCGGTTCTTCACGGCGCGCAGGATCCGGAAATGGTGACCGGTATCGCCCTCGAAGGAGACGACTGCATCGACCATGTGCTCGACCACCCGGGGGCCTGCGATCTGCCCATCCTTCGTCACGTGGCCGACGAGGATCACTGCCGTGCCCGTTGTCTTCGCGAAGCGGATGAGGGCCTGGGCGCTGCCGCGCACCTGGGTCACTGTGCCGGGCGCCGATTCCACGGTTTCGGTCCACATGGTCTGGATCGAGTCGATGATGGCGAGCGCCGGCGGACGCCCTTGCGTCAGGGTCGCGACGATATCCTCCACATTGGTCTCGGAGGCGAGTTCCACCGGGGCCTGTCCGAGGCCGAGCCGCTCGGCCCGCAGGCGCACTTGCGCCACCGCCTCCTCGCCCGAGATATAGGCGACGCGATGGCCTTGCTTCGCCAAGGCGGCGGAAGCCTGCATCAGAAGTGTGGACTTGCCGATGCCGGGATCGCCGCCGAGCAGGATGACGGAGCCGTGCACGAAACCGCCGCCCGTCACCCGGTCGAACTCGTCGATGCCGGAGGGTGTGCGCGGCGCTTCCTTGGCCTCGCCCGAAAGCCCTTCGAGCGGAAAGATCCGCCCCTTGGCGCGCGAGGGGCGCGTGGCGACGGGGCCGACCATCGGGTTGGCGGAGCCGGTTTCCTCGACGATGGTGTTCCAGCCGCCGCAGGCCTCGCACTTGCCCTTCCAGCGGTTATAGACCGCGCCGCAGCTCTGGCATGCGAAGGAGGGTTGGCGTTTCGCCATCAGCTCTTGGCCTCCCGATAGGTGCGCAGGTAGCGCGAGTCCAGATTGGTCAGGATTTCGTAGCCGATGGTGCCCGCGCGGCGGCCGACCTCGTCCACATTCAACGCGCCGCCGATCAGTGTCACCGTATCTCCGCGCGCGATCTCACCTTCCGGCACCTCGGTGACGTCGATGGCGATCAGATCCATTGAGACATTGCCGGCGAAGGGGCAAAGGCGGCCCGCCACAATCGCCATGCCTGAAAGGGGCGTCTCGCCGCTTGGGCCACGGGCGCTGGCCGCACGCGGATAGCCATCCGCATAGCCGACCGAAATCGTGGCGACCCGCCGCCTGTTCTGCGCCGTCCAGCGGCCATTATAGCCAACGGTCTCGCCGGGTTCGATCCAGCGCAGCTGGACGATGCGGCCCTCCAGCTCGACCACCGGGCGCATGGGGTTCGCATCATCCGGCGTGGGATTACCGCCATAGAGGGCGTAGCCCGGCCGGACGAGGTCGAAATGCGGCTTCTCCTTCAGGAAGATGCCGGAGGAATTCGCCAGCGATGCGGGAATGCCGGGCAGGGTGTTCCGCACAGCCTTGAAGGCTTCGATCTGCTGGACGTTGAGCGGATCGTCCTTCTCTTCGGCGCTGACGAAATGGCTCATCAGGAGAGCAGGCTCGAAATCCTCGAGCGTTGCGCTCTCCTTGAGCATGAGGCCTTCGCTCACCGTCAGGCCGAGGCGGTTCATGCCCGTATCCACATGGATCGCCGCCTTGAAGCGCCGCCCTTGAGCCCGGCAGAACGCCGCCCATTCCTCGATCTCCGAGAGAGAGCCGAGAACGGGCCGGACGTCATGATCGGCGAAGAAGGCGCAGGATCCCGGCAGCAGGCCGTTCAGCACGTAGATCGTGGCATCCGGCGCGACGGCGCGGGCGCGGACCGCTTCGCTGGCATGGGCGACGAAGAAAGTGCGGCAGCCGGCCTTGAGAAGGGCGGGGACCGCCTTCTCGATGCCCGTGCCGTAGGCATTCGCCTTGACGACAGCGGCGGCTTCCGCACCGCCCGCGTGATCGCGCAGGCTGCGCCAGTTCGAGGCCAGAGCGTCGAGATCGATGTGAAGAAGCCCGCCAGCCGCGCTCTCGGGGATGCGGTTCTGTGCGGAGCTTTGCATGGAGATCTTGTTCAATCGCCCATCCGTTCAGGAAGTTTGTCTTCGTCCGCGAGGTTGGTGAAGCGGGTGATGTCGGCCTGGAAGGCGAGCTGCACCGTGCCCGTGGGGCCGTGACGCTGCTTGCCGATGATGACTTCCGCCTTGCCGTGGACCTGATCCATCTCCGCCTGCCACTTGAAGTATTCCTCGGTGCCGGGTTTCGGCTCCTTGTTCTTCAGATAATACTCTTCGCGATAAACGAACATCACCACGTCGGCGTCCTGCTCGATCGAGCCCGATTCACGCAGGTCGGAGAGTTGGGGCCGCTTGTCGTCGCGCGATTCCACCTGACGGGAGAGCTGGGAGAGGGCGATGAGCGGAACCGAGAGTTCCTTGGCCAGCGCCTTCAGGCCGGTGGTGATTTCGGTCAGCTCCTGCACGCGGTTTTCGCCCTTCTTGGATGAACCGGAGAGAAGCTGAAGGTAGTCGACGACGAGCACGTCGAGGCCACGCTGCCGCTTGAGGCGGCGCGCGCGCGCCGCGAGCTGGGCAATCGAGATGCCGCCGGTCTGGTCGATGTAGAACGGAATCGACTGCATTTCCCGGGCGGCTTCGGTGATCTTGTAGAAATCGTCCTCCCGCATGTCGCCGCGGCGAATCTTGTAGGATGCGACACCCGATTGTTCGGCGATGATACGGGTGGCGAGCTGTTCGGACGACATTTCGAGCGAGAAGAACCCGACGATGCCGCCATTGACCGTCTTCATGCTGCCGTCGGGCTGCTTCTCGGCCTGATAGGCCTTGGCGATGTTGAACGCGATGTTCGTCACCAGCGAGGTCTTACCCATCGCCGGACGTCCCGCGAGGATCACGAGGTCGGAAGGCTGAAGCCCGCCGAGCGTGCGATCCATGTCGATGAGGCCGGTCGAGATGCCCGATAGCTTGCCCTCGCGCTTATAGGCGGCGGCGGCCATGTCGATGGCCTGGGTCAGGGCGTCCGAGAAGCGCTGGAAGCCACCATCGTAGCGGCCAGTTTCCGCAAGCTCGTAGAGACGCCGCTCCGATTCCTCGATCTGGTCGCGGGGCGAGGTTTCGACCGGCGCGTCATAGGCGACGTTCACCATGTCCTCGCCGATGGTGATCAGGTTTCGGCGGATCGCGAGATCGTAGATCGTGCGGCCGTAATCCTCGGCATTGATCACGGTCGTCGCCTCGGCGGCAAGGCGGGCGAGATACTGGGAGACGGTGATGCCGCCGAGATCCTGGTCCCCCAGGAAGGTCTTCATGGTGATGGGCGTCGCGACCTTGCCCGCCTTGATCAGGCTCGTCGCCACCTCGTAGACGCGCCGGTGCAGGTCCTCGAAGAAATGTGACGCCTCCAGAAAGTCCGAGACCCGGTAATACGCATCGTTGTTGACGAGAATCGCGCCCAGAAGCGCCTGCTCGGCGTCGAGATTGCTCGGCGCGGCGCGATATTGCGGCTCGGCGGCCTCAATGCGGGCGATCAGGGCATTGGCGGTGGCCATCTGGCGCTCCGAAAACGAGGGAAGGGATCACCCGACCCATAAACCAGAATCGGCCGCCAAAGGTGGCCGCACGGACACAGATTGAGACTCCATCCGCAATGGTGCGGATTGTCCTCGTTGTCCTCGATTCCCACATCGCGCCCTTCGTTGAAAGGCGGCTCCGCTTGACTCGCGGTCAGACTCGTCCCGCCAACGAAAAAGCGCTTCCCGTCGAATCGACGGAAAGCGCTATTTTGGAACAAAAAGTGAACAAGAGCAAGCGCTCTCGCTTAGAGCCCTACCGCTTAGAGCTCCACGTCGCCGGCTTCGGCGAGCGCAGCGCCGACCTCGAGGCCGAGATCGTCGAGGTTCGTCTCTTCACGGGTCGAGACCGACTCGCCGCGAGCCTGACGCTCGGCTTCCTCGGGGCTGCGGGCGACGTTGATCGTCACCTCGGCCTCGACCTCCGGGTGGAGGGCAACCGGCACCGCGTGCAGGCCGAGGGTCTTGATCGGGGCGTTGAGGACGATCTGGTTGCGGTCGACCGTGAAGCCGCCTTCCGTCATCTTCTCGGCGAGGTCGCGGGTCGAGACCGAACCGTAGAGCACGCCCGTCTCGCCAGCCTGACGGATGATGGTGAAGCTCTGGCCGTTCAGCTTCTCGCCGACGGTCTCAGCTTCCTTGCGGCGCTCGAGGTTGCGGGCCTCAAGCTGGGCGCGCTGGTTCTCGAAATGCTCCTTGTTGGCCTTGGTGGCGCGCAGCGCCTTGCCGCGGGCCAGGAGGTAGTTGCGCGCATAGCCGTCGCGCACCTTCACGGTTTCGCCCATCTGGCCGAGCTTGGCGACGCGCTCGAGAAGGATCACTTCCATTGGTTTTCTCCTTTAAGGTTTGTGATCGGGTGGAAAGGGTCGGGAATTGTTCGGCCGCAGGCTGCGAGCCCTGAGGCGGCGGCGAAGATCGAAGGCCGAGTCGGCGATGCCGAAAAGCGACAGGGCGATCATCAGGATGCCCTGCGTGATCACAGCCACGACATAGACGGTCGTAAGGATGAGGCCGCGAATGGCGTTGCCGCGTGTGCGGTCATGAATGGCGGCAAGTCCCTGAAGGGCGAATGCCATGAACAGGGCACCCGCCAGGGCGGCGGCGAACACGCCGACGAAATTGTCCAGGCCAAGGAATGCAACGGCCGTAGAGGCGCTCAGGAGCAGGACGACCGCGCGCGGCATCATGAGCCCGGGGACATCCGGCCAAGGTCGCGGCAGGCGCTTCGACATTGCTACGATCTTGGCCGCAGCCCAGAGGTAGAGCGCAAGAACCACGGTGAAGCCCTGGGCCGAGAGGAAGGGCGTGGCCCGGGCGAAGAGGTCGATCAGCTCGTTGCGCGTTTCCGCATCGATGCCGTTCTGCTGCGTCGGCGGGAATTGCATGGTCACGAACGCTTCGGCGATCTCCCGGGCATTCGAATGGAACGCATCGTAATTTCCGCCGGTCGAGATGACCCCCGCGGCCACGATGGTCAGCGCCGCCGTTCCGGCGACCCAGGCCAGCAGGCGGCCCACCGGATACCATTCGATGGCGCCGTTCTCGGCCGGGCGGCCGAGCAGGGCCAGATAGGCCAGCCACCAGGCCGGCAGGGCGGTGACGATGGCAAAGCCGAGCCCGCTCAGGGGCGAAATGAACAGGGCGATCGCAAGGCCGCCGACGACCGCGGCGACGAGACCGGAACGGTGATTCCAGCCCAATGAGACGATGAGAACGGGAATGGGAGACAGGAGATACAGCACGGCCGCAAGCGCCGTCGCCTTGACGACGACCGCCGTGAGAAGGGCCGAAACGAGGCCCGCACCTATGCCTGTCAGAATAAAGTTCATGGGTCTCGCTGTCCCGCTGCTCTTCGCAGGGTTAGGGGCCTTTGCCCCAACTGACCCGGCGGATTTTCACCGCCGGGCGACTTGGCTTGAAAACGGGCCGCGAGAAGCGGCCCGGTCGATCTTAGCGCATCGTGCGCAAAAGGGACTCGGTTTTGCAGCCGCGCGATGCTCTCACCAGAAGAGAAAGCATCGGATGATCCTAAAAGTGGAAGCCACTTTTAGGTCCGAGGCTTTAGCGGATCACGTAGGGCAGCAGGCCCATGAAGCGGGCGCGCTTGATCGCCTGGGCGAGTTCACGCTGCTTCTTGGCCGACACGGCCGTGATGCGCGAAGGCACGATCTTGCCGCGCTCGGAAATGTAGCGCGAAAGAAGCTTCGTGTCCTTGTAATCGATCTTCGGAGCGTTGGGGCCCGAGAAGGGGCAGGTCTTGCGCCGACGGAAGAAAGGACGACGGCCACCACCGCCACCGCCACCAGTAGCACCAAATGCCATGATTAAGCCTCCTCGCCTTCGTTAGACCCGAAACCGCCATCGCCGTCGCGCTCGCGGCGTTCGCGATCCTTGCGCTCATCGCGGTCGCGCTTCTGCATCATCACGGAAGGCTCGGTCTCGAGTTCTTCCACGCGGATGGTCATGAAGCGGAGGATGTCTTCGCTGATGCGCATCTGACGCTCCATCTCGGCGACCGCCGGGGCGGGAGCGTCGAGGTTGAACATCGTGAAATGCGCCTTGCGGTTCTTCTTGATACGGTAGGCGAGGGACTTCACGCCCCACATTTCGGTCTTCTCGACCTTGCCGCCGTTCTGCTCGATGACGGACTTGTAGGTCTCGACCATCGCTTCGACCTGCTGGGACGTGACGTCCTGGCGAGCCAAAAAGATATGCTCGTAGAGAGGCATAGTGGGCCTTTCTCAGGTTTGAGTTCAAGCCTTGGCACTGTTTTGAGTGTCTTGGCCGGTTCGCGCGTCCGATCGGCGCCAAGCCCTTCGAGCCTGCAAGGCCCGAGCGGTTGTCGAAGGCGGAGACACGGGACGACGGGACTTTTAAAAGACCCTACATGGAAACCATGCCGTCCGTTCAGCCCCCGGCCGGAGCGAACGCGAAGCGGGGTGCATAATCGGTTTGGGACGGAAAGGCAAGTTCGCTTCAGACTTGTCATTCCGGGGCCGCGCCAGCGGAGCCCAGAACCCATAAACGCTGGTAGTTACGAATAAGATGCGGCGGCAATCGCATCCCTTAGTTCTTCAATCTTAGCGGCTATGGGTTTCCCCGCCTCGCGTGGCCCTTCGGGTCGGGCTCTCGCTACGCTCGCCCCGGAATGACAAGGTGGGTATCATCCTCGTCACCGAGTGCCAAAGAGAAGTGAGCCGCCCTTTAGCAGTTGATAGAGATTCAAGGCTCGCCATGCGGCTCTAGCCAAAAATCGGCTCTAGGCTAAAACAGGCTCATGAAAGCTCCTCCTCTTCGCCTTGGCGTCAATATCGACCACGTTGCAACCGTCCGTAATGCCCGCGGCGGGCATCATCCTGATCCGATCCGGGCGGCGCATCTGGCCGTTCTGGCGGGGGCGGATGGGATTACGGCCCATCTGCGGGAGGACAGGCGGCATATCCGCGATCAGGATATGGAGCGCCTGAAGCGCCAGCTTTTCGTGCCGTTGAATTTCGAGATGGCGGCGACGTCGGAGATGATCGGTCTCGCAACCCAATTGCGCCCGCATGCCTCCTGCCTCGTGCCCGAAAAGCGCGAGGAGCGCACGACGGAGGGCGGGCTCGACATCATCGGCGGGCAAGCCCATCTGCGCCCGGCAATCCAGGAACTCAAGGGGGCCGGAATACGGGTCTCCCTATTCGTCGAGCCCGAGATCGAGGTCATGGAGGCCGCCTGTGAGCTTGGAGCGCCGGTGGTCGAGCTCCATACGGGAACCTATTGCGAGGCCGTCGACGACGGCGACGAAGCCCGGATCGGGCATGAACTCGAGCGCCTTCGCCGTGCTGCCGAGCATGGGACCGGAATAGGCCTCGAAATCCATGCCGGACATGGCCTTGCTCTCAATTCCGTTCGTCCGGTGGCCGCGATTCCGCAGATCGTCGAGCTGAATATCGGCCATTTTCTCATCGGCGAGGCCATCTTCCTGGGGTTGGACGAAGCGGTTCGCGCCATGCGGGCCGCCATGGACGAGGGACGGGCGCAGGTTCGCTGAACCTCGGGCCCGTACCGGACAAGGACATGTCATGATCGTCGGAATCGGTTCCGATCTCTGCGATATCCGCCGCATCGAGGGTTCCCTCGAGCGTTTCGGAGACCGCTTCACGCACCGCATCTTCACCGAAGGCGAGAGGGCGAAGAGCGACCGGCGGGCCGCACGCGCGCCGTCCTATGCGCGCCGGTTCGCCGCCAAGGAAGCCTGCGCCAAGGCGTTGGGGACGGGCATGAACCATGGCGTCTTCTGGCGGGACATGGAGGTGGTCAACCTGCCCGGGGGAAAGCCGACGCTTCGCCTCACCGGCGGGGCGCTGGAGCGGCTTAAAATGCTGCTCCCGGAGGGACATGAGGCGGTGGTTCACGTCTCTCTCACGGACGATCCGCCGCTGGCCCAGGCCTTCGTTATCATCGAGGCAATCCCCATAAAGTAAATCAGCCGCGTTGCGACAAGACGCGCCTTGAGCTAGACCCCCGCGACGACTTGAGACCGCCAAAGGCCGCCGCACTCCTCAAGCATGGATCGACAGACGTGAGCGAAAACGCCAAGAAATACATGGGCGACACCGTCAAGAAGGACGAAAGCGGCCTCTGGGAGACCGTCAAGGTCATCATTCAGGCGCTGCTGATCGCCGTGGTTGTCCGCACTGTCCTGTTTCAGCCGTTCAACATTCCATCCGGGTCTCTCATCCCGACGCTGCTGATCGGCGATTACCTGTTCGTCTCGAAATACGCCTACGGCTATTCGCGCTACTCGATTCCCTTCGGTCCGCCGCTCTTCTCTGGCCGTATCTTCGGTTCCGAACCGAAGCGCGGGGATATCGCGGTGTTCAAGCTGCCCAAGGATAATTCGACCGATTACATCAAGCGCGTGGTCGGGTTGCCGGGCGACAAGATCCAGGTGATCGGCGGCGTGCTGCATATCAACGGCAAGCCTGTCCAGCGCGAGCGGGTCGAGGATTACAAGACCAGCGATCTCTACGGCCGCACCGTGTCGGTGCCCCAGTACAAGGAGACCTTTCCGGAGGGCACGTCCCATTACGTGATCGAGCGGGACGGCGACCGGGGCTATTGGGACAACACGGAAGTCTACACCGTACTGCCGGGTCATTATTTCATGATGGGCGACAACCGGGACAACTCGACCGACTCGCGCGACGAAGCCAACGTGGGCGAGGTGCCGGCCGAAAATCTCGTGGGCCGCGCAGAAATCATCTTCTTCTCGATCGATGAGGGCGCGTCCCTGTGGCGTCCCTGGGAGTGGCCGAGCCACATCCGCTGGAACCGCATGTTCGAGCGGATCCGCTAAGACAGTGGCCCGCCGCACGTCGCATCCGGAAAAGTTGCAGGACAAGCTCGGCTATAGCTTCGAGCGTTCAGAGTTGTTGGTGGAGGCATTGACCCATGTCAGCGCTCCCGGCGCCGGCGGACAAAGCTATCAGAGGCTCGAATTTCTCGGCGACCGGGTGCTGGGGCTTGTCATCGCCGAAATGCTCTATGCCGTTTTTCCCCGCGCACCCGAGGGCGAACTGTCCCGGCGGCTGGCGGAACTCGTGCGCCGCGAAAGCTGCGCCGAGGTCGCCATCTCCTGGGATGTCGGCCCCTATCTCAAGCTCGGTTCGGGCGAGGCGCAGTCGGGCGAGCGCCGGAACGAGGCCATCCTGGCGGATGTCTGCGAGGCGATCATCGGCGCGGTTTTCCTCGATGGCGGTTACGAGCCGGCGAAGGCCCTGATCGAGCGTTCCTTCAAGGAATTGCTGAACGCTCCCCGACGTCCGCTGCGCGATCCGAAGAGCGCCCTGCAGGAATGGGCGCAGGGACGGGGGCTGTCGCCTCCGACCTATACGGTGGTCGAGCAGACCGGTCCCGATCACGCGCCCAAATTCCGGGTGATGGTGAAGGTGAAGGGCACGGAAAGCGAATTCGGACTTGGCGCATCGAAGCGCGTCGCGGAACAGGCGGCGGCGCGAAGCCTTCTTCTTCGTGAGGGCGTATGGACACAGGAAGAGCATGGCAATGTCTGAGCAGACTCAAACGAAAGCGGGCTTTGTCGCTCTCATCGGCGCACCGAATGCGGGCAAATCGACCCTTTTGAACTCCCTCGTCGGGTCCAAGGTTTCCATCGTCTCGCGCAAGGTGCAGACGACCCGGGCCCTGGTGCGCGGCATCGCCATCGAGGGCGAGGCGCAGATCGTGTTCGTCGACACGCCCGGCATCTTCAAGCCGAAGCGCCGTCTCGATCGCGCCATGGTGACGTCGGCCTGGGGCGGGGCTGCCGATGCGGACGCGGTGGCCCTCCTGATCGATGCCAGGAAGGGTATCGACGAGGAGGCCGAGGCCATTCTCGAGAAGCTGCCCGAGCTGAAGAGGCCCAAGATCCTGATCCTCAACAAGATCGACCTGATCGAGCGCTCAAGGCTCTTGGAGCTTGCCGCGAGGCTGAACGAGAAGGTGCCGTTCGCCCATACCTTCATGATCTCGGCCCTGAAGGGCGACGGCATCGAGACCTTGAAGCGCCAACTCGCAAGCTTGATGCCGGAGGGGCCCTGGCTCTACCCGGAAGACCAGATCTCGGACGCGCCGCTGCGCATGCTCGCCGCCGAGATCACCCGCGAGAAAATCTACGAGCGCCTGCACGAGGAGCTGCCCTATCAATCCACGGTCGAGACCGACCAGTGGCAGCAGCGGCCGGACGGCTCGATCCGCATCGAGCAGACGGTTTTCGTCGAGCGCGACAGCCAGCGCAAGATCGTGCTCGGCAAGGGCGGGCAGACCATCAAGGCCATCGGCCAGGCTGCGCGCAAGGAAATCGCCGAGATAGCCGAGGCGCCGGTTCATCTCTTCATCTTCGTGAAGGTGCGTGAGAATTGGAGCGACGATCCGGAACGCTACCGCGAAATGGGACTGGAATTCCCGCGTGGGTGAGTAAGTGTCATTCCGGGGCGAGCGAATGCGAGAGCCCGACTCGAAGGGCCACGCGAGGCGGGGAAACCCAGAGCCGCTGAGTTCTCAAGAAAATTTGCTGCGTCGACCGCTGCATTCTTATCCTGAAACCATTGCGATTATGGATTCCGGGCGCCGCTGTGCGGCCCCGGAATGACATGAAGCGCTAGTATTACCGCCGTTCACCCTGCAGGAGCGGCGTGATCCTCCGGATCGTCACGCGGCGGTTCCGGCGTTCGGGACCTTGCGTGTTCACCTTGAGATATTGCTCGCCGTAGCCCTGCGTGGTGAGGTTTTCCGCGGGGATGTTGAAGCGTTGGGTCAGGATGGTGGCCACCGTTTCCGCGCGCCGGTCCGACAGGGTGAGATTGTCCTCGTCCGAGCCGACGGCATCGGTGTAGCCCTCAACGAGGAAAATCTCGTTCGGGTTCTGCGTCAGAACGCGCTGTATCGCGGTTCCGATCCCGGTCAGTGCGCCCCATTGCTCGGGCGAGAGCGCCCAGGAGCCTGTATCGAACGTCACCGTATCCACGTCGACGCGCCGGACGCGCTCGCGCAGCATCTGGCTCTGGCGGATCTCGTCAAGCGTGTAGGCGCGTGTGATCGGCATCAC
Organism: Microvirga sp. 2TAF3; assembly: GCF_052114965.1. Taxonomy (NCBI): domain Bacteria; kingdom Pseudomonadati; phylum Pseudomonadota; class Alphaproteobacteria; order Hyphomicrobiales; family Methylobacteriaceae; genus Microvirga; species Microvirga sp. 2TAF3. The sequence goes on along the minus strand of NZ_JBFRFT010000002.1, from coordinate 175,632 downwards.
GGGCGGCGCGGAGAATGCCTCGTACAGATCGTCCTGCGATGCGCTTTCGACGTCGACGATATAGCGCTCGCGCGGAATGGCGATGACCGGGGGCGGCAGATCCATCACGTCCCGAGGCAGGTAGCCATAGGGGAAACGGGGGCGGCCCGGCATTTCGTTCTGGATCAGGATCACCTCATGGCCGGAGGGGTCGCGGCGGATGCGGCGGACGAGATTTCCGTTCGCATCCCGCTCGGTCACGATTTCCTCGCCGTTCGGCTGGCGGATGATGGTGACCTGATTGGCACCGCGCTGCTGCACGCGGATATCCGCGCCGCCGTAACTGCGGCGGAAACGATCGGTCTCGTCGTGACGGATGATGACCCGATTGCCCTCGCGGATGATGGTGCGGTCGCCCGGCTCCTCGATGATGACCCTTCGCCCGCCTTCTTCCGTCCGTTCACGGCGCTGGTTGCGCAGGTCGTCGATGCGGCCCTGCTGGAAAGCATCGAAGTTCTGGAAGTTCCGGTCGGGCGCGCGGCGGGCTTCGCCCAGGCCACCCGGGATCGGAGCCTGCACGGCAGGCTGTCCCTGCGGCCCAGGGAGCGGTACCGGAGGCTGCGGCCGGGCGCTCGGCTGCACCGGTATGGGGGACGTAGCGGGACGCGGCGGTGCGGCCTCGCTCGGACGCGGCGGCTGCGGTGCTGCTGCGGGAGGCGTCGGGGCAGGGGCCGTCCGAGGGGGCGGAGCAGACTCCACTGCGGGCGCAGACGGCGCCGGGGAAGCGGGACGCGAAGCAGGCGGTTGAGCGGGGCTCGGCGGCGCGGTCCGTGGAGCCGGAGGCGTTCCCTCCTGCGACGGCTGACGGCGCGGCTCGACGGAGGGGGGCGCTTCGCGAGCGCGATCCGGCCGGGACGGCTGCTGCGCTTGAGGGCGCTCCTGAGGCCTCTCTGGGGGCCTCTCTTGGGGCCGCTGCGGTGCGGCGCGCTCGGGAGCGGGCCTTTCCTCAAAGTTTCCTTGGGGTTTTCCTTGAGGACGTTCCTGGGGTTGGCGTTCCTGGGGCTGGACGGGGCGTCCCGGCTGCGGGGCGGGCCTTTCCATGGAAGGGTTGGCTTCCCGGGGGGGACGCGGCGCTTGGGGCACTTCACCCGGAGGAGCGGCGCGCGACGGACCATGGCCCTCACGCTCCTGCGGCGGCCGTTGCCGCTCCTCGCCGCGAGGGCCGGGACCCCGCTCATGCCCAGGGGGGCCGCGGCGCTGGGGGCCGGCTTCCTCGGAATCGGATTGACCCTGTCCCGAACGGGCACGGGGAGGAAGTTCGGCCGGGGCGGCTTGGGCCACAACGAAAGGTGACGCGGACGGTTGCTGAAGGGGCGAGGCGGTCGATGAAAAAGCGATGAATGGAAGCGCTGTGCCGGCAAGAAGCAAAGAAGAAAGTTTCATGATCCCGTTTCGTCATTTGTTATGGGAAAAGTGATTATCCAAAAGATCAAGCTAGGCGATTGGTTCCATTTTATGGCGAAGCCGAGCTTTCGCGAAACTTGGGAAAATAGGTCTTGATGTCATTGAAAAACGTGGCAAATCGGCTCGTGCGTTATTACATTAGAACTCGTAGGATTCCCGGCTTTCAGAAGTAGTTTCAGCCCATGCAATGGACCGATCAGGGCATCGTGCTCGGCGTCCGCAAACACGGTGAATCGAGCGTCATCCTCGAATTGATGACGCATGAGCACGGCCGCCATCTCGGCCTTGTTCACGGCGGGCGATCCAGATCCATGCAGCCGGTCCTGCAACCAGGAAACGGGGTGCAGGCGACTTGGCGCGCGCGCCTCGACGAGCATCTCGGAATCTATCACGTCGAGGCGCTGGAGATGCGGGCGGCCCATTTCATCGGCTCGCCGCTGGCGCTCTATGGTCTGGCGACCCTGGCCAACCTGCTGCGATACCTGCCCGAGCGCGATCCTCATCCCGCGCTTTACGAGACCCTGACCGTCCTCGTCGACCATCTGGACGATCCGGATCTCGCGCCCGCGCTTTTCGTCCGCTTCGAGCTGGCGATGTTGGCCGAACTCGGCTTCGGCCTGGATCTCGGCTCCTGCGCCGCAACCGGGACCCGCGAAAATCTCGCCTTTGTCTCGCCGAAAAGCGGCCGGGCGGTGAGCGCTGCGGCGGGCGAGGCCTATAAGAACCGGCTGCTCAAGCTGCCCGGATTCCTGATCGGCCAGACCAGGGCCAACAGGCCGCGCAGCGCCGAGGTCCGGGAAGGATTTGCACTCACCGATTTCTTCCTGCATCAGAACGTCTTCGATCCCCGGGGTCAGGCGGCACCGGAGGAGAGGGCGCGTTTCGTCGCATTGGCGACAGCGGAAGAAGACTAGGTTTGTTTCTGTTATGTTCTCGTCTACAACCATAAGAACCGATTCGCTTTTGGGGATTTTCAGCCATGGGTAAGCCTGTCACCCCGCCTTCAGGCGGCGAGATTGAAGATATCAATCTCAAGGACGCGCTGGAGGAACGCTATCTCGCCTATGCGCTCTCCACCATCATGCACCGGGCTCTGCCGGATGCTCGGGACGGGTTGAAGCCTGTCCACCGCCGCATCCTCCATGCCATGCGCCTTTTGCGCCTCGATCCGAAATCGGCGCCGAAGAAATGCGCCCGCATCGTCGGCGACGTGATGGGCCAGTATCACCCGCATGGCGACCAATCGATCTACGATGCCCTCGTGCGCATGGCGCAGGATTTCGCGCAGCGCTACCCGCTTGCGGAAGGCCAGGGCAATTTCGGCAATATCGACGGCGATAACGCCGCCGCCATGCGCTACACCGAGGCCCGCCTGACGGAAGTGGCGCGGCTTCTGCTCGAAGGCATCGACGAGGACGCCGTCGATTTCCGTGAGACCTACGATCAGGCGAACGAGGAGCCGGTCGTGCTCCCGGCCGCCTTCCCGAACCTGTTGGCCAACGGCTCCCAGGGCATCGCGGTCGGCATGGCGACCTCGATTCCGCCGCACAACGCGGCGGAATTGTGCGATGCGGCGCTCCATCTCATCGGTCATCCCAAGGCGGCATCCGAAGATCTGCTTGCCTTCGTGCAAGGCCCGGATCTGCCGACCGGCGGCATCATCGTCGATACGCCATCCTCCATGGCCGAGACCTATCGGACCGGCCGCGGTTCGTTCCGCGTGCGCGCCCGCTGGCACAAGGAGGATGCGGGCCGGGGATTGTGGAACATCGTCGTCACCGAGATTCCCTATTCGGTGCCGAAGTCGCGCCTGATCGAGAAGATCGCCGAGCTGCTGCAGGAGAAAAAGCTGCCGCTTCTTGCCGATGTCCGCGACGAGTCGGCGGAGGACATCCGCGTCGTGCTGGAACCGCGCGCCAAGACGGTCGACCCGATCATCCTCATGGAATCTCTCTTCAAGCTGACCGAGCTTGAAAGCCGCGTTCCGATGAACGTGAACGTTCTCGCCGGCGGCAAGGTACCGAAAGTGCTCGGCCTCGCCGAATGCCTGCGCGAATGGGTCGACCATCGCCGCGAGGTCCTGATCCGTCGCTCGGGCTTCCGTCTCGCCGCCATCGACAAGCGCCTTGAGATTTTGGGCGGCCTGCTCATCGTCTATCTCGATCTCGACCGGGTGATCAAAATCATCCGTGAAGATGACGAGCCGAGGCAGGAGCTGATGCGCGTCTTCAAGCTTTCCGAGATTCAGGCCAATGCCATCCTCGACACGCGCCTGCGCTCCTTGCGCAAGCTCGAAGAGATGGAGCTCAAGCGCGAGCAGAAGAGCCTGCAGGAGGAGAAGGCGAAGATCGAGAACCTCCTCGGCTCCGAGAAAGTGCAGTGGAAAACGGTCACCTCCGAGATCCGCGAGGTCCGCAAGACCTTCGGACCGGAGACGGAACTAGGCAAACGCCGCACCACCTTCGCGGAAGCGCCGGACACCTCCGACATCGATTTCGCGGAGGCCATGGTCGAGCGCGAGCCGATCACGGTCATCGTGTCCGAGAAGGGCTGGATCCGCGCCATGAAGGGTCATCAGGCGGATCTGTCCGGCGTGCAGTTCAAGGGCGACGACAGCCTCAAGACGGCTTTCTTCGCGGAGACTACGTCGAAGATCATCGTCGTGGCGACGAACGGGCGCTTCTTCACGCTCGAAGCCTCCAAGCTTCCGGGCGGACGCGGCTTCGGCGATCCGATCCGGCTCATGGTCGACCTAGAGGAGGGGGCCGATTTCATCGCCGCTTTCCCCTACAAGCCCGGCTCGAAGCTTCTGCTCGTCGGATCCGACGGCCGCGGCTTCGTGGCGCCTGCGGACGACGTCACGGCCAATACCCGCAAGGGCAAGCAGATCCTCAATCTCGACGCGCCTGCGCAGGCGGTGGTGTGCACGGAGGCCGAGGGCGATCACATCGCCATCGTCGGCGAGAACCGCAAGCTCCTGATCTTCCCGATCAAGCAGGTTCCGGAAATGACCCGCGGCAAGGGTGTGCGTCTTCAGCGCTACAAGGACGGCGGCGTCTCCGACGCCAAGACCTTCAAGCTGAAGGAAGGCCTGACCTGGAAGGATACCGCGGGCCGCACCTGGACCGTGGCGAAGGAGGATCTGCGGGACTGGGTCGCCAACCGCGCCGAAGCAGGCCGCCTGCCGCCGAAGGGTTTCCCGAAGAGCAACCGGTTCGGATAGAGCATGATCCGGACAAGTGGGAACGGTTGTCCGTCAAGATCATGCAAAGACAAGGAAACTGGAGTCTGAGCATGTTTCAAACCGACATGATCAGACTCTAGAGCATCGTGCGCAAAAGTGGACCCGGTTTTGCGCTTAGAACGATGCTCTCATCCGATGCTTTAGAGCCGGTTGCCGGTTCAGGGCTTTGCGGGTTCGGGAGTGCCAGCGCCGAAGTGAACGCCCTTCGCTTCGAACCCGAACCCCGCCAGCAGGACGACGAGGATCGCGACAATTCCTGCCACGAGCGCGAGCGCGAAGGCGAAATCGCCGCCATAGAGCGAAGCGATATAGGCCTGGATCGTGGCATTCGCTGAGGCGAGCAGGTTGCCTATCTGGTAGACGAAGCCGGGGAAGGTGCCGCGCACCTCATTCGGCGACAGCTCGTTCAGATGGACGGGAACCACGCCCCATGCGCCCTGAACGAAGAATTGCATCAGGAACGCGCCGACCGCGAGGGTAACGGCGCTTGTGCCATAGGCCCAGAACCAGATCATCGGCAGCGAGAGCAGGGCCGCGATGACGATGGCCTGCTTGCGGCCGATGCGCTCCGACAGCGTGCCGAAAGTGATGCCGCCGATGATCGCGCCGATATTGTAGGTAATGGCGATCAGTCCAACCTCGTGGGTCGAGAGCTTGCGCTGGACCTCGAGAAAGGTCGGGTAAAGGTCCTGGGTGCCGTGGCTGAAGAAATTGAACGCGGTCATGAGCAGCACGGACCAGACGAACATGCCCGCATTGCTCCGGACCACCTGCCAGATATTCGGCTGCTTCTCCAGCTTCTGGCGTGCCACGAAAACGGGCGATTCCTCCACATGCCGCCGGATGTAGAGGACCAGAAGGGCCGGGGCGGCACCGACGAAGAACATTCCGCGCCATCCGATGGTCGAATAGAGCAGGAAGAACACGAGCGAGGAGAGCAGGTATCCGGTCGGATACCCGGCTTGCAGGAGACCCGAGACGACACCGCGCGCCCTCGGCGGAATCGATTCCATGGTCAGCGACGCGCCGACGCCCCATTCGCCGCCCATCGCGATGCCATAGATCGCGCGCAGGATGATCAGAACCGCGAGATTGGGCGCAAGGCCCGAGGCGAACTCGACGATGGAATAGAGGAGCACGTCCGCCATCAGTGTGGGCCGTCGCCCCCATCGATCCGCCGCCAAGCCGAAGATGAGCGCTCCGATCGGCCGCATGGCGAGCGTGACGAGGATGGCAACCGTGACCGTCGTGATGCTGGCCGAGAATTCCTGCGCGATATCCTTAATGACGAAGACCAGGATGAAGAAATCGAACGCATCCAGGGTCCAGCCCAGGAAAGCGGCGGTGACGACCTTGCGTTGCGATGGGGTAAGTTCTTCGAGAACGCGCAGAAAGGACATGGTTTTCTCCATCGAAAACCTGAACTGCTCCCCGCTCGTCTTTTGTCGAAATAACCGAGGCTAACAGCCTCGGCAGGCTCTGTGTTCCTGAATCACGCAAACATGATGGCCGATAGCTCAGTCGACCCGCACCCATCCCGGTGCCAGAAGCCGCTCCTGCGGCTTGAAGCGCGCCTTGTAGCCCATCTTCTTCGACCCTTCGACCCAATAGCCGAGATAGAGGTAGGGCAGGCCCATCGCCTTGGCCCTGGCGATATGGTCGAGAATGACGAAGGTGCCGAGGCTGCGATCCCGCATCTCCGGGTCGTAGAAGGAATAGACCATCGACAGGCCGTCGCTCATCTCGTCCATCAGGCAGACGGCGATGAGATCCCCGGTGCCCTTGCCGGTAATGCCGCTGTCGATGCCGCGGCGGCGATATTCGATCACCCGCGTTTCTACGTGGCTGTCCTCGATCATCATCGAATAGTCGAGCACGGTCATGTCAGCCATGCCGCCATCGGCGTGGCGCGCGTCGAGATAGCGCCGGAACAGGGAATATTGCTCGGAGGAGGGGCGGTTTGGCAGAAGGTTGCCGATCAGGTCGCCATTGGCCTTGATGATGCGCTTCAGGTTTCCGGACGGCTTGAATTCGTCCACGATGACGCGGACCGACACGCAGGCGCGACAGGTATCGCAGGCCGGACGGTAGGCGATGGTCTGCGAGCGGCGGAAGCCCCCCTGGGTCAGGATCTCGTTCAGCTCCCGTCCGCGCCGCCCGACGATATGCGTGAATACTTTCCGCTCCTCCTTGCCGGGCAGATAGGGGCACGCGGAGGGCGAGGTGAGATAGAATTGCGGTGCGTCGCGGGGGTGGCTCGTCACGCTGGAAGCCTCATCAAAGAACCTTGAGCGCAGACTCAACACTCAAGCATAACATTGGTGCCTGGAGCGTCCATCAAAAGTCGGCCGTTCGGAATGGACCGCAATGCCGCACTATCCGCTTACGGAGAGCGCACGACCATGATCTCCGTCAGGAGGTCGCGCAGGAAGCGGCGATCGTCGCGCACGAAACCGAACAAGACGTCGCAGGCCCATAGCAGGAAAGTGGAGATCGCCACGTAGAAGAGCAGGGCGTGCACGGCCGCCGCAAGCATCGAAACCGGGCCTCCCGTATCCGGATTGACGACCCGAAGACCCATGGCGCGCATGCCGACCGTGGCCTGAGACACTCCGCCGATGGTCACGGCATTGTAGATGATGAAGGTCATGGCAGTGAGGGGGAGGAGAAAGAACAATCCCCATCCGAGCCCGAGGGTCATCAGCCCGAACACAAAGATGCCGACGGAGACCAGCACGATCCAGAACGCGATGACGATCAGGTCGATCAGATAGGCCCAGAAACGCCGGCTGATGACGCCTTCGGTCACATACTGCTCGACCGCATAGGCGCTCCGATTCACCATCGGCATAGGCTGAATGGCCATCGGCAACTCCTCTCAGTAGGCGGATTCAGACAGACAATGTGAATCGATCCGTTTCGGAGCGAGTCCGTCCGCCGCCAGGGCTTCGAATACCTCCAATGTATGTTTCCTGTCGCGGGTTTCGATAGTGATGTCGATGGAAACGCCCTTGGCCGGGACGTCGAGGAAGAGACGGCCGTGGGAAACCTCGAGAATATTCGCGCCGAGCTCGCCGAGACGGCTGGCCACGCGACCGAGGAGACCCGGCCTGTCGTTCGATGTGATGCGGAAGGAGGCGATGCGGTCATCCCGTTCGAGTTCGCGCACCATGACCGAGGCCAGGATCCGCGCGTCGATATTGCCGCCGCAGAGCACGAGCCCGACGCGCTTGCCGCGGAACCGCTCCGGCTGGGAGAGCATGGCGGCAAGGCCGGCTGCGCCCGCACCTTCGGCCATCGTCCGTTGCAAGGTGGCATAGGCATTGACCGCGCGCTCGATCAGCGGCTCCTCGACCAGGATGATGTCGGAGACGAGTTCCTTGACGATGGGCAGCGGGAGCTGTCCCACGGCCTTCACCGCGATGCCTTCCGCCAGGGTCGCCCCGCCGATGGGACGATCCTCGTGCCTGATGACATTCTGGAACGACGGATAAAGCGCCGCTTCCACGCCGATGATCTCGATCGAAGGCTTCAAGGCCTTGGCCGCAACCGCGATGCCGGAAATCAGGCCGCCGCCGCCGATGGGGACAATGATCTGGTCGAGTTCCGGCGCATCCTCCAGCATCTCGACGGCGATGGTGCCTTGACCGGACATGACCTTCGGGTCGTCGTAGGGATGGACGAAGACGAGGCCTTCCTCCGCCGCGATCTGGCGGGCACGGTCAGCAGATTCGTAGAGCGTTTCGCCATGGAGGATCACGCGGGCGCCATAGGCGCGGGTGTTTTCAGCCTTCACCAGGGGCGCGCTTTCCGGCATCACGATGGTCGCCGGAATGCCGAGGCGTCGCGCGTGATAGGCCACGGCCTGGGCATGGTTGCCCGCCGACATGGCGATGACGCCGCGCTTGCGCTCATCGGGCGTCAGGCTTTCGAGCTTCACGACCGCCCCGCGCTCCTTGAACGAGCCGGTCGGCTGCATATTCTCGTGCTTGACGCAGACGGTGGCGCCCGTGAGCTGCGACAGGCGCGGCGAGGGGACGAGGGGCGTGCGCAGAACCTGGCCCCGGATTATCGCTGCGGCACGATTCACGTCGTCGATGGTGATGGCAAAATCTGCCAAGGCTTCCTCCGGTTTTATGGTTATCCGTCAGACGGAGCGGGGGGTTATATCCTTAATGCCAAGGAACCCGCCCGGACGAAAGATCAGAAATACGACCAGGGCGACGTAGAGCGCCATGTCGCGGCCCTCGATGGGTAGATAAGCCGACCAGGCCGTCTCGAACAATCCTACCGCAACGCCACCCAGCATCGCTCCCGGGATCGAGCCGATCCCGCCGATGACGGCGGCGATCAGGGCCTTCAATCCGTATTGAAAGCCGCCCGCAAAGCCCAGGCCACCATATTGCGCCACGATCAGCATGCCTGAGAGCGCAGCCATGGCTCCCGCGAGCGCCAGGGTCTGGATCAGGAGGCGTCCACCATCGACACCGAACAGCGCCGCAGCGCGCTGATCGTCCGCATAGGCCCGCCAGGACAGGCCGAATCCCGTGGCCTTCATGAGCCAGAGCAGGGTCAAGGCCGCCACGAGGCCGATGCCCGACGTGATGAGGGAAATGGGTGTCAGCGCCACCAGAAAGTTCCCGGCGCGGGCGACGGGCCATTGCTCGGACCAGATAGGCGGCAGCCAGACGGTGACCGGGCTTTGCACGAGCCGTAGGTATTCCATCAGGAAAAGCGAAAGCCCCACCGTCGCGATGAGGCTCGGCTGGTTGCTGACGGTTCGTATGCGCCCGATAGTGAAATACCCGCCGACGGCGCTGTGGATCGCGCCGGCGAACAGCGCGGCGAGCAGGCCTGCCGCCAGCCCGAGGACGGGAGAACTCACTCCGGATGCGATGGCGATGGAGGCGCCCGCGATGGTTGCCGCCGAGCCGATTGCCGCCAGCTCTCCGAAGGCGAGGTTGATGCGGCCGCTCAGGCCGAAGACCAGGGCATAGGCGACGGCAAGGAGCGCGTAGATGGCCGTGCGCGGCAGGCTGGTTGCGAATTGCTGCAGAAAATAGGCGAGCGAATCGGGAACCTCGGCGACCTCCGTGCTCGCCGGGCTGCCCGGATCTCCTGCGATCCCCTCCGGGGAATCGATGTAGTAATGCTTGAGAAGATAGAGGCTGGCGCCTGAAATCGGGCCTTCCTCCGTCGCAAGGCCCGTCAGTTCCGCCTTGTTGGGGGAAAGCCCTTCGGCGGCGAACTGGCAGATGGCGAACCGGTCGAGGAGCGGCCGGCCAGGATATTCTGCCGAATAGAGGATGCGCAGGCTTTGCGGCGTCGCGCCCTTCTCGACCCGCTGAACGGTGATCCGCGCCCCCGGATTGAGGGCGGGCAGGGTGATCCGGCAAACTCGCGTCTGTTCCGCGTCGGTGGAAAAGGAGCATCCGGCCAGGAGGCCCAGGCCCAAGGCAAGCACGGCGAACCGCCATGCCCTGGTCAAGCCTGCACGCATCACGGGGGCCCGGACGTCAGGCTTGCGCCTTCAGCTTCTCGGCAACCCGTGGGGCGAAATAGGTAAGAATGCCGTCGGCCCCGGCGCGCTTGAAGGCGAGCAGGCTTTCCATCATCGCCTTTTCGCCGTCGATCCAGCCGTTGCGGGCGGCGGCCTCGATCATCGCGTATTCGCCGGAGACCTGATAGGCGAAGGTCGGGACCGCGAAGGTTTCCTTCACCCGATGGACGACATCGAGATAGGGCAGGCCCGGCTTGACCATGATCATGTCCGCGCCCTCATCGAGATCGAGGGCGACCTCGCGCAGGGCTTCGTCGGTATTGGCCGGATCCATCTGATAGGTCCGCTTGTCGCCGACGAGGGTGGCGTTGGTGCCGATGGCGTCGCGGAACGGGCCGTAGAAAGCGGAGGCGTATTTCGCCGCATAGGCCATGATCTGCACATCCTGAAAGCCCGCCTCGTCGAGGGCCTGACGGATGGCGCCAACGCGCCCATCCATCATGTCCGACGGAGCAATGATGTCGGCGCCGGCCTCGGCCTGGAGCAAGGCCTGGCGGGCCAGCAGCGCCACGGTCTCGTCGTTGAGAATGCGGTCGTCCTGCATCACGCCGTCATGGCCGTGGCTCGTATAGGGATCGAGCGCCGCATCGGTGATGACGCCGATCTCCGGCACTGCGCGTTTGATCTCGCGCACGGCGCGACAGACGAGGTTGCGGCTGTTCAGCGCCTCCGACCCGGTCGGGTCGCGCAAGGACGGATCGGTGTTGGGGAACAGCGCGATAGCCGGAATGCGAAGCTCTGCCGCCCGCTCGGCCTCGCGCACGGCCTCGGCAACCGTCAGGCGCTCGACGCCGGGCATGGAGGACACCGCATGGCGCCCGCTCGCTCCTTCGATGAGGAAGACCGGCCAGATCAGATCGTCCGCCGTCAGCACGTTCTCGCGCACCAGCCGTCGCGACCACTCGGCCTTGCGGTTGCGTCGCGGGCGGTGGGCCAGAGACAGGGACGACGCGGAGGCTTCTTGTGCGGCTGGGCGGGGAAAGGAAGACAGCTTCGACATGGATCCTGATCCGGGGCCGGCCTCGATCCGCCGGCTGATGTCAAAGGGTTAGCACATTTTAAGAACTCTAAAAAAGGGTCCGGCGTCGCATGAGAGGGTTGCAGTGGAGAAAGCTGCCGGCCAGGCTTGCATTGACCTTCGCCGCCCCCCTTGATTAAGCCGCGATGAGCAATGAAGGAGGCCCGCATGGACGAGAATGCCGAAATCCTCTGCGAGAAGCGGGGACAGGCGGGCCTGATCACGCTCAACCGACCGCGCGCGCTCAACGCGCTCACCTTGGGCATGGTGCGCGAGATGCGCCGGGCACTCGACGCCTGGGCCACCGATCCGGCAGTGACACGGATCGTCGTGACGGGCGCGGGCGAAAAAGCCTTCTGCGCCGGTGGTGACATTCGCCGCCTCAGCGAGTTCGGCCGTGTGGGCGAGAAGGAGGAGGCTTTGGCCTTCTGGCGCGAGGAGTATCAGCTCAACGCGCTGATCAAGCGCTACCCGAAGCCTTACATCTCCCTGATCGATGGCATCGTCATGGGAGGCGGCGTCGGAATTTCACTTCACGGCTCCTATCGGGTGGCAGGCGAACGCTATCTCTTCGCCATGCCCGAGGTCGGGATCGGGTTCTTCCCCGATGTCGGCGCGACCTATGCCCTGCCACGGCTTCCAGGGCGGATGGGCATGTATATCGCCCTGACCGGCGATCGTATCCGCCGTGCCGATGCGATGATGCTCGGATTGGCGACCCATGCGGTGGAGAGCGGCCAGATCGACGCTCTGCGCGAGGCGCTGATCGCCGGCGAGCCTGTCGATGCGGCCTTGTCGAAGGCCTCCGTCGATCCGGGACCTGCGCCCTTGTCGGTCCATGAAAGTCTGATCGATTCCTGTTTTTCCGCCGAGAGCGTTCCTGCCATTCTCCAGCGTCTCGACAAGGCAGCCGCGGAGGGCTCGGAATTCGCTGCCGGGCTCGCCGCAACCATGCGGACCAAATCGCCGACGAGCCTCTCCATCGCCTTCGAGCAGGTGCGCCGGGGAGGGGCTCTCGATTTCGAGGGGGCCATGAAGACGGAGTTTCGAATCGTGTCCCGGATCGCCGAGGGGCACGACTTCTATGAGGGCGTGCGGGCGACCCTGGTCGACAAGGACGGAAAGCCGCACTGGCAGCCGGCCACTCTGGACGCGGTCGATAAAGCCGCTATCGAAGGGTACTTCGCCAGCCTTGGCGTCCATGAACTGGAGATTTCCTGATGGCCCGCGCGACCAGCCAGAAGAGCACCCTCGACCTGGCCAAGGACTACGCCTCCGACCGCATCGAGGAGCGCCCGACGCCACCCGGTGTCATGCGCTGGAGCTTCATTCTCACCTGGTTCATGCGTGTCCTGGCCATTCTCTGGATCATGAAGGGGCTCAGCGCCTGGGCGGTGATCCTCGGGATCTGGACGCCCATCGGCCATTTCGAGGGGCGCACGACCGGCTATCAGGCCACCGTCATCTATTTCGCCCTGATCGACCTCATCGCCGCCGTAGGCCTGTGGATGGGGAGCACCTGGGGGGGAATCATGTGGCTGCTGGCTGTCATGAGCCATCTGATTCTGGCGGCGTTCTTCCCGAATGTCGTTTCGAGCGGCCTCATGACGATTGCCTTCTTCCTGACCCTTGTCGTGGTCTATCTCGGAATTTCGTGGCTCGGGGCGCAGGAGAAATAAGGCCTGAATATATTTGGAAATAATGATTTGCCGGGGTTTCTTCAGGTTTGGCGCGAGGAAAAAAGTCGTCTTTTCCGACGGCGATCACGGAATAGTGTATCCATAATCACACACTCACGAATTAGACACATCCTCAGGCGGTATTGAACGGGTAAGGGCCTCCGGCGGTCGAATTTTGCCATAAAACGGCCCCGATGTTCCTTGTTTTCGATACCGTTCCTTAATCCAATCCCGGCATTTTTTGCTGGAATTGAGAGTGGTTATGGAATTGGTTCCTCTGCTTTCGCCTTGTCCCTCTAAACAACCGGAAAAGCCTGCGCTCATGTTGTCTCGCCGTAACCTTCTGACAGGATCGCTCGCCCTCGTCTTCACTCCGGCTGCGGCTCTGGCTCAGCAATTCGCCCAGAATCAGGCCGAGTGGTCGCAAAACTACGAGGCGGTTTCCCGGACCCGCGTGGCGCGGACCTCGACTCCCATTCTGTCGCCCGACGCCCTGGCCGCGACGGAGCAGATGATCGAACAATATCGGAGCATCTCGGCCCGCGGCGGCTGGCAGCCGGTTCGCGGCGCCGACGGATTGCGCGTCGGCGTGAAGAGCCCGGCCGTGATGGCCTTGCGCCAGCGCCTGATCATTACCGGTGATCTCGACCCCGCCGCCGGCGAGTCACCGATCTACGATTCCTATGTCGAGGCAGGCGTTCGCCGCTTCCAGGCCCGCCATGGCCTCAGCTCGACGGGCACCATGACCGCCGCGACCGTCGCGGCCATGAATGTCCCGGTCGACATCCGCACCCGCCAGCTCGAGATCAACCTCGTCCGCCTGCGGAGCTTTTCCGGCAACCTGGGCAACCGCTATGTGGTCGCGAACATCCCCGCCGCTCTTGTCGAGACGGTGGAAAACGGCGCCGTCCACACGCGCCACGCGGCGGGCGTCGGCAAGATCGACCGTCAGTCGCCGCTGCTCAACTCCAAGGTCGTCGAGATCAATTTCAACCCCTTCTGGACCGTCCCGGCATCGATCATCCGCAAGGATCTGATCCCCAAGATGCAGAAGGAGCCGAACTACCTCACGGACAACAAGATTCGTATCTTCAACGGCGCGGGGCAGGAGCTGAGCCCGAGCCAGGTCAACTGGTTTTCGGACGAGGCGACACGCTACCGTTTCCGCCAGGATTCGGGTGGCGAGCTCAACTCCATGGGATTCGTGCGCATCAACATCCCGAACGCTCATGGCGTGTACATGCACGACACGCCCTCGAAGGGCATTTTCGGTGACGATTTCCGCTTCGTGTCGTCGGGTTGCATCCGCGTGCAGAACGTGCGCGACTACATCGAGTGGCTGTTGAAGGATACTCCCGGCTGGAGCCGAGAGCAGATCGACGCGACCTTCAAATCCGGTTCTCGTACCGATACGCGCCTTGCGGTGCCGGTCAACATCTACTGGGTTTACATCACCGCCTGGGCGACTCCGGACGGTCTCGTGCAGTTCCGCGACGACATCTACAACAAGGACGGTCTCGGCAGCGCGATCCCGGTTGCGAGCCGCGTCCCGAACGAACCCGACGAAGAAATGTTCCTACAGAACTGATTTTTCTCCTGAAATAAGCTTTCGACAACAGCTCGCCCCAAAGGCGGGCTGTTGCTTTTGGAAAGCCGCCGCATGCGGCTTGGCGTGGTTCCACCGGCCATGGTAAAGGCCAGAGACAATTTCAGGTCGGATCGTCGTGGGAGCTGGATTAGAAGACCGAAAATCCCCACATTCGAACGGCAATCGCAGCAGGCGAGGGTTATCATGAGCGCGAGTGAAGCGACACGCAGCCATCTGTCCAACAGCTTTTTCTCGGCGAGCCTTGCCGACAGCGATCCCGAGATCGCGCGCGCCATCGGGCTCGAGCTCGGCCGCCAGCGGGAGGAGATCGAGCTGATCGCCTCCGAGAACATCGTCTCTCGCGCCGTCCTGGAGGCCCAGGGCTCGGTGATGACGAACAAGTATGCGGAAGGCTATCCGGGTCGCCGCTATTATGGCGGGTGCCAGTTCGTCGATATGGCGGAGGAACTCGCCATCGAGCGAGCGAAGCGTCTCTTCGATTGCAAGTTCGCCAACGTCCAGCCGAATTCCGGCAGCCAGGCCAACCAGGCCGTGTTCATGGCGCTGATGAAGCCGGGCGACACCTTCATGGGCCTGGATCTGGCCTGCGGTGGGCATCTCACCCACGGTTCGCCGGTCAACATGTCCGGCAAGTGGTTCAACGTGGTGAGCTACAAGGTGCGCGAGAGCGACCAGATCATCGACATGGACGAGGTGGCGCGCCTTGCCCGCGAGCATAAGCCGAAGGTGATCGTCGCCGGCGGCTCGGCCTATTCGCGCTTCTGGGATTTCGCCCGCTTCCGCGAGATCGCGGACGAGGTCGGCGCCTTCTTCATGGTCGATATCGCGCATTTCGCCGGTCTCGTGGCCGGCGGCGCCCATCCGTCGCCGTTCCCGCACGCTCATGTGGTCACCACCACGACCCACAAGACCCTGCGCGGCCCGCGCGGCGGCATGATCCTCACCAACGAGGAGGACATCGCCAAGAAGGTCAACTCGGCGATCTTCCCCGGCCTCCAGGGCGGCCCGCTCATGCACGTCATCGCGGCCAAGGCCGTGGCTTTCGGCGAAGCCCTGCGGCCGGAATTCAAGCTCTATGCCCGCTCCGTCGTCGAGAACGCCAAGGCGCTGGCCGACACCATGCTCTCGAACGGTTATGCCATCGTCGCCGGCGGCACGGACAATCACCTCATGCTGGTGGATCTGCGTCCGAAGAAGCTGACCGGCAAGGCAGCCGAGGCTGCGCTCGGCCGCGCCCACATCACTTGCAACAAGAACGGCGTGCCTTTCGATCCCGAGAAGCCGATGGTGACCTCCGGCATCCGCCTCGGCACCCCCGCCGCCACCTCGCGCGGCTTCGGCGTCGCGGAGTTCCGCAGGGTCGGCGAACTGATCGTCGAGGCTCTGGACGGGCTCGCCAAGCATGGCGAGGAAGCCAATGCGGCCGTCGAGGCCTCGGTCAAGAACCGGGTGCACGAACTGACCCGTCGCTTCCCGATCTACGGCTGATTGGAGGGTGAAACCTAGGTCATGAGGCCTTCCCAATCATACCTTCCGGCGATCCGCGCTGCCGCAGGGTTTGCGTTGGCTCCGATGGTTGGTGTTGCAGGGTTTGGCCTTATTTCAGAAGGCTATCGCTTCATCGAGGATCTCCTGATTGGGCGTTCCACCATTGTGAGCATCATTGTCATTGTCGCTTACGTGCAGGCGGCGCTCCTAGGTCTGCCTGCATATTTTCTGCTCAAAGACAGAGTAAGACCGACGATTCTGAATGCTGCTCTAGCGGGGATCATCGTTGCGTCTTTGCCTTGGGTAACGTTGAGCGTCGGTTCCTTCCAGTTAACAGCAAGTATTCAAGTGATCACTCATACGGCTCTGGCTGGATTGCTTGCCGGCATAGCATTCTGGATCTGTGCTGCTTGGCGGAACAGTAACTTTGATTTTCAGGTAGAAGACTGATGCGCTGTCCCTATTGCGGGAGTCTCGACACCCAAGTGAAGGACTCTCGGCCGATAGACGATTCCTCCTCCATTCGCCGCCGCCGTATCTGCCCGGATTGCGGTGGCCGCTTCACGACCTTCGAGCGTGTGCAGTTGCGCGAACTCACGGTGGTGAAGCGTTCGGGCCGTCGCGTGCCGTTCGACCGCGACAAGCTTCAGCAATCGGTGGAAGTGGCGCTCCGCAAGCGTCCGGTCGATCCGGAACGCGTGGAGCGGATGCTCAACGGCATCGTGCGGCAGCTCGAGAGCATGGGCGATGCCGAGGTGCCGAGCGAAACCGTCGGCGAACTCGTCATGGAAGGCTTGAAAGGCCTCGACGACGTGGCCTATGTGCGCTTCGCCTCGGTCTACAAGAACTTCCGCGAGGCCAAGGATTTCGAAGAGATTCTCGGCCATCTCGCCAACGAGGAAATGGACGGGGACCAACCGATTTCGCCCAAGCGCAATCCGGTCCAATCCGACTGATGGCCCCATCCACACCCGCAGGGGACCCTTCGGCTGAAAAAGCAGAGCGGGACCGGCGCTTCATGCGCCTGGCCATTGCCCTGGGCGAACGGAATCTCGGTCTCACCTGGCCCAATCCCTCCGTTGGCGCTGTCGTCGTGGACGACAGGGACGGTGCGCCGCTGATCCTGGCCCAAGGCGCAACCCAGGCCGGCGGGCGGCCCCATGCGGAGCGTGTCGCCCTGGCCGCCGCCGGTGAGCGGGCAAGAGGCGCGACGCTCTATGTCTCGCTCGAGCCCTGTTCGCATCACGGCAAGAGCCCGCCCTGCATCGACGCCGTGATCGAGGCGGGCATCGCCCGCGTGGTTTCAGCAGTAGAGGATCCTGACGACCGGGTCGCGGGGCTGGGACATGCCCGTCTGCGCGAGGCCGGAATAACCGTCGATGTCGGCTGTCGGACCGAGGAAGCTCTCCGCTCCCATCGCGGCCACTTCACCAGGGTGACGAATGGCCGGCCCGCAATCACCGTGAAGCTGGCGCGTACCACGGAGGGTTTCGCGGGGAGCAGTAGCGGCCCGCGCCTGATCATCACCGATGAGCGGGCCAATGCCCGCGTCCATCTCATGCGCGCCCACGCGGACGCGATCATGGTGGGCGTCGGCACGATCCTTGCCGACGATCCTCTCCTCAACGTGCGTCTGCCGGGACTGGAGCAACGCTCGCCCATCCGCATCGTCATGGATAGCCATCTGCGTATTCCCGTGACGTCGCAGATCGTCGCCACTGCACGGGAGATCCCGACCTGGGTCATGACGACGGTCGGGGCTCCCATCGAGGCCGAGCGCGCCCTGATGAAGCGGGGCGTCGAGGTCCTGCGCGTCGGGCCGGACGATGCGGGACGCATCTCATTGCCCGAGGCGTTGAAACTGCTCGGCACGCGAGGGCTGACCCGGATCTTCTGCGAAGGCGGACCCGATCTGGCGAATGCCCTGGCGCGGGCCGATCTCGTCGACGAGCTTGTGCTCATTACCGGCCGTTCCGCGCGGGGCGAAGGCGATGTGCCGGCGCTCGGCTTCGCGCTTCAGGAAAAAATGGACGAGCTGCGCCTGAGCGGCGATGAGCAGCTCGGCTCCGACCTTTTCATGTTTTGGGAGAAACCCTGATGTTCACGGGTATCGTCACCGATGTCGGTGAGGTTGTCGCAGAGGAAGGTGCTCAGGGCACCTTGAAGCGCCTGCGGATCAATGCGGCCTACGATGCCGAGACGATCGCGCTCGGCGCCTCCATCGCCTGCGGCGGTCCATGCCTGACGGTGGTGGCGGTCGGCGCGCGCGAGGGTGGCTGCTGGTTCGATGTGGATGCCGCCGCCGAAACGCTGGAGCGCACCACGGTGCCGGACTGGACGGTGGGGACGCGCATCAATCTGGAGCGCTCCCTCAAGATCGGCGACGAGCTTGGCGGGCACATCGTCACAGGCCATGTGGACGGCGTCGCCACTATCGTGGCGCGGGAGGCCATTACGGCAGGGGATGATCCCTGGGGGCCGACGGCCCGGTTCTACGTCAAGGCTCCGGCCGCGCTCGCCCCGTTCATCGCGGAAAAGGGATCGGTCTGCCTCGACGGCACCTCGCTGACTGTCAACACGGTGAAGGACGATGTCTTCTCCGTGCTTATCATTCCCCACACCCTTGCGGTCACCACCTGGGGTGAGCGCCAGGTCGGCGACCGGCTCAATCTCGAGGTCGATCTGATGGCGCGATACGCCGCACGACTTGCAGAGGCGCGCGGGGCGGGGTAGGGACCCTCAACACGTTCTCCGTTTGGAGCACATAGCCCTTATCCTTCGACACGAGCCTCGCGGCTCTCCTCAGGATGAGGATGACATGCCCTGTTCAAGTCCGAAATTGGTTCCCGATGGTCGCCCATACGCCCGCTACTGCCAAATCCCGCCCGCCCGTTCCCGGCGCCCGCATCCTGATCGTGGAAGCCCGCTTCTACGACGATATCGCCGATGAATTGCTGGTCGGGGCCCGCAACGCCGCGGACGCGGCGCAGGCGAAGACGGACGTGCTGACGGTGGACGGCGCGCTCGAAATCCCGGCGACCATAGCCATCGCCCTCGATGCGGCAGAAAAGGCGGGCAGGCCCTATCATGCGGTCGTGGCGCTGGGTTGTGTCATCCGCGGCGAGACCGGGCATTACGACATCGTGGCGGGCGAAAGCGCCCGTGCGCTGATGGACCTGTCCGTCGAGCGGCGCATTCCGCTCGCCAACGGCATTCTTACCGTCGAGAATGACGAACAGGCCTGGACCCGCGCGCGGATCAATGAATTGAATAAGGGCGGGGGCGCGGTGGAAGCGGCTCTCGCCGTTCTGCGCATTCAACGAAACGTTCAGGAGGCCTGATCATGGCAAAGCCCGCAGAACGTTCGGCCGCTCGCCTTGCAGCCGTCCAGGCCCTCTATCAGATGGATGTTTCGGGCAAGGGCGTCATCGACGCCCTCGCAGAATTCGAGACATTCTGGATTGGCCGCGAGGTCGAAGGCATCGAGTTCCAACCTTCCGACAACGATTTCTTCCGCAACATTCTCTCCGGCGTGGTCGACAACCAGCGCGCCATCGATATGAAGATCGACAAGGCTCTCGCCGACGGCTGGCCCCTGAAGCGGGTCGAAGCCGTGCTTCGGGCCATCCTGCGCGCGGGCGCTTACGAGCTGATGTTCCGCAAGGACGTCCCGGTCCGCGTCGTCATCACCGAATATGTGGACGTGACTCACAGCTTCTACCATGAGGACGAGCCGGGGCTGGTGAATGCCGTGCTCGACACGCTTGCCCGCGATGTTCGGGCCGGCGAACTGGAAAAGAAGGCCGCGGGACAGGCAAAGCGATAGGCCCGGCATGAAGGGGCCCGTCCGCGTATGAACTCTCCGGCACGCCCCTCCGAGGACGGTCTCATCGCCCGATTCTTCGCGCCCCTCGCGGGCGAGGGCGGGCTTGGGCTTAAGGACGACGCCGCCTGCTTTTCGCCGCGCCCGGAACACGACCTCGTCCTGACGACGGACGCGCTCGTCGAGACGGTGCATTTCTTGCCAGGCGATCCGCCTGCTTCCGTCGCCCGGAAGGCCCTGGGCGTGAATGTATCCGACCTTGCCGCGAAGGGCGCGGATCCGGCGGGCTTCCTCCTCAGTCTCGCCCTGCCGGAGGATTGGACGGAGGCTTGGCTTTCCGGTTTCGCAGAAGGTCTCGGAGAAGCTGCCCGCGATTTCGGCTGTCCGCTTCTCGGAGGCGATACGGTGAAGGCGAGGGGAGCCTTGACCCTGTCCGTGACCGCCATTGGCGAAGTTCCTGTCGGGCGCATGGTGCTCCGCACGACGGCGCAGGTTGGCGATATCGTCTGCGTGACGGGCACCATCGGGGATAGCGCCCTGGGCCTCGACCTTCGGAAAGGTCCGGCCTGGGCCGCCAATCTTACGGCCGCCGACTGGGCCTTCCTCGCCGACCGCTATCTGCACCCGCAGCCCCGCCATCGCCTCGCTACCGCGTTGCGGATTCATGCCAACGCCGCCATGGACGTCTCCGACGGGCTTGCCGGCGATCTCGCCAAGATGATGCGCGCGAGCGGCATATCGGCCGTGATCGATCTGGAGCGGGTTCCGCTCTCCGTTGCCACCCGCAAGGCCGTCGAGGCGAAGCCCGAACTCATCGATCGGGTTGCGACCGGCGGCGATGATTATGAGATTCTCTGCACCGTTTCGGAGAAAAATCTCGACAGCTTCAAGGCGGAGGCCGATAGGGTCGGGGTTAAGCTATCCGCCATAGGTCGAGTCGTTTCGGGACATGACACGCCGGTCTTTCGGATGGGGGTTCTCGAAAGACGGTATGATGTCGGCTCATTCTCCCACTTCTGACAAGGCTTTCGCTTCCGAAGGAGACGGCCTCGCCAGGCACAACGCCCTCGTGCTCGCCTGCGCCCAGGCGCTTGGCGGCGCCAATCCGGCCATCGTGGTGTCGCTCGGCGGCCTCGTCGGGCAGGTCCTGGCGGAGGACAAGGCGCTCGCCACCCTTCCCGTGAGCCTGACGAATCTCGGATTGGCGTTGGGCACGATTCCGGCCGCCATCCTGATGCGGCGGGCGGGGCGGCGCACCGGCTATCTGTTTGGAGCCGGCATCTGCGTCTTCGCGGGGTGCCTTGCCGCGTTCGGAATCGCCTCCGCGAGCTTCCTGCTGTTCTGCCTCGGCACCTTTATCTCCGGCTTTTACGGCTCCTTCGTCCAAAGCTACCGCTTTGCCGCGACGGATGCAGCGTCCAACGCCTTCAAGCCGCGCGCCATCTCATGGGTGATGACGGGCGGCCTGGCAGCGGGGATCATCGGCCCGCAGACAGTCATCTGGACCCGCGACCTGATTGCGACCGCGCCCTTCGCCGGCGGGTTTCTCGGTCAGGCGGGGCTGGCGCTTCTGTCCATCATCGTCGTCTCGTTCCTGAGACCTATGCCCGTGAGCGCCGCACCGCAGGCGGGCGAGGACGGCGGCAGGCCCCTTCGCGAGATCATGGCCCAGCCGCGCTTCATCGTTGCTGTCGTGGCCGGTCTCGTCTCCTACGGCCTCATGAGCTTCATCATGACGGCGGCTCCGCTCGCCATGATCGGCTGCGGCCATCCGGTGGGCACGGCGGCGCTCGGCATCCAGTGGCACATCCTCGCCATGTTCGGCCCAAGCTTCTTCACGGGCCGACTCATCGGGAGATTCGGAAAGGGCCGCGTGACGGCTGCGGGCCTCGTCCTGATCGCACTTGCCGCTGCGATAGGCCTTTCGGGCATCAGCGTCGCCCATTTCTGGGCCACACTCATCCTCCTGGGCATCGGGTGGAATTTCGGCTTCATCGGCGCAACGTCCCTCGTGACCGATTGCTACCGACCGGAGGAGCGCACGAAAGTGCAGGCGGCTAACGATTTCCTGGTTTTCGGCTCGGTTGCCGTTGCGTCCTTCTCGTCAGGCAAACTGCTCAATATGGGCGGATGGGACAGCGTGAACTGGCTCGTCTTCCCACCCGTCATCGTCGCCCTGGTTCTCCTGGCCGTGCAGAAAAGGATAAAAATCCCTGTCCCGGCATGAAGTCTTTGTTGTGAGTCATGCGGAAGTCGCGTTGCGGGCTTCATAGTTTTTTGGCAGCGTCTGCAGACTTCGCAGGGGGTAAGGGCCGGTCAAGGCCGAAAAACAGGCTTTGAGCGCGGCATTCTGCTTCCCATAACAAGGACGGCACAATGGCACTTACCCTGATTATCTTGGGCGGCCTTCTTTCGATAGCGTATGGCCTCTGGGCCATTAACGACGTGATGAAGCGCGACGCTGGCTCGCAACGCATGCAGGAAATCGCAGCCGCGATTGCCGAGGGCGCCAAGGCATATCTCCGCAGGCAATATACCACCATCGCCATCGTGGGCGCGGTGCTGTTTGTCATCATCGCCTACCTGCTCGGCATCCGCGTCGCGGTCGGCTTCGCCGTCGGCGCCATCCTTTCCGGTGCAGCGGGCTTCATCGGCATGAACGTCTCCGTCCGCGCCAATGTGCGCACGGCGCAGGCGGCGACTCAGTCGCTCGGCGGCGGTCTCGACGTGGCGTTCAAGTCGGGCGCGGTGACGGGGCTTCTCGTGGCCGGTCTCGCGCTTCTCGGCGTTGCGCTCTATTTCGGCTACCTGACCAAGATCGTGGGTCTGCCGTCTTCGAGCCGTGAGGTGATCGATAGCCTCGTGGCCCTTGGCTTCGGCGCCTCGCTCATTTCCATCTTCGCCCGTCTCGGCGGCGGCATCTTCACCAAGGGCGCTGACGTGGGCGGCGACCTCGTCGGCAAAGTCGAAGCCGGTATTCCGGAAGACGACCCGCGCAATCCGGCGACCATCGCCGACAACGTGGGCGACAATGTCGGCGATTGCGCCGGCATGGCGGCCGACCTGTTCGAGACCTACGCGGTGACCGTGGTCGCCACCATGGTTCTCGCGGCCATCTTCTTCGCCGGACAGCCCATTCTCGAATCGATGCTGCTCTATCCGCTCGGCATTGGCGCGGCCTGTATCGTGACCTCGATCATCGGCACGTTCTTCGTGAAGCTCGGGCAGAACGAGTCGATCATGGGCGCCCTCTACAAGGGGCTCATCGTGACGGGACTTCTCTCCATTGTCGCCATCGGACTGGTCACATACTTCACCATCGGGCTCGGGCCGATCGCGGGCACAACCTTTACGGGCTTGTCCCTGTTCTGGTGCTCCTTGGTCGGCCTCGCGGTGACGGCGCTCATTGTCGTCATCACCGAATACTATACCGGCGTCGGCTTCCGTCCGGTCCGGTCCATCGCCCAGGCCTCGGTGACAGGGCATGGCACGAACGTGATCCAGGGCCTTGCGGTCTCCCTCGAATCCACGGCCCTTCCGGCGCTCGTCATCATGGCGGGCATCATCGTCTCGTATACGCTCGCCGGCCTGTTCGGCATCGCGATCGCGGTGACGGCGATGCTGGCGCTGGCGGGCATGATCGTGGCGCTCGATGCCTTCGGTCCGGTGACGGATAATGCGGGCGGCATCGCGGAGATGGCCGGACTGCCGAAGGAAGTCCGCAAGTCCACGGACGCCCTCGACGCCGTCGGCAACACCACGAAGGCGGTGACCAAGGGCTATGCCATCGGCTCGGCGGGCCTCGGCGCCCTCGTGCTGTTCGCGGCCTACACGTCGGACCTCAACTACTTCACGCAGAATGCGGCCCAGTATCCGTACTTCCAGGGCGTGAAGCCGGACTTCTCGCTGGCCAATCCCTATGTGGTGGTCGGCCTGCTGTTCGGCGGTCTCATCCCGTTCCTGTTCAGCGGCATCGCCATGACGGCGGTGGGTCGTGCGGCCGGCGCGGTGGTCGAGGAGGTGCGTCGGCAGTTCCGCGAGAAGCCGGGTATCATGGAAGGAAAGGATCGTCCCGATTACGGCCGCGCGGTGGACATGCTCACCCGCGCCGCGATCAAGGAGATGATCATCCCGTCGCTCCTGCCGGTGCTGGCGCCGATCGTGACCTACTTCGTGGTCTATGCGATTGCCGGCAAGAGCCAGGCCTTCTCGGCGGTCGGTGCGATGCTGCTCGGCGTCATCGTCACCGGGCTCTTCGTTGCCATCTCGATGACGTCGGGCGGCGGCGCCTGGGACAACGCGAAGAAATCCTTCGAGGACGGCTTCACGGATCTCTCGGGCAACACCCACCACAAGGGCTCCGAGGCCCACAAGGCCTCCGTCACCGGCGATACCGTCGGCGACCCCTACAAGGACACGGCGGGTCCCGCCGTCAATCCGGCGATCAAGATCACCAACATTATCGCGTTGTTGCTCCTGGCGATCCTCGCGCATTCGTAAAGCGCACCGGAATCGAAGACACGAAACCCCGCGACTCCGGTCGCGGGGTTTTTCATTGCCGATTCAAAAAGGCAAGACCGTGGGAAAGCCTAAAGCCTCGGACCTAAAAGTGGCTTCCACTTTTAGGGGCATCCGATGCTTTCTCCTTGGATGAGAGCATCGTGTGGCCGCAAAACCGGGGCCACTTTTGCGCACGATGCTCTAAGATGCCAAGGCCTTCCGCCTGCCATAATGCGGCCCAACTGCGAAGATTCATTCCGCAACGTAAAATGCGTTTTCAAACGTTGCAGTGAAAGTAGAGCGGTTTTGCCGATGAAGATGGAACATAATAACTTGTCGTCGTCTCAAAATACAGAAATTGCAATAAGCCAACTTGAACGGACAATGCAGGCCTCCATTGCTCTGATGAAGCGCCTTAGGCGGGAGAGAAAACGCTTTGGCGGCTCTGGCGCCGAAAAAGGGAACGAGCAGCGAATTTCAGAAGCTGAACGAACATTTTATTTTCCCAGTTGAGCCAAAGGCCGTTCTCCGCCGGCGAAATAGCCTGGTAGTGAATGAGGGGCGGACGGCCGTTTCGCCGATGTTGCTTGATCGTGCTGCGAGACCGTATTATCCAGGCTCTACGGTCCGCAGTTCACCGAGGCATCGCCGCCCTGAGGGGCACGCTAAACCTGCAGAATATCATCACGACGGACATCACTCACCCGTGCCGCGTCGGAAGGGCGATCACCGGTCATCCCATGTTGGATAGGCACGACATCGAGGGTAAGTCATGTCTAGGACAAGCTTTCCGTTTCACGCCGAAGATATATCCGCCGTCGCGCGGTCCTTGCGTCTCCAACTGGCCGAGAGGGACGACAAGCCGGGGCATGTCGAATTGTTGAATATGCTGGCCCGCTCCATCGGGCACCGCAATTTCCAGCAGCTCCGCGCTCAGGCTTCAGCCCATCAAAGGTTGAGCAATCCGCCCCCCGAAGCCGAGCCTGTCGATTTCCGGAAAATCGAGCGGCTAGCACGCTGTTACGATGCCGATGCGCGGCTTCAGCGATGGCCCGGCAAGCACAGCGAGCGATTGATCGCCCTTTGGGTTCTGTGGTCGCGCCTGCCGGCGAAGCAGCAGTTCTCTGAAGGAGAAGTCAACGAGCGGCTCCAGGCCATGCATGGTTTTGGCGATCATGCCCTTTTGCGCCGCGAGCTTTGCGATCTGGGTCTCATGGAGCGGACCCGCGATGGGAGCGTCTACCGGCGCGTGGAGCGGCCCATGCCCGCCGAGGCGGTTGCGATGTTGCGATACCTGAAGCAGCGAAGCGGAGCTTCGGCGCTCATCGCCTGAATGCGGCAGGGCGCGCAATGATCGCGTGCTCGCCTCCGCGCAAACGAAAAGGCCGGGCGTGTGCCCGGCCTTGCATCGTTCTGGGTGGGAAAGATCAGACCCCGAAAGGATTGAGGTTGTTCGTTCCACGGAAGAGCTGGGTGAGGAAGCTCGATTCCTGGCCGCCGGCTGGAGTGGTGCGGCTGATGAAATCGAAGACCTGGCCGTCTTGCAAGCCGTAGAGCGCGATACGCTCGACCTTGAGGTTCTTGTCGAAATACACCGCCGTGACCTGCTGGTCCACGACCTGCTCGCCCAGGAACTGGAAGGTCCGGCGCGATTTCTGGCTGATGTAATACCAGTTCTTGTTGCCGACGGTGGATACGGTCGAGGGGGTACCGAGAGTCGTGAGCACCTGCTCCGCGCTCATACCCTTCTTGACCTCACTGACTGCGCGCTCATCCACGAGATAACCGCGATGGAATTCTTCACCGCCCATGCAGCCGGCCAGAGAGGAAGCCAGGAATGTCGCTGCTGCCAAGCGTACGAAGAGAGTATGATATCGACGCATCGTATGGTTCTTCCAGGATTATGGCGCGGATAAGCTTGCGCCTTTGGACGCTGATGGCGTAACCCGGTGTTAAGTTTTTGACAAGGCAGGAAGGTACAAGGCGGTGATCTTCAGTCTCTTCCGCAAGGATCCGAGGCGCATCCTGATCGCGACGCTCTACGAGCGGGTCGCGACGGCTTCGCGCGCGCCGGGGCTCTATGCGGCGCTCGGCATCCCCGACACCCTGGAGGGGCGTTTCGAAGCCCTTTCACTGCATATGGTCCTTATCCTGCGTGCCCTGCGTGGGCTTCCGGCCCCGGCCGGCGACGTGGCCAAGGATCTGACCGACGCCTTCTTTCAGGATCTCGACGCATCCTTGCGGGAAATGGGGATCGGCGACACCACCGTGCCCAAGCGCATGAAGAAGTTGGCCTCGTCCTTCTACGGCCGGGCCCATTCCTACGACGCCCCTCTCGATGGGGCGGACGAGGCCGGACTTGCGGTGGCTCTCGGGCGAAATGCCTGCGGGAGCGATGCACCCGCCGCAGCCCTGGCGCGTTATGTCCTGGCGGCCGACCAGGGCCTCAGGTCAACGGATCTCGCCGCGTTTCTGGACCGGGGACCTGCTTTCCCGAAACCGGAAGCCTTTGCAGAGGGAGGAGCACAATGACGCCCGAAACAGTGGGTCCGCTGACCCGGATCGTCGATGTCGTGAATATCCCGCCCGCAGGCAAGCATGTCCACGTGGAAGCCAGCGACGAGGAATGCAGGGCGCTTGCCCAGGATTTCGGGCTGCCCGGAATCCAGTCCCTTTCGGGCGATTTCAATCTCACCAGTACGGCCAAGGGCGTCCATGTCACCGGGATGGTCAAGGCGACGATCACCCAGATCTGCGTCGTCAGTCTCGACCCGTTCGATTCGACGGTCGAGGAGGAGGTCGAGGTCGATTTCGCGGAATCCTCGGGGATGCCGCCAGAGCCCCCGACCGAGATGCACGAATACGAGCCCCCGGACGAGATCATCAACGGCCAGATCGATCTGGGCGCGCTGACTGCGGAATTCCTGGCCCTGGGACTCGATCCCTATCCGCGCAAGCCCGGCATCGATTTCGATTACCGGGACCCCAAGGACCGCAAGGATTCTCCGTTCGCAGCCCTGGATAGGCTCAAGGGGAAAGAATAAATATCGGTCAGATTAAGTCTGGCTGAAGGCTCGCTTCACCCCTTGGTTGTGGGTTGGGGCTGAGTGTTTCGCCATGGAACAGAATTCGGTTGCGGTGACCCCGCAAACCGGTATTTTCCGCCCCCTAACGAACGAATTTCAGAAAGAAACACCCGCTCATGCCAAAGCCAGTCCGGATCTCGCTTGATGCGATGGGCGGCGATCATGGTCCGTCCGTCGTCATTCCAGGCGCGGCATTGGCGCTCGAGCGCCATCCCGACCTCCGTTTCCTGATGTTCGGGAACGAGGCGGTTCTTTCTCCGATTCTCAACGGCTATCCGAAGCTGAAGGAAGTAACCGAGATCCACCACACGGACATCGCCATCGGCATGGACGAGAAGCCGAGCCAGGCCATCCGCATGGGCCGGGGCCGCTCCTCCATGTGGAAGACGGTGCTGGCGGTGCGGGACGGGGAGGCGGATGCCGCCGTCTCGGCCGGAAACACCGGCGCGCTGATGGCGACCGCGAAGATCTGCCTCAAGACCATGGCTCATATCGAGCGCCCGGCCATCGCCTGCATGTGGCCAACCCTGCGCGGCGAAAGCATCGTGCTCGATGTCGGCGCGACGATCGGCGCGGATGCGGGGCATCTGGTCGACATGGCGATCATGGGCGCGGCCATGGCGCGTATCGTGTTCGATCTGGACCGCCCGACGGTGGGCCTCCTCAATGTCGGCACCGAGGAGATCAAGGGCATCGAGACCGTCAAGGAAGCAGGCCGGATCCTGAAGGAATCCAACCTGCCGCATCTCGATTATCGCGGCTTCGTGGAAGGCGACGATCTCGGCAAGGGCACGGTCGATGTGGTTGTCACCGAGGGCTTCACGGGCAATATCGCCCTGAAGACGGCAGAAGGCACAGCCAAGCAGATCGGCGAATATCTCCGCTCCGCCATGAGCCGGACCTTGATGGCGAAGATCGGCTATCTGTTCGCGAAACAGGCTTTTAACGCTCTCAAGGACAAGATGGACCCGCGCAAGGTCAATGGCGGCGTCTTCCTGGGTCTGGAAGGCGTCGTGGTGAAAAGCCATGGCGGGACTGACGCGCTGGGTTTCGCCAGCGCCATCGATGTCGCCTACGACATGGCGCATTTTGAATTGATGAAGACGATCCGGGGCATGCTTGAGCATGATCCGATCGAGCAACAGGCCTGAGGAAGGCACATCTTGAAACGCACCCGTTCCATCGTGCGCGGCGTCGGCTCCTATCTGCCGAAGCGCATTGTCACGAACCAGGATCTCGAGAAACTGGTCGAAACCTCTCACGAATGGATCGTGCAGCGCACGGGCATCGAGGCGCGCCACATCGCGGGGGATGACGAGACGACCTCCGTTCTCGGCATCAAGGCCGCTGAGGCGGCGCTCGCCGATGCGGGCCTGACGCCCGCCGACATCGACCTGATCATCTGCGCCACCTCGACGCCGGACCTCACGTTCCCGTCCACGGCGACGATGATCCAGGCGGGTCTCGGCATGAGCCACGGCGCGGCCTTCGATCTGCAGGCGGTATGCACCGGCTTCGTCTACGGTGTCGCGACCGCGGACAAGTTTCTGATCTCCGGTTCGCACAAGCGCGCCCTCGTGATCGGCGCGGAAACCTTCTCGCGCATTCTCGATTGGGAAGATCGCACCACCTGCGTGCTCTTTGGCGATGGCGCCGGCGCCATCGTGCTCGAGGCGCGGGAAGGCGAGGGGACATCCGCCGACCGCGGCGTGCTGACCTCGCATCTGCGCTCCGACGGGCGCTACCGCGACAAGCTCTATGTCAATGGCGGGCCGGGCTCGACCAAGACCACGGGCGTGCTCAAGATGGAAGGCAAGGAAGTCTTCCGCTTCGCCGTCGGATCGGTGACGGACGTCATTCAGGATGCCTTCAACGCCACCGGCACGACGGCGCAGGACCTGAACTGGTTCGTCCCGCACCAAGCCAACAAGCGCATCATCACGGCAAGCGCCGACAAGCTCGGGATTGCCCAGGACAAGGTCGTCATTACGGTCAGCCGGCACGGCAACACCTCTGCCGCCTCGATTCCCCTGGCGCTCGATGTCGCCCGCAAGGACGGACGCATCAAGGAGGGCGACCTCGTCATGATCGAAGCCATCGGCGGCGGCTTCACATGGGGTAGTGCCCTCATCCGTTGGTGACAGCGGAGCCGTTTCCGAGCCCATCAAAGGTTGACCATACTGTCCCATCTGCATAGCGTCTGCGGGGAATCGAACCGCAGATATCGCATCTGCGTGCTGGGGGAGTGCGATGGCAGGCAAAACCGTAACGAGAGCGGATCTGAGCGAGGCCGTTTATCAGAAAGTCGGTCTTTCGCGGACGGAATCGGCTGAACTGGTCGAGAGAGTGCTGGCGGAAATCTGCGACAGCCTCGCGGCGGGCGAGACGGTCAAGCTTTCTTCCTTCGGGTCGTTCGTCGTGCGCAGCAAAGGCGAGCGGATCGGCCGCAACCCGAAGACCGGCATCGAGGTGCCCATCGATCCGCGCCGCGTGATGGTCTTCAAGCCCTCGAACGTCCTCAAGGCCCATATCAACGGCGAAACCGCCGACGGCGAGGACTGAGCTCGGCAATGGCTGGCGGCGCCATGGACAAGAGCCCCGACGCTTTCCGCACCATCAGCGAGGTCGCGGAGGATCTCGACCTGCCGCAGCATGTCCTGCGTTTCTGGGAAACCCGTTTCGCGCACATCAAGCCGCTCAAGCGTGGCGGCGGGCGGCGCTATTACCGCCCGGACGACGTCGATCTGCTGAAGGGAATCCGCCATCTCCTTTACGGCGAAGGTTACACGATCAAGGGCGTGCAGCGGATCCTGAAGGAAGAGGGCGTTCGATTTGTCCAGGCCGTCGGCCGCGGCGAGCAGGTTGTCGCGGCATCGCGTCCCGATACGCAGGAATTCGCCGAATCTGGAGACGACAATGCCGGGAATCGTCTTGGCGAGAATGCCGCGCAGGGCTTGGAGATGCAGGCCTTCGACGCGGATTGGGACAACCTTCATGCCGTATTGGAAGAATTGTTGGAATGCGACCGTGTCCTGAGCACGCTACGTGCGACTTCGGAGCCCAGCATCAACGAATAAGATGCGCACTTTCGCGCATCAGAGATTGCGTCCTGCCGAATGTCGGCTTATATGGCGGCTCAGTCGGAGCGTAGCGCAGCCCGGTTAGCGCACTAGTCTGGGGGACTAGGGGTCGGAGGTTCAAATCCTCTCGCTCCGACCATTGATTGCCAAGGCTTTTCCCCTTCAAGAGCCAAGCTTCTCACCCGGCGTTTTGTAGCCCGTTTTGCTGTTTCTGGGGCTAAGGGTGCAAATAGGGTTCAATCTGCGTCCAGTAAGGCTGGGGAAATCGACAGGTCTCGAATCGAACTAGGTGTCCGCAACCGACCGGTTCGACCAACCGCCTTGTAAACGGCGGGTCGAGTAAGCTCAGAAATCGGGAGTTTACCCGCCGGCACGAAGCCGGAGCGTCTTACGGTCTCTGCAAGGGCATGATCCGGTTCCGGTCATCGTGAAGACACTTGGCCTTCATAAGCTGGCCGCGATCATCTGATCAAAGAGGCCCATCTTCCCAACGATGATCACCGAAGAATCCGCTGAGCGGGAGGCAAGAAACGCCATGAGAAAAATCCCGCGGAAGAGCACGTCTGCCGAAAGGCAAGTGCCGCGCCTACCACGTCACGTCGAGGAATTTCTCGGGCAGTCCTTGCGCAATCGCTATCAAGAGACCGTCCTCAGCTCCATTCCTGACGAGATGCAAAAGTTGATCGAGGAAATGCGCCGGAGGAAAAAACCCGGGACACAAGCCAGTCCAATCCATAAGGCTTCTGCCTAAAGGCCAGTCAAAACGGAAACGGCTCGCCACCGCATCGGGTGCAGCGGAGCCGCCCGGCCGCATTGTCGCGGCCAGTACCCAGGGGGCGGATCCCGGCGAGCCAGGATCCCTTCGGCTTCTATTCCGCCTCTTCCACTGCAATGACATGTAGGCGATGCTCTTTGCCGGTTCGCGTGGGCCAAGTGATCGACTGCCCCTCGCTCAGGCCGATGAGGGCCGCGCCGATGGGGGTGAGAATGGAAATGCGCTTCTGGTCGATGTTCGCCTGATCGGGGAAAACGAGCGTCACGCGCTCCGTTCGGCCCGTCTGCTCGTCGCGAAACGTGACGGTCGATCCCATGGAGACGAGAGACGGGGTTTTCGATGCCGCCGGAATGATGCGGGCGCGCTCGAGTTCGGTGAGGAGGTAGTCCGAGACCTCCGGCATTCGGGCGGCGGCGACCTCGGCAAGCTTCAGCAGGCGCTCGTGATCCTGCGCGTTGATCTTGATGGGCGGTCTTTTCGGTTGAGCGCGGCTTTTCGCGGGAAACGTCGCGTGGATGGACATGGTGGGGCTCCACAAGGTCTTCGGCCGCCACTTGGATGACTTGGCAAGCGGGGCGGATTGGCGTGTCTGGGATCGGATATGAACCGCTCCGGGGAAGGTCGCGACGACGTCGCTCCTCGGCTCCCGGGCTTAGGAATGTGCGATCAGCAATCCTGCGGAAAACAGGTCTCGCGGCTTGATGTCTTGGCGGTTCATGAACGGTATCGTAGCCGCCGGGCATGACTTGTCAAATCCCGTCAAAACAAGCTCGACGGCTCCCTCGCGGCTGGAGGAACCTTTCCTGTTCCGGGCGCCGTACCTAAATGAGAGACAGGGGGCATTATGGAGGAAACCATGAGAACCCTGGTTTCGATCGCATCTGCTCTTCTTCTCGTCTCGACGATCGGGGCAAGCGCCCAGCATATGACGCCGCAGCAGGAACGGATGAGATCCTGTAATACAGAAGCATCGTCGAAGCACATGGCCGGGAACGCCCGCAAGACATTCATGTCGGACTGCCTGACGGGGAAAGTCAGCACGACCGGCTCGACGA
Organism: Microvirga sp. 2TAF3; assembly: GCF_052114965.1. Classification (NCBI taxonomy): domain Bacteria; kingdom Pseudomonadati; phylum Pseudomonadota; class Alphaproteobacteria; order Hyphomicrobiales; family Methylobacteriaceae; genus Microvirga; species Microvirga sp. 2TAF3. Next base: position 143,272 of record NZ_JBFRFT010000002.1, on the reverse strand, counting down.
CGATGACGCCTCAGCAGGAAAAAATGAAGTCGTGTAATACGCAGGCATCCGCCAAACATATGGCGGGGGATGCGCGCAAGACATTCATGAACTCTTGCCTGAAAGGCTAGCTCCGGAATGGATAACCGGCGCGACGAAAAAGCCGCGCCGGTGCTGCCTTGGATTACGGATAGGTGCAGACGTAGCGCATGCCGTTATTGGCCAGGAAGGTGCCTGTAGCCGGATCGTAGGAGCGATACTTCCTGGCGCAATAGGCCGCTACCGATGGGCTGACTGTGCCGGGAGGCGGCGGGGCTGCCGGTTGGGCCTGGGCCGAATTGGCGATGGCGCCGGCGATCAAGGCTCCGGCCGCAACGCCTGCGACGCCCGCTGCGACGGCCGCGCCGTTGTCCCGGCGATAATAGGGACGCCCGTAATAAGGACGGCCATAATAGCCGCGCCGATAATAATATTGCGAATAGCTCTCGGAGGGATAAGCCTTCTGCACGTCGGGCATCGGCCCATGGGGCAGAGTCTCCGCGCTGGCGGGCAGAGACGAAGCCAGCGTTGCAGCGCCAAGCAGAGCCGCAATGAACTTGCGCATTTCTAACTCCTCGATTGCATCACGGCGGGAGCCCCAGCCGATTTGAATTGAAGCTTCACTATAGCCCAGGGACGCGAGCCAGTACAATCAATGCCAGAACACTCGGGAAGAATCCTTGGAGGGGCAATAAAGGTATGGAGCGACCAAAGTGTTTATGCCCAGGCGCACATGAACGGTAGCGTAACAACGCGAAGGGTGTTTCTGTATCTAAGGTGAAATGGCACAGGCTGCACAATATCATCCTAGTCGGTTACTGTATCTCATATATACGTATGATAGGCATATAATCTCAACGCGAAAATTTCAGATCAAGTTGTCGAGTAAGCATCACGAAAATTTGATCGAAGCTTCGCGCGTTCAAATTCAGTATTCAGGTGAGTATTCCTATTCGTAAAAATTCCACGAAAAAACCGAGGCTCCCACAGCCAATAGATGGTTCAACTCATTAAATTTGAATAGGAAAATCAATTTTCGTTTTTGCCTTGGCTGTTTAGTATGTTTCATCAGAGTATTATTCCGTAATTATTCGTTATAAAATTATATAAAATAAAATCCGTATCCTCGTGTTCATCTGAAAGTGGAACAAGCCACAGATGAAATCCGTCCTAACCAAGCCGTATCAAATAAAACGGCAAGGTCTCAAGTGTATATGAGGTTAGGGCAATGACGAATATCAAAGTGCTATTTCTGGCGGCGGCTGCATTCGCTGGCTTCACGGCAAACGCATCGGCGCAGAAGACTTGGGTCGATTGCACCCGCGGGGCAAATGCGCAGCTTGGAAGCTGTGCCTCCCGCGGAATCGGGACGGCCAGAAGCGGAAGCATCGGCGCATCTGCTCCCCAAAATCCAAGTAAATCCAAGTGAAGTCGGGAGCGGGCCGACATCCCTCGTTCCGGGCGCCGGCGGTGTCGACGGAGGTCTTGCTGGCAACATGCCAAGAAATGGGGCTCCCGGTAACCCGACAGGTCCGGACAATACAGGATCGATCCTCCCGAGCCTGGGGCTCGGTGCAATCATTGGCGCCGATGGAGGCACCTCGGTTGCTGGCGGAGGCGGGCCCGATGTCGGTGTGACCGGGGCGATCGGCTCAAGCGGCAGTGCCGGCTCGGCCGGAAGCTCGGGCGCTGGTCTCGGCATCGATGCAAATGCGAGCCTTAGCGGGTCAGGCTCGAGAGGCTCCGGAAGCACGACGAGTGCGGTCGATGCTTTGGTCGGCGCGGATGTCGGCTCCCGCGGCGTCGGTGCCAGTGGCTCGGTCGATGCAAATGTGGGCTCCGTCGCCGATGTGAAAGCGGATGCAGGCCTTGGTGCCGCGCTGGGTGGCGGAGGCCTTGGCGCTGCTCTCGGCGCTGATGTCAGTGCGAATGTCGGAGGCATCAGCGCCGATGCGAGCGGCAATGTGACCGGTAACGATCGCTAAAGCATGAGTGGCAGAACGTGGAGAAGCGAACCCTCCCCACAAGCTGGGGAGGGCTCTTATTTGTCATGCGGCCAATTCTCAGCGGGCGACATAAGCGCTTATCGTTAAGCTGAACGCGGTTGGCCATGCCTAAACCGATTTCCAGTGATCTGATCCAAATTGGAAGTAGGGTTGCCGTTTTGGCGTCTCGGCAGAAACGCACATTGATCGCGGAAAATATGCCAACTGATCGAGGATCTTTACGGAAACCACTAGATTTTAGGAGAAATTCTCTTCAAAAAGCATTCGTGTTATGTTGTTATTTTCCAAGCGGGCATCCAAGCGGGACATCGATGCACAAGATTGCATGGCTTCTATCTCTCGTCGCCACGCTAGCCTTTGGCGTGCCCGCATGGGCGGCCGAGCCTTTGCCGGCGCCGAAAGGTCCGGTCCTGCTGACGATTTCAGGGGCTATTGAAGCGACCAATGCTCCCGGTCTGGCGCGGTTCGACCGGGAGATGCTTGAAGCGCTCGGCAAGGCGTCCATCAAGACCGGTTCCGTGTGGGCCGATCATCCTCAGGTTTTTGAGGGAATTCCATTGAACGCCGTTCTCGAAAGGGTGGGCGCCAAGGGGGCTAATCTGAAAGCTTCGGCCTTGAACGATTACCAGGTCGATATCCCGTTCGAGGATCTGAAATATTCCCCGCTCCTCGCCATGAGTGTCGACGGTAAAGTTCTGTCGATCCGTGATAAGGGGCCCTTATGGATCGTCTATCCACGGGACGAATACACGGTCCTTAATGACTACAGGTACGATTCCCGATGGGTCTGGCAACTGAACCGGTTGCACGTCGAGTAAAGATGGGCATCGCTCTCCAGAGTTATAGGACAGCTCTCGTTACGCTTATTGCGATTGCGAGCCTGATCGCTTGTCTGGTGTTCACGGTGTCACGACTGCTCGATGTCGAGACGGACCTTCGCAGCGAAGACACCCATACCAATCTCTGGCAGATCACCCAGACCCAGTTCGAGGCCACGCTCCTTGCCGAAAGCCTCGCCCGCGAGGCGGCCCATGAAACATTCACCGACCCGGAGCAGGAGCCCAATTTCCGCTTTGCAATTCTCCTTAGCCGGCTCGCTGTGCTCCTTGAGGGTCCGCAAGGCCACCTCATCGAACAGCTCGGCCGGATGGGCGATCTCAAAGAGGCCTATCTTCAACTGACGCTGGCCGAGCCTCTGTTCCAGGGCAGGTTCGATCCGGCAACGGCCCAGCAGCTCAGGTCCCAATCGCGGGATCTGGCCTACGAACTCCGGGACCTGGCCAACAAGGTCATGCTTCTCAACCGCGAGCAGGGGGCCTTGAAACGCTCCATGTATTTGCGCGTGGTCTTCGAGAGCCTGGCCTTCATCATCGGCATCGTCATCAGCGCGGCCTTCCTCCTCCTGCGGCTGTTCAAGGGGGTGCACGACAACAAGCAGGCGAGGCGCCTTCTTCGGCAGGAGCAGGAACTGTCCGACCTCGTCATCAACAATATCAGCAATCAGGGAATCATCATCTTTGATGAAAAGCTCAGCTGCTTGTTGTGGAACCCGGGCATGGAGTCTTTGCTCGGGGTCAATTCCGACAGCGCGGTGGGCCGGCAGCTTCAGCAATTGGACCCGATCTTTTCGAAGCCGGATATGGTCCTGTCCCTCACGCAGGCCATCCAGGATACGAGCGCAGTCTTCGAGGACGAGGGTATTTCGCCGCTGGGCCGGGAACGGTGTCTCGAGATCAACTGTTTCCCCCTCCATATGGCAGAGCGCAGCCTGGGCATTGCCTTCATTCGCGACATGACGGAGCAATGGCTCGCGCGCAAGCAGGCCGAGCGCCAGAATTTCGACCTGGAAATCAAGATTCAGCAACGCACCGCAGCCCTGCGCCAGGCTGAGCGCCGGTTGATCGCCGCCATCGAGACAGCTCCGGATGGTTTTGCCGCCTTCGATTGGACGGGGAAGCTCTTGTTCGCCAACGAGCAGATCCGAGCAGCCGAGCCGGTGGCCGTTTGGTGTGCCGAGGAGATGACCCTGGCCACCTTCCTGCGTTGTTTCGCCATGTGCGAGGGCGCGGATGCCCGGCTGAACGCGAACGAGGGCGCTTTCGAGGGGCTCGAGCTCGAACTCATGATAAAGAAGGATGTGTGGGCCCAACTGTCGGTGTCCCAGGTCGATGGCGGCACTATTTTCGTCCGCCTGACCGATATCTCGGGCTACAAGCGGGCAGCACAGGCGCTGCAATCGGCGCTCGACCGTGAGCGCGAGATGACGGGTGCCTATCGCAGCTTCGTTTCCATGGTGTCGCATCAGTTTCGTACCCCGCTCGCCATTCTCGATTCGAGTGCTCAGCGCATTCTCCGCCGTGGGCCGAATGTCACGCAGGATGAGCTGAACACCCGGGTCCAGAAAATCAGGAACGCAACCAGCAGGCTGACACGCCTTGTGGAAAGCGTTCTGAATGCCGCGAAACTCGATGCGGGGCGGATTGAATTAAATCCCGCATCCTGCAATCTGGTCGATCTGGTTGGGGACATCTGCGACAGACAGCGTGAGTTGAGCTCGTATGCCGACATTCGCTTCGATGGGCCGAAAGTGCCGGTTCAGGTCTATTGCGACAGCATGCTGATCGAACAGGTCGTCATCAACCTTTTGTCGAACGCGGTCAAATACTCGGGCGAGACCCCAGCCGTGGAAATCAAGATCTGGATGGACGGCTCCCGCGCCTATTGTTCGGTTCGAGATTGGGGCATCGGAATTCCTGCGGATGAACTGTCGAAGATTTTCGATCGGTTCTATCGTGCACGGACTGCCGCGGGTATCGCAGGGACAGGCATAGGCTTGAACTTTGCCCAGCAAATCATGCACTTGCATGGTGGGGAGATTCAGGTGGAAAGTTTCGAAGCTGAGGGATCGCGGTTCACGTTCGATCTGCCGATTTCGAACGTCGACCAATCGCAGCAGGCTGCATGAGGGGGGCTTAACAACAATGAATGCCCAGCAGACGATTTTGTGTATCGAAGACGAAGAAGATCTGCGGGTCGATATCGCGGAGGAGTTGGAGGCCGCCAACTACAAGGTGCTTCAGGCCGCGAATGGGAGCGAGGCTCTCGCGCTTCTCGAGAAGCATCGTCCCGACCTCGTTCTGTGCGATATCACCATGCCGGGTCTGGGCGGCTACGATGTGCTCAGGGCCATGCGCGAAAAGGGGGGGCTCGCCGATGTACCCTTCATTTTCCTCACAGCCCTCGCAGGTCGAAACGATGTGCTTGTCGGCAAGCAGGCGGGAGCCGACGATTATCTCGTAAAGCCGATCGATTATGAGATCCTGCTGGCCACCATTGCCGCACGCCTGAACCAGGTCGCACGCGTCCAGCAGAGCGCGGTTCAGCGGGCTGAGGAGGCATGGCAGGAGATTCTCAATTCCTCCCGCGGACGCACGGTCGAGGCCCTTTACAAGGCGACCTTCGCCTTCGACAGATTCCTGGTCGGCGTCCTCGTCGTTGACGAAAAGGGCGGCGTCCGACTGATGAACAAGGAAGCCGAGCGGATTCTCGGCGAAGACGATGGCCTGAACGTCTCGCAGGGAATCCTGAAAGGGGCGGCGCCCAAGCAGAACAGCAAGCTGCATGAGAGCATCGCCAAGGCATTCCACGAGGAGTTCCTGGACGAGATCGTTTCGTTCCCACGTCTTTCCGGCGGGCGTCCGTATCTTGTCCTGATTCCCGGTCAGCGCTTCTCCGCGGACGAGAAACCGGAGGCGGTCGTACTGCTTCTGATCGACACCGAGCAGCGGAGCAAGGTATCAGGCGACACGCTGGTGCGGCTTTACAACCTGACGCCATCGGAGACCCGCGTGGCACTCATGCTGATCGATGGCAAGCGCCTCGATCAGATCGCCGAAGAGCTCGATGTGGCGCAGACGACGGTCGTCTTCCATCTGAAAAACCTTTTCAGGAAGACGGAAACCAACCGCCAGGCCGACCTGATCCGCGTGCTTTTGTCGGTGCCGCTGCGAACGACGGGGGATTGAGCCGATTTGGATGAGGCCACGCGTTTACGCTTGAGTGACCATGAATACAGTTACCAAGCTTGGCCTTATCTCTGCCACGGTTCGTTCAGATTCCAGAGAGGTTTGGGGCGCTATACGGGTTGCAAGGGAGGCGAGGTCCTGAACCTCCTCCGCCACGTAAGGTGACGCCTATGAAGATTTCTCGTTTGATTTCCGGCACCGCGCTTGCTCTGGCCCTCGTGACGGGCGCGGCCGCCATCCAGCCCGCCGCGGCGAGCGATCGCCTGTCGCCGGGCGCAGCTGCGGCCATTGGCGTGCTGGGCGGCCTTGCGGTCGGCGGCGCGATTGCCGCCTCCCAGAGCCCGGTCTATGCCGCTCCGGTCTACGCGCCGCCTCCGCCCCCTCCGCCGGTTTATGCCGAGCCGGCGCCTGTCTATTATGCCCCGCCGCCTCCGGTTTACGAGGAACGTTGCTTTACGGAACGCTTCAGCGAGTGGGTGCCCGGTTGGGGCTGGCAGCCTCGCCGGCGTACGGTTTGCCGCTAGAGCATGATCCGGCAAAGTGGAATCCGGTTTGCCGATAAGATCATGCAGTATCAAACTCTGGAAATATCGGGCCCGCTTCGAGCGGGCCTTTTCTTATGGCGATGAGCGCAACTCGGATTCCCCGCCTGCGTTGAAAGGAACAGCATCAGCGCGAGCACAAGCCATGCCCAAACGTCCAGAAAAACGGGCCGTTCCCGGTCAGCCGAAGCTCAACCCGGGCGATCAGGCGCCGCCCAGAACTCCCGGCATCGGCGAGAATATCTGCCGCGAATGCCAGGGAAGCGGCCGAATCGGCACCAAGCCGTGTCCCAATTGCGGCGGCACGGGCGTCGTCCTGGAAGAAATTGGTGGGGCCTGATCTGCCGCCTCAGACCTTATCGGGTTTGCCCATCCAGCGGATCAGGGGCAGCATCGGCACGACCCAGATCAGGCCGAGAATGATATAGGCCACGGTCTGCACGAGCTTGGGCGCCTCGGTAATCCGGCCCTCGGCGGCCGCCATGGCGAACAGCACGTAGAAGCCGATGAAGATCAGCATCACAACCGTGCCGATCAGCTTGCGCGTGCGAATGCCCATATGCGGATCCTTCGTAAAAAGCTCTGGCGCCGGTCTGGTGCGTCACCGGCATTGATTGCCTCTAAATGCTCCAGCCTCTATGTGACAGGCAATATCCCGGGTTCAAGCCCTAATCGATCATGAGAGTGAGTATGGCTGTCGCAGCCTCTACCCAAGGCGTGCCGCTTTCGGGACTTCCGGCGACGCGCAACCTGTCCGCCGTCCGAGCCTGGCTTTACATCCTCGCGGCCCTGGTCATCGCCATGATCGCCATCGGCGGCGCCACGCGGCTTACGGGTTCCGGTCTGTCCATCACGGAGTGGAAGCCGGTCACCGGGGCCATTCCGCCGCTGAGCGAACAGGGCTGGATGGCCGAGTTCGAGAAATATCGCCAAATTCCGCAATACGAACTCGTCAACAAGGGCATGACCCTCTCAGAGTTCAAGTTCATCTACGCCTGGGAATGGGGACACCGCCAGCTCGGCCGTCTGATCGGCCTCGTGTTCTTCCTGCCGCTGATCTTTTTCTGGCTGCGCGGCACGATCAAGGGCCGATTTGCGCTCACTCTCCTTGGTATCGGCGCGCTCGGCGGCCTGCAGGGTGCCGTGGGCTGGATCATGGTGGCGTCGGGGCTTGAGCCCGGCATGACCGCCGTGGCGCCCATCAAGCTTGCGCTGCATCTGACGATCGCCAGCATCATTCTTGCCTGTCTCGTCTGGGTGGCGGCGGGATTGAAAGACCGATCGGAGACCGTGCTTCAGGAGCCGCGAAACGGCGCCGCCCCCAAAATCCTGGTTGCTCTGGTACTCTTGCAGATAGCCCTGGGCGGCCTCGTTGCCGGTTCGAAAGCGGGTTTGACCTATAACACTTGGCCGCTCATGGACGGCGACCTCGTGCCGCCGGCCTCGATATTGTTCAGCGTAAAGCCCTTCATCGAGAACTTCGTCGATAATCTTGCCCTGGTGCAGTTCAATCATCGCATGGTGGCCTATGCCATCGTGGCGTTCGCGCTTTGGCACGCCTGGGACATGCGCAGCAAAGCGCCGTCCTCGAAAGCGGCCCGCCGCGCAACGGCGCTCGCGGGCCTTGGGCTTGCCCAGATGGCGCTCGGCATCGCGACATTGCTTTTCGTCGTGCCGCTTTGGGCGGGGCTGGCGCACCAGATCTTTGCCATGATCGTGCTGGCAATGGCCGTCGTGCATGCACGCGTCAGCGGCTGGGTGAAGACATGATATGAAAAAGGGCAGCCCATAGGGACTGCCCTTTTTCTTGAATCCTTGCGCTAGGAATTAGCGAACGATCTGGACGACACGGCGCGTACCCGGTTCGACAAGCACCGGAGTGTTGTTCACGACCGTATAACGATAACCACGGACACCGTATTCAGCCGGAACCTCATAATAGGTCACGCCGGATTCGGGGAGGACGGTGCCAACCCGCAGTTCCTGCTGATAGGTGTAGGATGGCACGCCCTGAGTGACGACGTATTGATGGAACTTCGGCTGCTGATCGCCGACGATGCCACCGACGATCGCGCCCGTCACGCCGCCGACAGCCGCGCCGACCGGACCGCCAACGACCGCGCCGCCGACTGCACCCGTCGCTGCACCTGCAGCCGCGCCGCCAGCGGCATTCGACTGCGCGAAAGCTCCGACTGGAGCCAGGATGGCAAGAACAGCGCCGGCGAGAAGAAGTTTATTCGACATCAGATGCACTCCTTAGCAGTGAAAGTCGGACTTCTAACGGCCGAGCATAACGCTGGTTCCCACCGTTCATTTGGGGTTCACTGAAAACTTCAGGCGGCAATTCCATCGTTGACAGGGCGATATTCGCTAATTCGAAGATTCGAGCCGCTGGCCAAGTCGCTGTGGAAAGAGCCGTGTGGGTTTTTCCAGAGGTAAAATAATCGTTTCAATTGGGGACTTGGTGTTTATCCTGTTAAATAGATACAGTGTTAGAGGAACCCTGCCATCTTCGGCTGGGTCCGCGAACGGAATTTATCGGGAGTAAGGCATGAACGTGCTGGTTTTTGCGTCACGCAAGGGTGGCTCCGGAAAGAGCACGCTTGCTGCTCATCTCGCCACCTATATTGCGACGCCGGAGCGCAAGACACTCCTGATCGACGCGGATCCGCAAGGATCCCTGTCGTTCTGGCACAGGATCCGGGGCACGGAAAATCCTGCCCTCAAACATGGCTCACGCTCTCTCGCCGATGCGCTCAAGGAAGCGAAGCGGGAAGGTTTCGACTGGGTGCTGATCGATACGCCGCCGAACAAGTCGCAGGTTGTCGTCGAGGCCATCAAGCATGCGACCCTCGTGATCATTCCGACGAGGCCGAGCCTTTTCGATATCGCCGCCGTGCAGGATACGATCGCGATCGCGCGGGAATTGCGCAAGCCCTATGCCGCCGTGCTCAATGGCGCGCCTGCCAAGCGTCACGACGCGGAGGCGCCCATCGTCTCCGATGCCCGGGGCGCGCTGAATGCCCTCAAGGTTCCGGTTTGGGCGGGCCAGGTCACGCACCGCGCCGATTTCTCGATGGCGCTGGCGGAAGGCGAGGGCGCCGAGGAGTTCGATCCGGAATCGTCGGCCGCCGATGAAATCGGCCGGCTCTGGACCGCCATCGACCGGTCCATCAAGGCTGTGCAAGGCGCATACAGAAACGCCCGGGCCGCACGCAGCGCCGCCTGAAGCACGATCCGGCAAAGTGGGGGATCGGTTTGCCGGATCATACTCGAACAAACCGTAGTGCGGGCGCGATGCCAGCAGTAATAGCGATCGCGCGCTAAGAAAAATGCGGCCTTCATCAGGCCGCATCGCTTATTGCTCAGCTTTTCGTGACAGGCGAACGCGGCCCGATCAGGCCGCGTCGAGTGCCTGATTGAGATCGTCGATCAGGTCGTTCTTGTCTTCCAGACCAATCGACAAGCGCACGACTTCCGGGCCTGCGCCGGCCTGGGTCTTCTGATCGTCGGTCAACTGGCGGTGTGTCGTCGAGGCCGGGTGAATGACCAGCGAGCGGGTATCGCCGATATTCGCCAAGTGCGAGAACAGCTTGAGGTTCGAGACCAGCTTCACGCCCGCCTCGTAACCGTCCTTCAGGCCGAAAGTGAACACCGCGCCTGCGCCCTTCGGGCAATATTGCTTGGCGAGGTTATGATAGCGGTCGGAGCGCAGGCCGGGATAGCTCACCCAGGAGATCTTGTCGTGCGTGGACAGGTGCTCTGCAACCGCCAGCGCATTGTCCGAATGGCGCTGCATGCGAAGCGGCAGGGTCTCGATGCCGTTCAGGATCAGGAAGGCGTTAAAGGGTGAGAGCGCCGGGCCGAGATCGCGCAGGCCGAGAACGCGGCAGGCGATGGCGAAGCCGAAATTGCCGAAGGTCTCGCCGAGCACCATCCCGCCATATTCCGGCCGGGGCTTGGAGAGCATCGGATAACGGTCATCGCCCGCAAAGTTGAACGAGCCGCCGTCCACGATCAGGCCGCCGATGGAATTGCCGTGGCCGCCCAGAAACTTGGTGGCCGAATGCACGATGATGTCGGCGCCATACTCGAAGGGACGGATCAAGTAGGGCGAGGCCATCGTGTTATCGACGATGAGCGGGATCCGGTGCTTCTTGGCGATGGCCGAAATAGCCTGAAGGTCCACGATTACGCCGCCCGGATTGGCAATGGATTCGACGAAGATCGCCTTGGTCTTCGGGGTAATCGCGGCCTCGAAGGTGGAAGGATCGTCGGAATCGGCCCAGATCACGTTCCAGCCGAAATTCTTGTAGGAATGATTGAACTGGTTGATCGAGCCGCCATAGAGCTTCTTGGCCGCCACGAATTCATCGCCGGGCTGAAGCAGGGTATGGAAGACAAGGAATTGCGCCGCATGGCCCGAGGCCACCGCCAGGGCCGCCGTGCCGCCTTCCAGAGCAGCGACCCGCTCCTCCAGCACCGCGCAGGTCGGATTGCCGATGCGCGAATAGATATTGCCGAAGGCCTGCAGGCCGAACAGAGAGGCCGCATGGTCCACGTCATCGAAGACGAAGGAGGTGGTCTGGTAGATCGGGGTCGCCCTGGCGCCTGTCGCCGCGTCCGGCGCGGCCCCTGCATGAATGGCGAGAGTGTCGAAACCGGGCAAACGGTCAGTCATCGCAGAAGCCTCTTTTTCAGGAATGGCGTCAATTTCGTTCTATTTAAAGAACGAAATGTTCGGCCGTCAAGGGCGCTTCCTAGAGTATCGTGCGCAAAAGTGGCCCCGGTTTTGCGGCCACATGATGCTCTCACCAAAAGAGAAAGCATCAGATTGAAGGCTATCTGGGCCGATTGAGGCTGAGCTTCTGAAAACCCTTGCCGGCGAGCACGGGCTTCTTGGCGCTGATCATGCGCGAGTTCACGCCCTGCCACGAAATCTCGCCGGACAACCTGCCGAACTCGATCTTGGGGCAGCGGTCCATGACGACCTTGATTCCACGCGCCTCCGCCCGCGCAGCCGCCTCGTCGTTGCGGACGGAAAGCTGCATCCAGATCACCTTCGGCAGCGGATCGAGGCTCAAGGCTTCGTCCGTGATCGGCCCGGCGGCCTCCGAATTGCGGAAGATCTCGACCATGTCGATAGGGTGGGGCACCTCCGACAGGTTCTTGTAGACCGTCTTGCCGAGAAGCTCGCCTCCGACGAGGCCGGGATTGATCGGGATGACGTCATATCCGCGCTCGAGAAGGTATTTCATGACGATCCAGCTCGGGCGCGCGGGATTCTGCGAAGCGCCGACGAGCGCGATGGTCTTCACGCTCTGCAGGATGTCGCGGATGTAGTCGTTCGGGTAATTGTCGTGGTCCATGCCCGGACCGTATGAGATTGGGCAAGGCAATTCAATGAGCATGGATCGTCGATGATGTCCCTCAAGCCGATCATGACTCTCGACGAACTGAGAGACTTTCTCGACCGGGAGTTCTCGCAGCTTCACATCGGGGGGCGGACCTACCATGTCGAGGCGATCGGCCCGCTCTCTGCCCGCATGCGGATGGATTATCACGACCGACATTTGCGGCCCGGCGGCACGATTTCCGGCCCATCCATGATGGGGCTCGCCGACCTCGCGCTTTACGCGGCGATCCTGGCCCATATCGGCCCGGTGGCGCTTGCCGTAACCACCAGCCTGAACTTCAATTTCCTGAGAAAGCCCGAGAAGCGGGCGCTCATCGCAGAATGCCGCCTGCTGAAGCTTGGCAAGCGTCTCGCAGTCGGGGAAGTCTCAATTTACTCCGAAGGTAGCGAGGATGTCGTCTGCCATGCCACGGGGACGTACTCGATCCCGGATCGCTAGAGCATTTTCAGACAAACAGGCAAAGTGGAGCCGGCTCTAATGTGACCTGAGCTAGGCGCCTTTCCGGTCCGGAGGGAGCAGCGCATCGTCGATCTCCCGCGCCCGCACGGCTGCGGGGCGGACACTGATCCGTTTCCAATAGTTCTCAAAGGCTGGCCGCTTCTCCAGCGTTCCGAACATCATGCCCCAACCGATCTGCGAACCGGCATAGACATCGGCCGCCGTGAACTGATCGCCGGCAATGTATTCCGACTGGGAGACAGCGTATTCCAGGGCATTCACCACGTCCTCGACGCTGCCGTAGCCGATCATGCCCCGCCGCTCGTTCGGCACTTCGAAACCAAACGCCTTGTTGCTCAACGCAGCCTCGACGGGTCCGGCCGCGAAAAACATCCAGCGGTAATAGGCGCCCCGGCGGCGATCCCCGGGCGGGGCCAAACCGGTCTCGGGGAAGACATCCGCGAGATAGGCGCAGATCGCGGCCGCTTCCGTCACCACCGTGTCGCCATGCCGGATCGCCGGCACTTTTCCCATGGGATTGATCGCGAGATAGGCTGGGCCCTTCATCGAGGAACCAAAGTCCAACAGCTCCGTCCGATAGGGCCGACCAACCTCCTCGAGCATCCAGCGCACGATGCGCCCGCGCGACATGGGGTTGGTATAGAAGACGAGTTCATCGGTCATGACGGCTCCTGCCCATAGACTCCACGGGATGTTACGGGGCGGACGTCGAGGCCGCAACGTCGATGATTGGAATGTGGTAATAAGTTACCACATATGCGGTATTTAGATACCATATACCTTGAATGCCTTGATCTGCAAGGGTTTCCTTGCTTGTCTTCGGTCGCTTTTGGTCGTTGACTTGCGCGTTCAAACCCTCTAATCAGCCCTTACTCGCCGCCGCAACTCGCGGCGGTTTGTCGTTTTCAGAACCTGAGCCATTACGGCTCCAACGGGAAACAGCGCGATGAAGACTACTTCGCTGAAGCCCGCCGAGGTCGAGAAGAAGTGGGTAATTATCGATGCGAAGGGCCTCGTCGTCGGCCGTCTCGCTTCGGTTGTGGCGATGCGCCTTCGTGGCAAGCACAAGGCCAGCTACACCCCTCACGTCGACTGCGGCGATAACGTTATCGTCATCAACGCCGATAAGGTGGTGTTCACCGGCCGCAAGCGCGAGCAGAAGGTGTACTATCATCACACCGGTTATCCGGGTGGCATCAAGGAGCGCACAGCGCGCTTCATTCTCGAAGGCCGCTTCCCCGAGCGCGTTGTCGAGAAGGCTGTGGAGCGCATGCTCCCCCGCGGCCCGCTTTTCCGCCAGATCCTGAGCAACCTGCGCGTCTACAAGGGTGCTGAGCATCCGCACACGGCTCAACAGCCGGAAGTGCTGGACGTCGGCGCTCTCAACCGCAAGAACGTGGGAGTCTAAGACATGGCGACCCTTCAGTCTCTCGCCGATCTGGGCCAGAACGCCCAGGCCGCCGCTCCGGAAGCCCCGAAGCACGTCCAGAAGCTCGATGCACAGGGCCGCGCTTATGCCACCGGCAAGCGCAAGGACGCCGTCGCTCGCGTGTGGATCAAGCCGGGTTCCGGCAATATCGTGGTCAATGGTCGCGCGGTCGAGGTCTACTTCGCCCGTCCCGTGCTCCGAATGATCCTGAAGCAGCCGCTCCAGATCGTGAACCGCGACGGCCAGTACGACATCGTCGTGAACGTCAATGGCGGTGGTCTCTCCGGCCAGGCCGGCGCGGTTCGCCACGGTCTTTCCAAGGCACTGACCTACTATGAGCCGGAGCTTCGCGGCCCGCTCAAGAAGGAAGGCTTCCTGACCCGCGACTCCCGCGTCGTCGAGCGTAAGAAGTACGGCAAGGCCAAGGCTCGCCGCAGCTTCCAGTTCTCGAAGCGCTAAGCGTCGAACATATCTTTGCGAAAGGGCGGTCCTCGGGGCCGCCCTTTTTGCATCTGCGTTCCACAGCATCGGACCCAAAAGTGACCTCCACTTTTGGGATCAACCCGATGCTCATTCTTAAAGCGGCGCATCGTTGTATGCGGAAAACCGGGTCCACTTTTCCGCACGATGCGCTAGGACCATGCTTGTTGACAGCTAAGGCGTTCGGCGGCATGAAACGGGCATGACCAACAGGCTGAACATCCGCCGACGTCGATTGAACGTTCCCGCCGCGCGAGCGCGATGACGGCTGCCCCAGCCTGTTCGCAAGCCGCGCCCCGTGCGCGGCTTTTTTGTTTTCTCTGAAGCCATATGCCTTATATCAGCGGCCTGACAGGTAGATCGGATCGGCTATGACGACCATGACCACGAACACAGCAGAACTCGGCCAGCGGGCGAAGACGGTCTTCATCGATGGCGAGGCGGGAACGACCGGCCTCGGCATTCGCGACCGCCTCAAGGACATTCCGGGCATCGCCATCAAGAGTATCGCGCAGGAACTGCGCAAGGATCCCGCCGCCAAGCGCGAGATCCTGGGCGAGGTCGATCTCGTCGTGCTCTGCCTGCATGACGATGCGGCCCGCGAGACGGTAGCCCTCGTCGATGCCATGGGCGGCAAGGGCCCGCGCGTGCTCGATGCCAGCACGGCGCATCGGGTGAGCCCCGGCTGGGTCTATGGCTTCGCCGAGCTTGCGCCCTCGCAGCGGAGCGCCATCGAGAAGGCCGAAAGGGTCGCCAATCCCGGCTGCTATCCCACAGGCGCCATCGCGCTCATCCGCCCGCTGGTCGATGCGGGGCTGATCCCGGCCGATTATCCGGTCAGCGTGAACGCTGTCAGCGGCTATAGCGGCGGCGGGCGATCGATGATCGAGGCCTATGAAGCCGGAACGGCTCCGGCCTTCGAGCTTTACGGCCTCGGATTCGAGCACAAGCATGTGCCGGAATTGCAGCGTTACACGGGCCTGACCCGCAGGCCGATCTTCATTCCCTCGGTCGGCAATTTCCGCCAGGGCATGCTGGTCAGCGTGCCGCTTCATCTCGACATGTTGCCCGGCAAGCCGGGGGCCGGGGAGATCGAGGCGGTCCTGACGAAGTGGTACGAGGGCAGCAAACTCGTCACCGTGGTGCCGACCGCCAAGGACGACAAGCGGATCGAGCGGATCGAGCCCGAAGCGCTGAACGATACGGATCGGATGGAGCTGCGCGTCTTCCGGAACGACAGCTACGGTCACGCGGTTCTGGTGGCGCGCCTCGACAATCTCGGCAAAGGTGCGTCGGGCGCTGCCGTCCAGAACATCCAGCTCATGCTGGGCCTGATCTGACGCTTGAGGATGCGCTCGGCGAAAGGGGGGGCACCTTTCGCCGACAGGTCATGCGGCCTTCCGATGGGTCGGAAGGCTGCTTCGGTACGAGCGCTCGTATCAGGCGTGGCGTCCGTGCCCGGGGCGGCTGGTGTCGATGGGATGCTCCTCGAACGCCACCACACGCTGGCGCTGGACGCCAAGTCCGTCAATTCCGAGATCGATCACGTCGCCGGACTTGAGATAGCGCGGGGGCTTCATGCCCATGCCGACGCCCGGGGGGGTCCCCGTGGTGATGACGTCCCCCGGCTCCAGGATCATGAAATGTGAGACGTAGGACACGATCTGCGAGAGATTGAAGATCATCGTCTTCGTTGAGCCGGTCTGCATGCGCGTACCGTTCACGTCGAGCCACATGCCCAGATCGTGCGGATCGGAGATCTCATCCTTCGTCACGAGCCAAGGGCCGAGGGGGCCGAAGGTCGGGCAGCCCTTGCCCTTCGTCCAGGTTCCGCCGCGCTCGAGCTGATATTCCCGCTCGGACACGTCGTTGCAGATGCAATAGCCCGCCACGAAATCCATCGCCTCGTTGGCGCCCACATAGGAGGCACGCTCGCCGATGACGATGGCAAGCTCGACCTCCCAATCGGTCTTCTGAGACCCGCGCGGGATGATCACGTCGTCATGCGCCCCGACGATGCAGGACGGCGCCTTGTTGAACACGATAGGCTCGGCGGGAATCGGCGCGCCGGTCTCGGCTGCATGGTCCGCATAGTTCAGGCCGATTGCGACGAAATTGCCGACCCGGCCGACACAGGAGCCGATACGCTGCCCTGACGGAGCGAGGGGCAGGGTGGCAGGATCGATCCGGCTCAGACGCTCCAGGCTTTGCGCGCCGAGCGCCTCCCCGGCAATGTCGGCGACCATGGACGACAGGTCGCGGATGTCGCCGTTATCGTCGACAAGCCCCGGCTTCTCACGGCCGATCTCTCCAAATCTTACCAGCTTCATCGGCATTCCCCTTCGTGATGGTGTGCATCATATGGAGCAATTTCCCCTAACGGTACAATGCACTTTCTCGGCGTAGAAATGTTGCCGTTTTGCCACGAAGGCAGGCAAACTGCACAATTCCTGGACGATTTGAACGGGGCGCTGCACCTTGTCATGCGCCTTTCAATACATTTGTTTACATATAAACAATGTGATTGTATTTCAGTTTCTCAAGTAAATTAAGTACAACATAAGAATTAATAGATTCAAATACAATAAATTAAAATCATGCCCCTGGAGCGATAGGTTCTCATTAACCGATTGCGGCAAAAATGAAGCATTGGCAGACTATGCTTCAAGGCGCGGGATTCTCCCGCAAAAGCCAACAATAGAAGTCCACGAGGGCAGGAATCTCCCGATGAGTTTCAATCGTTCATTGACCCTGGCTGCCGTCTCGCTGACGGCTCTCATTTCAGCTCAGGGAGGGGCCCAGGCGGGCGCTTTCGCCCTTCGCGAACAGAGCGCGACCGGCCTCGGTATGGCCTTTGCCGGCGTCGCGGACGGTTCTGCGGGCGTGTCCTCGATGTACTGGAACCCGGCTACCATCACCATGCGGCCCGGCTGGCAGTTCGAAGGACATGTCAGTGGCATCATTCCGCGTTCTGACGTCAACCCGACCTTGACCGTTCCGGCAAGCCTGCTGGCTCTCGGCGGCGCTGGCGATGTCGGCCGGGATGGCGTTGTCCCAGCTTCCTATGCCAGCTTCCAGATCAATGATCGCCTCTGGCTCGGCCTTAATGTCAGCGCGCCGTTCGGCCTGACGACGAAGCCGCACACGTTCTGGGCCGGCCAGCTCTATTCCCGGACCACGTCGGTGCTCTCCGCTGAGGTCGGGCCGACCATTGGCTACAAGGTCAATGACTGGATGTCGGTCGGTGCGGGCGTCCGCGCGCAGTACTTCAAGGTTCGCTTTTTCTCGGCGATTGGACCGACCCCGGCCGCGCCGTCGCCGTTCGCTGCAAGCGCCGGTCTGGAAGGCGACAGCTGGGGCGTCGGCTACTCGCTTGGCGCGAACTTCACGCCATTCGCAGGAACCGCGATTGGTGTCGGCTTCCGCTCTGCGGTCCAGCAGGACGTCAGCGGCAGCTTCCAGTATTTCGGCATTCCGATTAAAGCCAACCTTATTCTGCCGGAATCCGTTTCGGTCGGTGTGAGCCAGCGCATTACCGACGCGTTCACTCTCCACGCCACGGCGGAATGGACGAACTGGAGCCGTCTGGGCTTCCCGCGCGTCACCAACGGCCTGACCGGCACGCTCCTGGCCCAGTCGCCCTACATACCGCTCGACTATAAGGATGGCTGGTTCTTCTCTGTCGGTGGTGAATACACCATCAATCCGGCTTGGACGGTTCGCGCCGGTCTCGCCTACGAAATCTCGCCGATCGACGAGCATACGCGCACCCCGCGTCTTCCCGACTCCGACCGCATCTGGCTATCGCTGGGCACGACCTACAACTGGAGCGATCAGCTCTCATTCGATCTGGCCTATTCGCATATCTTCACGGTCGGAAATACGGACATCAACATCTCGCCCGGTAACCCGACTTTCCCGACCCGCGGCGTGGTGCTTCAGGCGAAGGTGGATGCGGGGGTCGACATCATTTCGGCTTCGATCAAGTATCGCTGGGACAACCCGGCAAAGGCGATTCCGGCTCCGATTGTGCGGAAGAACTGAGCGCTCAAAAGTTCACGATAAAGAAGGCCGGCATCACGCCGGCCTTTTTCGTTAGAGGAGTGTAGGCGCTCTCAGGATTTCGCCAGGACATAAGTGCCCGGCGCATTGCAGAGCGGCACGAATTTGCCGCCACCCGGCTCGCGTGCCGGCACTCGGCGCGGATCCTGCTTCTCGATCCAGGAGAACCAATGGGGCCACCACGTGCCTTCGGTTTCCATGGCCTTTCCCAGCCAATCCTCGAGTTCGCCTTCGACGGGACCGCCGGTCCAGAACTGGTATTTGGGTTTGTTGACCGGATTGACGACGCCGGCGATGTGGCCGGAGCCCGCAAGCACGAAATCCACGGGTCCGCCGAAGATCTTCGACCCCAGAAACACCGAGCGAGCAGGGGCGATGTGGTCCTCTTTGGTCGCCAGATTGAAGACCGGAATCTTGATCTTCTTCAGGCTGAGTTTGACGCCGCCGATTTCCATCTCGCCCTTGGCGAGTTTGTTGTCGAGATAGCAGTTGCGCAGATAGAAGGCGTGGTTCGCTGCGGGCATGCGCGTCGAATCGGAATTCCAGTAGAGCAGGTCGAACGGGAAGGGCGCGTGGCCCTTCAGGTAGACATTGACCACGTAGGGCCAGATCAGATCGTTCGGGCGCAGCATGTTGAAGGCGTTCGCCATGTGCGAGCCTTCCAGATAGCCGCGCCGCTTCATGCTGGCCTCGAGCGCGCTGACCCGGTCCTTGTCGACGAAGACCTTCAGGTCGCCCGCATAGGTGAAATCCACCTGTGCCGTGAAGAAGGTGGCGCTGTCGATCCGCTTGTCGCGCTTGGCCGCCATGTAGGCCAGCGCCGTGGCGAGCAATGTTCCGCCGACGCAATAGCCGATGGCCGTGACCTTCTTTTCGCCCGTGACCTCCTTGATGACGTCGAGCGCCGCGAAGATGCCCTCGTCCATGTAATGCTCGAAACTCTTGTCCGCGTGCTCCGCATCGGGATTGACCCATGAGATGCAGAACACGGTGAGGCCTTGCGAGACCGCCCAGCGGATGAAGCTCTTCTCCGGGTTGAGGTCGAGGATATAAAACTTGTTGATCCAGGGCGGCACAATCAGGAGCGGCCGCTTCAGGACCTCGTCCGTCGATGGAGAATACTGGATCAACTCCATGAGGTCGTTGCGAAAAATGACCTTTCCAGGCGTGGTGGCGATGTTGACGCCAACCTTGAACTGGGTCGGATCGGATTGGCGAATCCGCAATTCGCCGCCCCCGGCCTCGATATCCTCCGCCAGCATGTGCATGCCGCGCACGAGGTTGGCGCCGCTTTTCTGAACCGTCTCCCGCAGGAGTTCGGGATTGGTCAGGAGGAAGTTGGAGGGCGAAAACGCGCTGGAGAGTTGCTTGAGATAGAACTGCGCCTTGCGCCGCGTGTGATCGTCGAGGCCCTCCGCGTCGTCGATCAGCCCCTCCGCCCAGCGCGAGGTGATGAGATAGGCCTGCTTGAGGAAGTCGAAGACCGGATTCTCCGACCATTCCGGATCCTGAAACCGGGAATCCTTGATTTCCGGCTTGGCGATGGGTTCGGTCGTCTCACCCTGGGCGCGTCTTAAGGTCGAGGCCCACAGGTCGAGAAACTGGGAGCCGAGACGGGTCTGCGCTTCGAGGCTCTTGTGCGGATCCGTCATCCAGGCTTCCGCGACATGGCCCAGGGACCTGACGGCCTCAGCCGCCTCCTCGGCGAAACCGGATCGATGCCGGCCTTCGCTCAACGGTTTGAGATATGCGGCTGTCGCCTTGCCGGCTCCTTCGAGGAAAAGCGAGAGATTGCGTGACAGTTCGTCGAAATCCGGAGTCGAGGGGTTTACCTTCTCGTCACCAGGCGGCTTGTCCATAAGGCGATCTCCCTAAGGGCCTCACTGCCATTGCTCATACGCCGTATTTCCGACATTTTAGCGAATGAGCCATCATACATGCTAGAGCGAGTGCCCTGCTCTTGGAATTAAGAATGAATTTTGCATTTGCCATCTCCGGCCGTGCCGTTTTTACGCTTTGTGCCATCCTTGCCGCTTCCGCCGTCGCGGGATGCTCCAGCGGGAACCCCACCGGCGATTTGCTGGCATCGTCGGGGCTCGCCCCCAAGACGGCGCCCCGGCCGGATTTCATCGCGAGCACGAGACCGCAAGCGCTGGATTATATCCCCATCGGCACCCCGCAGGAGGGCCGACCGACCGCCGCCAAGACGGTGGATGAAGTGAAGGCCGCCGAGGCGGAACTCGATGCCCTAAGGGCGCAGAATCAGAGCAAGGGTGAGGCCGCCGCTCAATTGGGAGGAACGCCGGCTCCGCAGCCCGTCATGCTTCCGGCCGCAAAACCAAAGCCCAAGTCGCCGTAAGCCCGATCGCCTTTTTTTGATTTCTGCTCGAGGATTGAACCATGTCGGATTTCTACCGCATCAAGCGCCTTCCCCCTTATGTGTTCGAGCAGGTCAACCGCATCAAAGCCGCCGCCCGTGCCAACGGGGCCGACATCATCGATCTCGGCATGGGCAATCCCGATCTGCCCGCGCCCCAGCATGTCATCGACAAGCTGGTCGAGACCGTCGGCAAGCCGCGAACCGACCGTTATTCCGCGTCCAAGGGGATCGGCGGTCTGCGCCGCGCGCAGGCCGGGTATTACGAGCGCCGCTTCGGGGTGAAGCTCAATCCGGATACCCAGGTGGTGGCGACGCTGGGATCCAAGGAGGGATTCGCCAACATGGCCCAGGCGATCACCGAGCCGGGCGATGTGGTTCTCGTTCCCAATCCGAGCTATCCGATCCACGCCTTCGGCTTCCTGATGGCGGGCGGCGTCATCCGCTCCGTGCCCGCCGAGCCGACGCCGGATTTCTTTCCCGCCGCCGAGCGGGCCGTGATGCATTCGATCCCGAAGCCCGTGGCGCTGGTCGTCTGCTATCCGTCCAACCCGACCGCCTACGTGGCCTCCCTCGATTTTTATCGCGATCTCGTGGCCTTCGCGAAGAAGCACGAGCTGATCCTGCTCTCGGACCTCGCCTATTCGGAGGTCTATTTCGACGAGGCCCATCCGCCGCCCTCCATCCTACAGGTGCCGGGCGCCATCGATGTGGCGGTCGAATTCACTTCCATGTCGAAGACTTTTTCGATGGCCGGCTGGCGCATCGGCTTCGCGGTCGGCAACGAGCGTCTCCTGGCGGCCCTCGCGCGGGTGAAATCCTATCTCGATTACGGCGCCTTCACGCCGGTTCAGGTCGCGGCGACCGCGGCCCTGAACGGACCCGACGCTTGCATCCGCGAGATGCGGGCGACGTACAAGCGCCGCCGGGACGTGATGGTCGATTCCTTCGAGAAGGCCGGCTGGCCGGTCCCGACCCCGACCGCGTCCATGTTTGCCTGGGTCCAGATCCCGGAACAGTTCCGCTCTCTCGGCAGCCTCGAATTCTCCAAGCTTCTGGTTGAGAAGGCCGATGTGGCGGTCGCGCCCGGCATCGGCTTCGGCGAGCACGGGGACGATTATGTCCGCATCGCACTGGTGGAAAACGAGCAGCGCATCCGTCAGGCGGCCCGCAACATCCGCAAGTTCTTCGATACGGCCGATACCACGTTGCACAACGTCGTGCCCCTGAATCGGGCAAGCTGAGGCACGCGAGAACCAGGCGCGGGCAGGGCGCCCGCACCTGTCATCAAGCGTGCATGGACATGCAACCGTAGCAGTCGTAAAGAGCAACGCGACTTTCATAGGGAGCTGTTGTTCGTGGCACGTCCTTTTCGGGTCGGTATCGCCGGCCTCGGCACGGTTGGCGCATCGGTCATCCAGATTCTTGCCCGTCAGAACGAGGTTTTGGCTCAGCGCAGCGGACGCCCGGTGCAGGTGACCGCCGTTTCCGCTCGCGACAAGGGCAAGGATCGCGGCATCGACCTGTCGGCCTATACCTGGTTCGACGACCCGCTCGAGCTTGCCCGGTCGGCTGAGGTCGATTGCGTCGTCGAGCTTGTGGGCGGAGCCGAGGGCACGGCCCGGGAACTCGTGGAAGCCGCTCTCGCCGCCGGCAAGCACGTGGTTACGGCCAACAAGGCGCTCCTCGCCAAGCACGGGGTTTCACTCGCCAAGACAGCGGAAGATAAAGGCGTTTCCCTGGCCTTCGAGGCCTCGGTCGCGGGCGGCATCCCCGTCATCAAGACCCTTCGGGAGGCCCTGCCGGGCAATCGAGTCTCGCGCCTTTACGGCATTCTGAACGGCACCTGCAACTATATCCTCTCCCGCATGGAGCTGGAGGGGCTCACCTTCGCGGAATGCCTGAAGGACGCCCAGCGCCTCGGCTATGCGGAAGCGGACCCGACCTTCGACGTCGAAGGTTTCGACACAGCTCACAAGCTTGCCATTCTCACGAGCCTCGCCTTCGGCACCGAGATCGATGCGGATGCCATCTATGTGGAAGGCATTTCCTCGATCACGCCGCTCGACCTGACGATGGCGAACGAGCTTGGCTTCCGCATCAAGCTCCTGGGCGTCGCCGAGCGCACGAAGACCGGCATCGAGCAGCGGGTCCACCCGACCATGGTGCCCAAGTCCTCTCCCATCGCACAGGTCATGGGCGTCACGAACGCCGTGACCATCGATGCGGATGCGGTCAAGGAACTCACCCTGGTCGGCCCGGGCGCCGGCGGGGATGCGACCGCTTCTGCCGTCGTGGCTGATATCGCCGATGTGGCCCTGGGCAAGGCCGAGGCTCCGTTCGGGCAGTCGAGCAGCCGGCTCGAAAAGGCGCAGCGGGCTCCGATGCAGCGCCACGAGGGCGGCTATTACATCCGCCTGACGGTTCATGACCGCCCCGGCGTCGCTGCTGGCGTGGCCACCCGCATGGCGGAGGCCGATATCTCTCTGGAGAGCATTCTCCAGAAACGATCCGAGACCGCTGCGAGCAAGGATCCGCATGGCCGTTCGGGCGCGCCGGTTTCGCTGGTTCTCATCACCTACGCGGCAACGGAGGCCGCTATCCGGTCCGCCGTTGAAAAAATTTCCAGGGATGGTCTTATCGCAGAGCCACCCCAGGTGATCCGCATCGAACGCGAATAGGTTTTCGGCGAACTGACAATTCGCCATTCCAGTCAAAGGGAGACGACACGTCCATGTCGCAAGGCATTACCGTCCAACCGGGCCAACTCATCGAACGCATCCTGACCCTGGAGCTCGTCCGCGTGACCGAGCGCGCCGCCGTCGCCTCGGCCCGCCTTCGCGGGCGCGGCAACGAAAAGGCCGCGGATCAGGCGGCGGTGGACGCCATGCGCCGTGAGCTGAACCGCCTTCCCATCGACGGAACCGTCGTGATCGGCGAGGGCGAGCGCGACGAGGCGCCCATGCTCTTCATCGGCGAGCGGGTCGGCAACAAGAACGGCCCGAAGGTCGACATCGCCGTCGATCCGCTCGAAGGCACCACCCTTTGCGCCAAGGACATGCCGGGCTCCATCGCCGTGATGGCGATGGCCGAATCCGGGACCCTGCTGGCCGCGCCCGACGTCTACATGCACAAGATCGCCGTGGGCCCGGGCTATCCGACCGGCGTGGTCGATCTGGATGCGCCGCCGGAAGAGAACATCCACAACCTCGCCAAGGCGAAGGGCGTGAAGCCGAACGAGCTGACCGCCCTCGTGCTCGACCGCCCGCGCCACGCTGACCTCATCGCCGCGATCCGCAAGACCGGCGCGGGCATCCGCCTGATCTCGGATGGCGACGTGGCGGGAGTGATCTTCACGACGAAGCCTGAGGAAACCGGCATCGACATCTATCTCGGCATCGGCGCGGCCCCGGAAGGCGTGCTGGCAGCGGGCGCGTTGCGCTGCATCGGCGGCCAGATGCAGGCCCGCCTCATTCTCGACACGGAGGAGAAGCGCTCGCGCGCCCTGCAGATGGGCGTGACCGATCCGAACCGGAAATACGACATGACCGATCTCGCCCGCGGCGACGTGATCGTGGCGGCGACCGGCGTGACCGACGGCGCTCTCCTCAAGGGCGTGAATTTCGGCAGGGATGTCATCACGACCGAGACGGTGGTGTACCGTTCGGCTACCGGCACCGTGCGCCGCATCTACGGCGAGCACCGCGAATTGTCGAAGTTCCATCTCGATTAAACAATGAAGAGGCTCCCCGGCCATGCACGGCGGGGGAGCCTTTCCGTTCTCCGAAATCTGATGTGAAGGAAAAGGCCGTGGCGGATCAGCAGAAAGACACTCTCCTCATCCGCCCGTTCGCGCAAAGTGACCGGGAAGAGTGGAGCCCGCTCTGGCAAGGCTACCTGACCTTCTACAAATCCACGCTCGCGCCGGACGTCACGGACCTCACTTGGAAGCGGCTGCTCGACCCCGCCGAACCCATGCACGGACTTGCCGCCGTCATCGACGGGGAAATCATCGGCATCGTGCATTATCTCTATCATCGCTCGACCTGGAGCACCGGCAATTACTGCTATCTCCAGGACCTGTTCACCTCCGAAAAAGCCCGTAACCAGGGTGTCGGCCGGGCGCTGATCGAGGCGGTTTATGAGAAGGCGCAGGCGGATGGGGCAAGCCGGGTCTACTGGCTGACCCAGGAGACCAACACGACCGCCCAGGCTCTCTATGAGAAAGTCGCGGCCCGGAGCGGATTCATTCAGTACCGGAAGGTTTTTTGACGGGGGCGAAATTGCTCGTCTTCCTCCCGCCGCTGTCGTGCCTTCAATACCGCAGGTGTTTTGACGGCATTTCGCGTTAAGCTCCCGCCGTGACCGAATCAGCTGTATTGTCTTCAAACCGTCCGTTTCTCGGCATTGCCCGTTCCGCCCTGGGCCGGACTTGGGTCGAGCGATGCGATGCCTCCCAGGGTACCACCGCGCTCGCCATCGCCCAGACCCATGGCCTGCCCGATGTGCTCGCCCGCGTTCTCGCCGGGCGCGGCGTTGCCGTTCATGAGACCGAAGGTTTTCTGAACCCACGGCTCCGGGACCTGATGCCCGATCCCCATGTCCTCACCGACATGGAGAAGGCGGCGGCCCGTCTGGCCGATGCGGTCGTACGCCGGGAGAAGGTCGCAATCTTCGGCGATTACGATGTGGACGGCGCCTGCAGCGCCTCCCTGCTCGCCGAGTATCTTCGCGCCTGCGACGTGCCCTATCTCATCCATATCCCCGACCGGATCACGGAAGGCTACGGCCCGAATGTGGATGCGATCCGGTCCCTGAAGGAGCAAGGGGCCGAGCTTCTCGTCACGGTGGATTGCGGCACAGCGAGCCACGAGCCCCTGGCGGAAGCCAAGCGCCTCGGCCTCGATGCCATCGTCCTCGACCATCACCAGGCGCCCGAGCGGCTGCCGGAGGCCCTGGCCGTGGTCAATCCGAACCGGCAGGATGACCTCTCAGGACTTGGCCATCTCTGTGCCGCCGGCGTGGTCTTCCTCTCTCTCGTCGCCCTTAACCGGGCCCTACGCAGCCGCGGCTTCTTCCACCATCGGGCCGAGCCGGACCTAATGGCCAGTCTCGATCTCGTCGCTCTCGCGACGGTGGCCGATGTGGTGCCCCTGATCGGGCTCAACCGCGCCTTCGTGCGACAGGGCCTCGCCATCATGCGCAACCGCCGCCGGGTCGGCTTGGCGGCCCTCCTGGATACGGCGGGGCTCTCAGGCGCGCCGGAGAGCTGGCATCTCGGCTATCTCGTAGGGCCGCGCATCAATGCGGGCGGCCGCATCGGCGATGCCGCTCTGGGCTCGAAGCTGCTTCTCTCGGAGGATCCATTCCTGGCCGGGCAACTGGCGACGGAGCTCGACCGTTTGAACCGGGACCGCCAGGCCATCGAGATGACCGCCGTCGCAGAGGCGGAGGCGCAGGCCCTTTTCGCCCTCGACCGTCAGCCGGATCTTCCCGTCATCGTCACCGCTTCGGCGGAATGGCATCCCGGCGTAGTGGGGCTGGTCGCGGCGCGGACGAAGGAGCGGTTCCGCCGACCCGCCTTCGCCTTCACCCTCAATCCCGATGGAACCGCCACCGGTTCAGGCCGGTCCGTGCCCGGAGTCGATCTCGGTTCCGTGGTGCGGGCCGCGGTCGATGCGGGCCTCGCCGTCAAGGGAGGCGGTCATACCATGGCGGCGGGCGTCACCATTGCGGCCACCGATATGGAGCGTTTCCAGGCCTTCGTCATCGAGAGGCTGGCGGAGTCTGTCGGCAACTCTCGACTCAACGATCACTTCGCCATCGACGCCACGCTCACGGCCGGAGGCGCGCAGACGAGCATCGTCGCGGCCCTGGAGCGGGCAGGGCCCTTCGGTTCGGGCCAGCCGGAGCCTGTCTTCGTCTTCCCCCACCACCGAATCGTGGAGGCGCGGGAAGTGGGAAGCGGCGGCCATGTGCGCGTGAAACTCCGTAGTGGCGATGGGGCTTTTATCGGGGGAGTCGCCTTCCGGGCTGCGGGCCAGCCTTTGGGATTGGCCCTTTCCCAGGCCATCGGAAGCCCTCTGCACGTGGCCGGAACCTTGTCGATCGACCGCTGGGGCGGGGGTGAAAAGGTCGAGCTGCGCATTATGGATGCCGCAAAACCCGAATAAGTCATTCTTGGTCATTCTTGCGCTTGCCGAGCCCAAAGAACCCATCTATATGTCCGCCCACTTCGGCGGCACTGCCCCGATCAAGCGGCCTTCGTCTATCGGTTAGGACACCAGCCTTTCACGCTGGGAAGAGGGGTTCGATTCCCCTAGGCCGCGCCATTGAAATTCTCCAAAGTAATAAAGTTTTGTCATGGGGTCGTATCAGGATCTGCGATAGGATCTACCTCCATAGGATGACTTGTGCCTTCAACATCCCTCATTCGAGGTAGGACTCCGATGCCCCGTTTCTTCTTCAACATTCGAGATGGTTATGACCTCGATGAGGACGAGGAGGGGATCGAACTGCCGGACCTCGAATCGGCCCGCGCCGAAGCCCTCGCCACCGTTGAGGAGCTTCGCGACCAATTGGCCGATGCGGGCAATATCGAACTGGAAATCACCGACGAGACAGGGCAGCGTCTCCTCACCGTGCCCTTCTTTCGCGGAACACACGGCAGGCGGCGTTGAAGGCATAGCCGGCACCTAATCCATTTGTGCCGAGACGACCGCCAGACGAGTCAGGAGGCCGACCAGTTCGGCCTGTCGCTTCGTCTCGGTCTTGGCGAGGATCGCCTTCGTCTGAGTGCGGATGGTTCCCAGGCCAATTCCGGTATTCTGCGCGATTTCCTGGAGGGTGTTGCCGCACATCAGCTGGATCGCCACCTGGGTTTCCTTTTTCGTCAACCCAAAGACTTGCGGAAGAAGTTCCGGCATGGGCTCGGGGCAGTATTCCGGATCAACCACGATCGCGATGAGCCTTGCTCCTCCCAGGGCCGATCGAATGTTTTCGCCCAGGGATAGAATGCGTAGGATCAAAGGCCTCAACTCGGCGCGATGCAGACCCAAAGCTCCTCGCGGCTTTTCAATCCCATCGAAATGGGCTGCGAGAACGCCTTGCAGGATACGGTCGGATTTTGCATCGGTCGCAGAAAGATAGCCTGATTGGACTGTTAGCCCGGCACCAAAATGTTGTTGGATGTGCCGGTTGAAATTGAGAACCCTCCGCCCATCTCCGAGCAGGATGCTTCCGAAGCCGAGAGCATCGAAGATGCTCATGAGGCTGTTCACGACCGACGCTTCATCTGGATTGGCCCGGAAGTGTTTCATCGCACAGACCAAGTGAGCGAAAGGGGCTCTATTAAACGCTCAACGCGCGAACTCCTCTTTTTATCCCAACTGGTAGATGAAAAGAGAGGTAGGTTCTGCAGACTTTGAAAGGACGAGTTCGAATCACACCGCCTCAATCCCTAATTCTTTTTGGAGGACGGAATGCAGTCGGCAGCGACCATCGTCATGGACCGTGCTCCGATCCCAGTTCGGCGTAAGCCTGAGATCGACTTTCGGGTCGTGCGCAACGATGACGCTTTCTGGACGATCCAGGCTTTAACGGATCGCGCAAAACTTGCAGCGTCTCAATATTTCCGTTCACGCGGCCAATCCTTTTACGGCAACAGCATTGTCAGTGATCACATGACTTCGAATGATTTATTATATCGCTTGCGCCAGGAGGGTTTCTCGATCCTCTATATTGGACCGGCCGGGCCCATCGAGATCTAGAGTCGACTTTGTGCCGCGATATTATTTCAACCTTCGACGTGCGCATCTTCACCTCCTCGACAAAAGCGGCGAGGAGTGCTCGAATCTTGGAGAAGCGATCGAGTATGCCATCGTTGCGGTGCTCAACCTGATTTCGGAGGAGGGGCGCTTCCGCAATTGGACGTCGTGGGCGGTCGAGATTCAGGATGAAGCCCGGTATCACGTGGCGACCCTTCCGTTCACGATGGTCCTGGAGGCGGACCTGCGTCGTAAGGAATAGGATCTTCCGCGCTTCCGGATGCTTGCAACGTTTGGAGCGGTCTGGAAAGGGACATCCCTTGCCTGCGTCGGGGCGGGCCTCAAGGGGATAGGGATCCTTCGAAGGCCCGGAACGCTTCCGCGCGGAGGGCATCCGGTTCGTTCTCGTAGCGGGCAGAATGGTGAAAGACCGTGAGGCGCCTAGCCCTGGCCGCGCGGGCCAGACGCCCTGCCTCCCATGCCGTCAGATGCAGCGCCGCCTCGGCAAGAGCACGATCGCGTTCGGGGAAGACGGCTTCGATGAAGAGCTGATCGACGTCATGGGCAAGGGCCAGGATCTTCTCGGCATTGGCCTTGGTCGGGGCCGTGTCCGTCACATAGGCCACGGCCTGCCCGGGGCCGGCGATGAATATCCTGTCCTTCAGATCTTTCAAGAAAACCCGCCCGACGCCTGGAACCTCGAGTTCTGCATCCTCCGCGCCCGAGCGCATGATCTTCTTGGCTTCGGTCAACCAGGGGCCCTTCGGGAGCCTGAGACTTTCAAGCGCGCCGCGCCGGACATTGACGCGCATGATTTCACTGAGCCGGAAGGCCAGTGAGGGAATGCCGTGGTCGAGCGCCACGGCTTCGATGCGAAAGTCATCCTCCGCCAGCACGATGCCCGCGGGGAGGTCGGAGGGGGCGACATCATGCCGTTTGAAGACATGCTGCGCGGAGAAAACGGCAAAGCGGTCCACGCGATTGTCATGGAATTCGCCGACATGGAGCTGAAAATCGACGGAGGTCTCGTCGATCAGGTTCCACGTATAGGCCCGGAGCTTGTGCTCGACACGATCGATGAAACCGGGCGGGCCGATCAGATGAAGCGGCCCCGGCCGGTGCAGGCAGATCCGAAGAAGTCGATCGAACCCAATGAAATGATCGATATGCGTGTGAGAGACGAAGGCGTGGGTGATGCGCAGGATCTCCCGGGCGGAGAGGGGGCGCAGGTCGCCGAGGTCGAACAGGATGGCTCGGCGGCCATAGCGAAAATCGAGGTAGAGTCCCGGATCGTCGAATGGGCCGTTGATGAGTCTTGGTTGAACGAGCCAGCTCATCCCTTGCGCAAGGCCTGCCAGGCCGTGGCGAAAGCGCGGGCGTTCCGGCCGATCTCCTCGACGGGCATGGAGGGCGTGAACAGGGCCGAGCCGAGCCCGAAACCGTTTGCGCCCGCCTCCACATAGGCCTTCATGGTATCCGGCCTGATGCCGCCGACTGGCAATACGATGGCGTCCTGCGGCAGAACCGCCCGCCAGGCCTTCACGATCTGGGGCGGCGTCGCTTCGGCGGGAAAGATCTTGATGGCGTCGGCCCCCGCTTTCAACGCGGCAAACGCCTCGGTCGGCGTGGCGACGCCGGGGGTGCAGACGAGACTCAGTTCCTTGGCGCGCCTGATCACGTCGAGATCGGCATGAGGCATCACGATCAGCTTGCCGCCCACGTCGCGAACACCGTTCACATCGTTCGGGTCGAGAACCGTGCCCGCACCGATGAGCACGTTCGGCGGCATCGCCTTTGCGAGAATCGCGATGCTGTGGAACGGATCCGGCGAATTGAGGGGCACCTCGATCAGCCGAAATCCGGCATCGACAAGGACATTGCCGACAGCCTCGGCATTCTCGGGCTTGAGGCCCCGCAAAATCGCGATCAACGGAAGATCGGTTAAGTAATCCCGCAGCAAAACGGTCTCCTCTCGCCAAGCCTGGAATGACGTGAGGTCTTACCGCTGAGGACACCGGCGATACCCGACGTCCTCGACGTGCCTTCCGTATTCTAGTTGGCGGAGGTGAGGGGGGCTTTCAACCGCTCATGTGCCAGTTGGATGAGCTTTACACGCTGGAGCTTGCCGCTGGTGGTCTTCTGCAAGGTGTGAGGAGCCACGTCGAACACATGATCGACGGCAATGCTGAGCTTCTGGTTAAGCCGATCGCGGATGGCGTGCCGCATGGCGTCGACGGTGGACGAGGCCTTTTGCGTGGTCTCGAAGAACACGACCAGATTCTCCGTGCCCTTGGCGTCGTCGACCAGACCGACAGCGCCGACGGCGCCCGAGCGCACGCCCTGGACCTCGCCTGCAACCTGCTCGATCTCGTAGGGCGAGATATTGGTGCCGGCGCGGATGATCAGGTCCTTGATGCGTCCGGTGACGAACAGCTGGCCGCCGTCGAGATAGCCGAGATCTCCGGTTTCGAGCCAACCATTGCGGATATTGCTGGGCTTCTCCTCCTTGAAGTAGCCGTGGACCACGCTGGGACCGCGCAGCAGGATCTGCCCCTGCTTCCGGTCGGGCAGCGTTTCACCCTTCTCATCCGCGATCCGAACCTCGTGATCGGCCAGGACAGGCCCGACACAGACGATGGGAAGAGCGTCCGAATCCTCCGGCGTGACGGGGATCGCGAGTCCCTTGGCGATCAGAAGCTGGCGGGAGATCATGTCGATCCGCAGGGCTTCCGACGGGCGCATGATCGAGGCGGCCACCGTGCATTCGGCGAGACCATAGGCCGGCGCGAAGGCTTCCTTTTTGAACCCGTGCGCTTGGAAACGCGTCGCGAATTTCTCGATGGTGCGTGTCTGAATGAACTCGGCCGCATTGATGGCGCAGCGCCATGCGGACAGATCGAGACCGCGTGTCTTGTGCTCTGGCGCATGGGACGCAACGAACTGGTAGGCGAAGTTCGGTGCGGATGAAATCGTCCCTTTGAAGGTGTGCATGGCCCAGAGCCACCGCACGGGATTCATCGTGAAAAGGCTTGAGGGCATCAGCACCACCGGCATTCCCGCAGTGAACCCGGACAGCATCAGGGCTACCAGTCCCATGTCATGATACAGGGGGAGCCAGCTGACAATGACATCCTCGCAGGTCCATTCCCGCGCCTGCGAGAGGCCCCGCACATTGTTCAGAAGCGTCCTATGGTCGATCTGCAGTGCTTTGGGCTGGGACGTGGTGCCGGAGGTGAATTGCAGGAAGGCCGTATCGGTTGCTTTCGCCGCCATCGTACCCAAAGCCATCGGCGCAGGAAGAGCCTCGATCGTGACGGAGTCGCAGCCCTTGGCGTTGAGGATGACGCAGCAATCTTCTCGCGCCAGGATCAGCTTCGCACCCGCATAGCGCGCTCTCTCAACAAGACGCTCGGCCCAGCTATCCGCATGAGCGCCAAGGGATGGGGCCTCGACCACGCAAGGGATGAAGGAGCCGACAAGGCAGGCGAAGAAGGCTGTGAGCAGGAGGGGCGAAGTTTCGTGAGCCAGCAGCACGATATCGCCACGCCGCACCCCTTGAGCCGCCAAGCGCCCTGCCAGAACCGTCGCCTGCTGCAGAAGCGCGCCGTTGGAGATTTCAGTGATCGTATGATGGGACTCGACGACGAAGAAAGCGGTCTTGTCTGGGGCTGCCGCTGCACGCTCATGGAGCACGTCGGTGATGGTTTTCGCTTCCGCTCCTATGCGGATGCCCGACAGGTTCGAGAGGTCAAAAGCCTGCTCCGCCTGCCCAAGCGGGAAGGTATGGGTCTTATACATCGGTTTTCTCGCGGGTTGTCGTTCTCAGAAACGGAGCAGGGCACCTTCGACCGTGAGGCCGGGGCCGAAAGCCAGCATCACTCCGATCTCTCCGGGCTGAGGCTGATCGTTTTCGATGAGATGCTTGAGGACGAGAAGAACGGTGGCCGAGGCGCAGTTTCCGTATTCCCGCAGAACGTGCCAGGTGGCTTCGAGCTGCCGCTCGGAAATGCTCAGTTTCTGGGCGACGAAATCGATGATCTTCGGTCCGCCCGGATGGATCGCCCAATGCTTGACCTCCGCCGGGTCGACGGATGCGGCTGCGCAAAGATCCTCGATGAACTGCGTAATCACACTTGCGATGACGAACGGCACATAGGGTGAGAGCGTCATCCGCACCCCGTCATCGAGGACGGACAAGGTCATCATATCCGACGTCTCGTAGGCCTGATGCGTATGGGTGGCCAGGATCTGCGGTCCGTGACCGGGCTCTCTCATGGCCATCGTGAACGCACCGACGGCATCGCCGAACAGGTTGTGGACGATGGCCTGCTCGCGGGTCGCCTCCGGCCGGAAGTGCAGGCTGCTGAATTCAGCGCAAATCCCGACCGTGTATTCATCGGGACGCGCCACAACGGAATCCATGGCGGTCTTGATCACGTTGAAGGCTGCGAAGCATCCCATATGACCGATAAAGGTCCGGCGAATATTGGATTTGAGGCCGAAGCGCTTGGCGAGAAAATAGTCGGGAGTAGGGCCGTAATAGCCGGTGCTGCTCGCCATGACGATGCTGCCGACATCGCCAGGATCGGTTCTTTCGAGAAGGTCCTCGAAAGCCTCGCCGGCGACCTCGTCGACAATTCCGACATAGGCTTTCATCCGTTCGCCGATGCCGCGTGTTCTATCGCCGATATCCCGCGCAGGGTCCCAGGCCATATGCCTTTTGCGGACGCGTGTGACGGTCCCGAAATCCTGCGCGTCGGGAATATCGGCATACCACTTGCTGAAAGCGCTCTCCCATAGGGTGGCCTGGTCGAAGGCTTGTTGAGGAACGGCCGATGAAAGCTGGACGAATGTCGGAAGAATGGAAACGGATTGGCGACGCATGGTTCTATTCCGCCGCAATCTGCATCGGGGTCTGGGATAGGTAATCGGCGACGCTGCCGACCGTATCCCGGCCGCCGGTGCTATGGTCGAGGAACCACTCCTCCAGGGCAACTTCCGGGTAGTAGGTTTCGATGCCGGCGAAGAACTCCATGAGCTGCATGGAGTCGAAACCCAGGTCGCGTGTGAGCGACATGCCGGGGTCGATCTTAAGAGAATCTTTTTCAAGGATTGTTCTGCACAGATCGGTGATCTGGGTCAGGTGAAAGGATTGCGAGTTCTGCGCCATGATTTGCCCCCAAGTTGCTTTCCGCAACGTTATATGAGTCGAATATTATATGGTCGTATGAAATGCTATATCTTACACATTGCGTTGCGCGCAAACGCGGCTTGCAATAAAGCAAATAAGTTTAATTAACGAAATACAGTTACGTAAATCTTGAATACAACCCAAGTAATTATTTGAATCAATAACTGTTACCGATGGTTGCGAGCGCTAGGCTTTGCCCTGTAGCAGCATGTACGATAGAGACAGGCTCTCAACTTACACCGGTCGTACTGCGCCGCCGGAGAGTGCCTCGTACGTCGAGAAACAACCATGAAGACGCCTGCAAAGCCGCTAAGCCGCACTCGCAAGACCACTCTCGACAGGATCGACCTCTCCATCCTGGAGGCTATGAGCGGGAACGGGCGCATCACTTATCAGGCTCTTTCCGAATGCGTTGGACTTTCGCCCCGTCCCTGCCTGGAGCGGGTCAAACGGCTCGAGCAGAAGGGGGTCATCCGGGGTTACACTGCGCTGATCGAGCCCGCGGCCCTGGGGCACGACATCATCGCGCTCGCTGGCATCAGCATGCGCGATCCGTCGACGGCGGTGCGGCAGCGTCTGGAGCGGGCGCTCTGCGCGCACTCCGCGGTCATCGAATTGCAGGTCGTGAATGGGGAATACGACTACATCGCCCGTATCGTGGCGCCGACGCTCGCCGCCTATGAATCGCTGACTGATGCATTTCTTGCCGATCCCAGCTTCGGAATCGGGCGCATCCACACCACATTCGTTCTGAAGACTCTGAAGAGCTTCGACGGCTACCCGGTCCCGGACAGCCGAGAATGACAGCCCTTTTCCGTGAGACAGCCGATCTGGCTGGCGCGGGATGGGATTTCAGCCTCATCCTGACCGGGGAGTGACTTAAGCTTATCCAGGGAGGCCAGATCCATGGATAGCATCGCACTCGAAAAGTCAGTCACCGCCGCCAATTACGATTCCCTGCCGGTCGTGCTGCGGGAAGCCAAAGGCGTCTGGGCCAAGGATACGGAAGGCCGGCGCTATCTCGACATGATGAGCGCCTATTCCGCCGTCAGCCTTGGGCACGGCCATCCCCGCATCCTCAAGGCCATGGCGGAACAGGCCGCGACCCTTGCCGTCACGAGCCGCGCCTATCACACCGAAATTCTCGGGCCCTTCCTCGAGCGGCTAGTGAAGCTCACCGGCCTCGACATGGCCCTGCCGATGAACACGGGCGCGGAAGCAGTCGAGACTGCCGTCAAGGCGGCCCGGCGCTGGGGATATCAGGTCAAGAAGATATCGAAGGATCGCGCCGAGATCATCGTCGCGGAAAACAATTTCCATGGACGCACCACCACCATCGTCGGCTTCTCCTCGGATGAATCCTACAAGGAAGGGTTCGGCCCCTTCGCAGGCGGTTTCAAGCTCGTGCCTTTCGGCGATGCCCAGGCGGTCGAGAAGGCCATTAACGGGAATACCTGCGCCGTTCTGATCGAGCCCATCCAAGGCGAGGCCGGTATCGTGGTTCCGCCGGAGGGCTATCTCAGGGAACTCCGCGCCATCTGCGACAGGCACAATGTGCTGCTGATCCTCGACGAGGTGCAGTCCGGCCTCGGCCGCACGGGGCGCTGGTTCGCCCATCAGCACGAAGATATCCGGCCCGATGGCCTGATCCTCGGCAAAGCGCTTGGCGGCGGCGTCTATCCGGTCTCGGCTTTTGTCGGCACGCGCGACGTGATGAGCGTGTTCAATCCCGGCTCGCATGGCTCGACCTTCGGCGGAAATGCGCTTGCCGCGCGGATCGGCTTGGAAGCACTCGCCGTCATCGAGGAAGAGCGCCTCGTCGAGCGCAGCGCCGAAATGGGCCTCTATCTCATCGATAGGCTTCGCTCCATGCGCAGCAACATCGTCAAGGATGTGCGGGGCCGCGGTCTCTGGGTCGGCGTGGAGGTCGATCCTCAGGTGGTGTCCGGAAGGACCGTCTGCGATGCGCTTCTGGCCGAAGGCGTTCTCTCCAAGGACACCCACGGCACCGTCATTCGTTTCGCACCGCCGCTCACCATCACCCGCGAGGAAATCGACTGGGGAATGGAACGGGTCGAGCGGGTTTTCGCCCGCGCCATGCACTGAAGGGAAGGATGGACGTGATGTCCCAAAACTTGAAGAAGAAGATGGATTCCGAAACGCGTGCCAAGCGGCTCGAGGCCTATCAGCCGCTGTCGGGTATGGTGGTGCCGCGTTTCGCCGGTATCTCGACTTTCATGCGGTTGCCTCATATTGCGCCGACCGAGGCGCCCGGCGAGATCGATATCGCAATCCTCGGCATTCCCTTCGATGGAGCGACCACCAACCGGCCCGGCACGCGGCTCGGGCCACGTCAGGTGCGCGAAGCATCCTCGCTCATGCGCCTCGTCAATTACGGCACGCACGTTGCGCCCTACGATCTCTGCGTCTGCGCGGATGTGGGTGACGTGCCGGTGAATCCGATCGATGTGCGGGACACTCTGGGCCGGATCGAGGCCGAGGTGGGTTATCTCTACAAAGGCGGCGTGACGCCCCTGTCCATCGGCGGCGACCATATCATCTCCTATCCGATCCTGCGGGCACTGGGAGGCGATCAGCCCGTCGGACTGATCCATGTGGATGCGCATAGCGACACGGGCGACACCTATTTCGGCGGGCAGAAACTCACCCACGGCACGCCGTTCCGCCGCGCTATCGAGGACGGGGTGCTCGATCCCAAGCGGATGGTGCAGATCGGCATTCGCGGCACGATGTATTCCACCGACGAGCGCGATTGGGCGCTCGATCAGGGTATTCGCATCA
The DNA here is from genome assembly GCF_052114965.1 of Microvirga sp. 2TAF3. Lineage (NCBI taxonomy): Bacteria > Pseudomonadati > Pseudomonadota > Alphaproteobacteria > Hyphomicrobiales > Methylobacteriaceae > Microvirga > Microvirga sp. 2TAF3. The sequence goes on along the minus strand of NZ_JBFRFT010000002.1, from coordinate 106,698 downwards.
TCGACATGGAAGAGGTAGCGGAGAAGGGCGTTCCCTATGCCATCGCCGAGGCGCGCCGCGTCGTCGGCAACGGCCCGACCTATTTTACCTTCGACATCGACTCCATCGATCCTGCCTTTGCTCCCGGCACCGGCACGCCGGAGATCGGCGGCTTCACCAGCCGCGAAGCCTTGCAACTGGTGCGCGGCTTCCGTCACCTCAATCTGATCGGGGCGGACATGGTGGAAGTCTCGCCACCGCTCGATCAATCGGGCGGCACCGCTCTCGTCGGTGCATCCATCGCCTTCGAACTTCTTTGCCTGCTCGCGGAAGCGCGGGCGGAGCGGGAAGGTCGGTCCGGCGAGAACCGGCTGAACGTCGTCGGATCTTAAGGCGCCTTCTCGCGCAGGCATTGCTGCGCCGCGCGTGAAATCCGGGTCTGGTCTTCGGGCCCGACATTATCGTTGAGGACCCTTCGCCAGAGATCGCTCTGTCGGAGGGTTCCGACCACGCAGGAGCAGACGGCTTGGCACGTGGTCGACTGGCTGTTCTGCGACCGACAGCTCGCCTCGCATTCGCTCATGAACGGCGCCGCTTCCGCGACAGGGTTGGGTCCGGTCAGCTGCAGAACTCCATAGAGAACCGCGAGCAGGATGATCTGGTGGATCAGATAGATCGGCAGGCTCTTTCGTCCGGCAAACATCAGCAGGCGGGACAAGGCATCCTTTCCGCGCCAGTGCGCCAGACGCATTGTATCCTTGTGCGCCAGAAGAAGCTTGCCGAGAGCAAGGCCGATCAGGACCAGCCCGAACCACGGAAAGATCGGCACATAGTCGTTCGTCACCGGATCGGCGGATCCGAGACCTAACCAGTCCAGCCAGGGTTGGTCGAGGGTCGGGCTCATGAAGATCCAGGGGCCCGCCAGGAAGAAGGCCGCAGAAGCCAGGGTGATAACGGGATTGAACCGGCGGAAGGGCAGGGCGAGGACGCTCGAGACGGCGATGCAATGCAGGATGCCGAAGAAGATATAGCTGTCCGGAAACGCGAAGAACGTCACCAGCGTGATCGCAAGCGCAGCGCCGCCCACCTTCGCCAGACGCCGCAGAAAAGCTTTTCGCCGGAAGCCCTGGGCATGCGCCAGGGCAAGCCCTACGCCCGAAAGAAGCAGGAACGAGCCCGCGATCGAGCGTGCGAACCAGCGCCAGGCCGAAACCTCGACGATGTTCGTCTCGATCAGCTTCAGGAAACTCAGGTCCCAGCTGAAATGATAGACGACCATGGCGAGGATGGCGACGCCGCGGGCGACGTCGATGGCATCCCAGCGCTGGGATGCGAGAGCCTTGGCTTGAGGAGAGGCGCTGTTCACACGAATCGTCCGGTTGAGGCGAGGGGGAGGGCGTTGCGATCGGTTCGTCCTATATTAGCTTCATGACCGATAGCCTCGCGACGTCAATTGCCACGCTCCAGAATATGGTCCGGGAAGCCCGTGTCGTCGCCGGTTTCACCGGAGCCGGCATTTCGACGGAAAGCGGCGTACCCGACTTCCGCTCGCCCGGCAGCCCCTGGATGCGCAACAAGCCCATCCCGTTCGATGTCTTCCTCGAGAGCGAGGAGGCACGGCGGGAGGCTTGGCGGCGCAAGTTCACCATGGACGACCTCTACCGGGATGCCCGCCCGAGCCGGGGACATCTCGGCCTTGCCTCGCTGATTGCCTCCGGCCGCATGCCAGCCGTCATCACCCAGAACATCGATGGGCTTCACCAGGCCTCGGGGATCGGGGACGAGAGGGTCATCGAGCTGCACGGCAACGGCACCTATGCCGCCTGTCTCGCCTGCGGACGCCGTCATGATCTTCGATGGGTCCGATCCCGCTTCGAGGAGACTGGAGACGCGCCTGTCTGCGAATCTTGCGGCGGCATCGTCAAATCCGGGACCATCTCCTTCGGGCAGGCCATGCCCGAGGCCCCCATGCGGCAGGCGCATGCGCTCACGATGTCGTGTGACCTCTTCCTCGCCATCGGATCGTCCCTGGTCGTCTATCCGGCGGCGGCCTTTCCCATGCTCGCCCAGCGGAATGGAGCGAAACTCGTCATCATCAACCGCGAGCATACCCCTCTCGACGAGGCCGCCGACCTTGTTATCCAAGCAGAAATCGGTCCTGTCCTGTCCACCTTCATTTCCCAGCCCTAAGGGATTATTTCGGCGGCTAAGAAAAACATCGAGCCTTGTCGGCTGTTTCTGGCTTTCACAGATTCAGGACAATGTTATCTTCTCGTTAAGGGTCGGGGTTCTGATTCGAGTGCGGGTTTGTTCATGACTAACGATTACAGCTCCAATTCATTCAATATGCGGGGGGATTCCTCCTCCTTAGATCAGGGGCGTCGCGAGGTCGCCGAGCATGCCTCGGAGGAGAAGCCTCTCGATCTCGTTCAGGTCAGCGGCCGGATCAAATGGTTCGATGTGGCCAAGGGCTTCGGGTTCATCGTGCCCGACAACGGCATGTCCGACATCCTCCTCCACGTGACCTGCCTGCGTCGGGACGGCTACCAAGCCGCCAACGAAGGCGCACGCATCGTGGTCGAGGCCGTGCAGCGGCCCCGGGGACTTCAGGCCTTCCGGATCCTGTCCCTGGACGATTCGACGGCTCTGCACCCTTCCGAGCTTCCGCTGCCGCGCACCCATGTCCAGGTGGTGCCGACCAGCGGGCTGGAGCCGGCCATCGTGAAATGGTTCAACCGGCTGCGTGGCTTCGGCTTCCTGACTCAAGGGGAGGGGCGGCCTGACATCTTCGTCCATATGGAAACCCTGCGGCGTTATGGGATTGCCGAGCTGAAGCCGGGCGAGAAGGTTTTCGTTCGCTTCGGCGACGGCTCGAAGGGCCTGATGGCGGCCGAGGTGCGCCTCGCCGACATGGCCTTGCCTCATTCCCATTGACGGGTTTGTCCGTGGTGCAAGGTTTGAAACCCTTCGTCCTGGCCTTGGGGCTTGGAATCATGGCCTGCGGCATATCCTTCGCCCAGGCCCTGGAAACGCTTTCCATTTCGCCCCAGGGCGGACAGCGGCAGACCTTCCAGGTCGAGGTCGCGCGCAACGACGCCGACCGGGCTCAGGGGCTGATGTATCGCCGGTCCATGCCCGCCAATCAGGGCATGCTGTTCGATTTCGGCCGGGTCGAGCCGGTCGCCATGTGGATGCAGAACACGTATCTGCCGCTCGATATGCTGTTCATCCGTCCCGACGGCACCATTGCCCGGATCGCTGCCAATACGGAACCTTTGTCGACCCGGACCATTCCTTCCGGCGAGCCGGTCCTGGCGGTCCTGGAACTCAATGCGGGCACGGCAGCGAGGCTCGGGATCAAGGCCGGCGACCGGATAGAGCACTCGCTTTTCAAGCGCTGACAATTCCGGCGCTTGCTGAATCCATGGTCCTCGTGATAGCCAACAGCCTCTTCGGCGACGAAGGCGGGGCGTAGCGCAGTCTGGTAGCGCATCTGCTTTGGGAGCAGAGGGTCGCAGGTTCAAATCCTGCCGCCCCGACCATCTTCGCCGATTGGACCTTTGAGAGAGTGTCGAAACCCGATGCCCGCACGGATCTACAAGCCTGCCAAAGCCGCCACTCAGTCCGGCATGGCCCGCACCAAGCAATGGCTTCTCGTTTTTGAGCAGGACAAGCCGCGCGAAATAGAGCCTCTGATGGGCTGGACCAGCTCCGCCGACACGCGCCAGCAGCTCCGTCTCGGTTTCGACACGAAGGAAGAGGCCATCGCCTACGCCCAGCGCGAGGGTATCGCCTACCGCGTCGAGGAGCCTCAGGAGGTCAAGCGGCGCACGATGTCCTATTCCGACAATTTCAAGTTCAACCGCGTCGGCCCCTGGTCCCACTGAAACCAGTTCCATGGCCTTCAGGGCCCCGTAGCTCAGCTGGATAGAGCAACTGCCTTCTAAGCAGTAGGTCGCAGGTTCGAGCCCTGCCGGGGTCGCCAATCAAATCAAAAGCTTCGGCAGGTCAGAGTTTGACCGTGCGCAGGCGAATGGCATTGCCGATCACGCTGACCGAGGACAGCGCCATGGCGGCCGCCGCGATGATCGGCGAGAGCAGGATGCCGAAGAATGGGTAGAGCACGCCCGCCGCGACCGGCACGCCGAGCGCGTTGTAGATGAAGGCGAAGAACAGGTTCTGGCGGATGTTGCGCATGGTTGCCTGCGAGAGACGCCGCGCCCGCGCGATGCCGGTCAGATCGCCTTTGAGAAGGGTTATATCCGCACTTTCCATCGCGACATCGGTTCCTGTGCCCATGGCGATGCCGACATCCGCAGCCGCCAATGCCGGAGCATCGTTCACTCCGTCTCCCGCCATCGCGACCACGCATCCTGCCACCCTGTGACGCTGGATCACGGCGCCCTTCTGGTCGGGCAGGACTTCCGCCTCCACCTCGTCGATCCCGAGTCGGCGCGCAACCGCCTTGGCCGTCGTCCAGTTGTCGCCGGTGAGCATCACGACCCGTACGCCCTCCGCTTTGAGCGCGGCAAGCGCCTCGGGGGTCGAGGCCTTCACCGGATCGGCAATGGCGATGGCGCCCGCACCTCGCCCGTCGATGCCGGCGAAGATGACCGTCGCGCCGTCCTCGCGCAGCTTGTCGGCCTGGCCGGCCAGAGGGCCGACGTCGACCCCGTGCTCCGCCAGGAACGCTTTGTTGCCAAGGACGATATGCCGGCCTTCCACGGTGCCGAGCGCCCCCTTGCCGGTGGGTGAATCAAAGTCGACGACAGGGGCCGTCGCAATGCCTTGCTTTTCCGCCGCGGCCACGATGGCCATGGCGAGCGGGTGCTCGCTCGCACGCTCGACGCTGGCCGTCAGGCGCAGGATCTCGGCCTCGGTGAAGCCGGGAGCCGGCACGATGGCCGTGACCGCAGGCTTGCCCTCGGTGAGTGTGCCGGTCTTGTCGACGACAAGCGTATCGACCTTCTCCATGTGCTCAAGCGCTTCGGCGTTCTTGATCAGAACTCCAGCCTGGGCTCCGCGCCCGACGCCGACCATGATCGACATCGGCGTGGCGAGACCCAGTGCGCAGGGGCAGGCGATGATCAGCACCGAGACCGCCGCCACGAGGCCAAAAGCCAAGCGCGGCTCCGGACCCCAGATTGCCCAGGCGATGAAGGCGAGCACCGCCATCCCGATCACAGCTGGCACGAAGTATCCCGAGACCTGATCGGCGAGCCGCTGGATGGGGGCACGGCTCCGCTGCGCCTCGGCGACGAGCTGGACGATCTGCGACAGCATGGTGTCGCGTCCGACCTTCCGTGCCTCGACGATCAGACTTCCGGATTGGTTCATAGTGCCGCCGATCACCTTGGCGCCGACCTCCTTGGTGACCGGCATGGACTCGCCGGTCACCATCGACTCGTCGACCGAGCTGCGCCCTTCGACGACTCCGCCGTCGACCGGGACCTTCTCGCCCGGACGGACCCGCAGGAGGTCGCCAACCTGAACGGTATCGAGAGGAACCTCCCTCTCGCTTCCACCGTCCCGGATCAGCCTTGCGGTCTTGGGTGCGAGGTCGAGCAGGGCCCGGATGGCGCCGCTGGTACTCTCGCGGGCGCGCAGCTCCAGGACTTGGCCAAGCAGGACGAGCACCGTGATGACCGCCGCCGCTTCGAAATAGACCGCGACCGAGCCGTCATGGCCACGGAAGGCAGCCGGGAAGATGTCGGGAACGAGTGTAGCGACCACGCTGTAGAGCCAGGCCACGCCGGTGCCCATGGCGATCAGCGTGAACATGTTGAGGCTGCGGTTCCTGAGCGACTGCCAGCCGCGCTCGAAGAAGGGCCAGCCAGCCCACAGCACGACCGGCGTGGCCAGGGCGAGCTGGATCCAATTGGATGTGCTGCGCGAGACGAGATGATCGAGCCCAACGAGATGCTCGCCCATCTCCAGGGCGAAGACCGGAACGGTCAGGGCAAGCCCGATCCAGAACCGCCGTTTCATGTCGATCAACTCGACATTGGGCGTCGCCTCGGCGCTGACGAGGACAGGTTCCAGAGCCATGCCGCAGATCGGGCATGACCCCGGGCCGACCTGGCGGATCTCGGGATGCATCGGGCAGGTGTAGATCGTGCCCTCGGGAATGGGCTCTGCCTTCCGGGTGCTTGCCGGCTCAGCGTATTTCCCAGGGTCGGCCGTGAACTTCGACTGGCAGCCGGCCGAGCAGAAGTAATACGGCTTGCCGTGATACTGGGCCCGGTGCGGGGTCGTGTGCGGATCGACCGTCATGCCACAGACAGGATCCTTCACCTTCACGGCATCCGTGGCGGGCTCAGAGTGATGGTGGGCATGGTCTGCGTGGCCATTTTCCTTTGAGGTGCGGGTGTCGTTCATGGCAGTTCTCTGCTTGCGCCTCTATGCGGAGTGGGAAGCTTGAGGCTTCCTGTGATGGGAAGATCAAGCGCTTCGCGCCGGACGCCTGTTCGACGAGGTGGGCAAAGGCGGACCTGCATCACCATAGATGGTCTCGAACCGGCGTTCCGCCCAGGCGACTGAGTGACATCCGCGAAACAGACTGCCTCGGCTGTCTTTCACGGGTGGGGCTATAGTTCGGCTTCGAGGCCGGCTTCATGCAGGCTCTTGCTCTGTAGCCTCCGACCGTAATGGAGCCTCGACCGTGCAGATCACTCCGGTCCGGGCGAATTCGATCTTTACCTCGCCCTCAAGCTCGTGGGCCAAGCTTCGCTCGATAAGCCGCGATCCGAAACCTCTTCGTGTTGGCGGGCAAACCAGAGGACCCCCTCGCTCTTCCCAGCGCAAGGACAGGCGCGGCGACTTGGCCGCTTGTTCGATCGACCATGTCAGATGGACCTCACCCGTCGGATTGGAGAGCGCTCCATATTTGACGGCATTGGTCACGAGTTCCTGGAGGGCCATCGCAACTGCGAGCGACATGTGGGGAGAGAGCCTGGCCGCTGGTCCCTGGCAGTGGAAACGCTTTTCGCCATGGCTCCGGTAGGGCCTGAAGGCCTGAGCAATGATCTCGTCGAGGGAAGCGCCTTCCCAGCTCTCTCGGGTGAGCACGTCATGGGCCCGCGACAGGGCGAGGAAACGCCCCTCCAAGTCGCTACGGGCTTGCTCAGGCGAAGAGGCGTTGCGCAGGGTCTGGCTCGCGATGGATTGTACGGTCGCGAGGGTGTTCTTCACCCGATGATTCAATTCATTGATAAGCAGGCGCTGATGCTCTCCCGCCCGCTTGTGGCCGGTGATGTCGCGCACGGCGCGAATGCCGTAGAGGGGACGGCCTGCGGCGTCATCGACCCGTGAAGCGGCTACCTCGACCCAGATGATATGGCCATGCTTGTGGATGTATCGCTTCTCTACCGAATAGGTGTGCAAGTCGCCTTTCATCTGCCGGTAAAACTTCTCGAGGTCCGACGCGCGATCGTCCGGATGGGTCAGATCCGTGATGGTCCGCGCGAGCAGTTCGTCGCGGCTATAGCCGCTGAGGGAACAAAGCTGCTCGTTGACCCGCAGAAAGCGTCCATCGGTATCGACTTCACCGATGCCAATGAAGGCATGCTCGTAGGTGGCGCGAAGCCTTTGCTCGTTTTCGCGCAGAGCTGCTTCAGCCCGCTTGGAGTCATTGAGATCCCGCAGGTAGGCCGTAAAATGCGCCTTGCCGGCGATTTGGATCGAGTTGATCGCGAGTTCGACCGGGAACCGGGAGCCATCGGCCCGGAGGGCCTCCAACTCGATCCGTTGTCCCAGGACGGATTCACGGCCGGTGGCGACGTAATGGGCCATGCCGCGACGATGCTGCTCGCGATATTCGGGCGGGATGATCAGAGCGGCAAGGTCGTGGCCGAGCGCCTCGTCGCGCGAGTAGCCGAAGGTTTGTTCCGCGCTCGGGTTCCATTCGACGATGCGGCTTTCGCTGTTCACCGTGACGATACTGTCGAGCGCAGATTCCAGGATTGCACTCTTCAGGGTCTCGCTCGCGCGAAGGGCCTCTTCGGCTTCCTTCTGGCTCGTGATGTCGATAACGACGCCTACGAAGTAGGCCGGCTTGCCCTCCTCATCAGGGCGGATTTCCGCGCGGACCAGTAACCAGCGCACCTCCCCGTCAGGTCGAATGAAGCGGAATTCGACCTCAGTATAATGGTCGCCGCGGGCGAGGGCGGCGCGGCCGGCTTGCTGAACACGATCGAGGTCGTCCGGATGGTACCGGGCGCGTAGCTCCGCGGCCGTCGGAATGGCATCGAGTTCAAGCCCAAGCAGTTGATTGAGCTCTCGCGAGATCCGGACATTCTGGGTTGGGATGTGGAGCTCCCAGATCGCCATGCGGCCGGCCTCGATCGCGACGCGCAATCGTTGCTCGCTCTCGCGCAAAGACTCTTCGGAGCGCTTGAGCTCCGTCAGATCGGTTGCAAGGAGATAGAAGCCATCGATACTTCCATCTTCCAGGACATGGGGAATGTATTCGGACCTGACAAAACTTTGGGTCTCCGCCTCCGTGGTCCTCCACCATTCGAAACTGACCCGCTCACCGGCGAGCGCGGCCTCGACGCTGGTACGGACCGTCTCATAGGCCTTCTCGCCTACCGCCTCTCGAATGTGCAGACCATATAACTCGTCCGATGGATGCCCGAACCAGTGCTGATAAGCTTTGTTGTTGAATCTGTAGCGCTGATCCCTGTCGACATAGCCAACCAGGCCGGGCAAATTGTCGGTGATGTCGCGAAGGCGCTTCTCACTGGCCCTGCGATCCGCCTCGGAGCTGTTCAAACGGTCTTGGAGTTCGGCAATCTGCCTCTCAAGTTCTGTCTGGCGGGCCCGCAGGCGTTCGAACTCAGTCGACGGGGAGAGGCTAGGTTCGTTCATTGCCGGCCAGACGGTTTCGTTGAGATTTCCTTGGGGGCCAGTACGCTGAGCAGTTGCAGGGTTGATCGAACAGCGTGGTTCGCGTTCCGATGGCGGGCCGATACAACCTTGCGGTCGATGAAGGCCTCGAAATTTCGCGTGAGGAATACGCTGCGGGTTTTACATGTTGGCATGGCCCATGAGAGCTATAGCAGGATTTTCATGTGTCAATCATGGGCACTGTCACACTTGATCCGCGGCTCGAACCTCCTGCAACATGGTCGCGACGGGGCCTGCTGCAAGATCTGCTCCAGCAGCTTGCGACCTTTCATCGGATGCGGCGTCGCAACCCGGTAGGATCGTCTTCGTTGAAATGACCGCACAGGCCGCGCCCTTATCGCGCTTGGCAGGGCATGAGGCCGAGTAAGGCCCTCGCTGGAGATACCAAAAGGCCACGAATTCTGCGGCAATGGGCCGTCCTGTGTTCATATATGAGAACATCATTCCACTTTGAGAACGCTCCGCGGCCTGTAAATTTTATGCTGGCTGGGTACCGTCTTATTGAAACGACGTTGCTTTGACGAACGGAAGAGCAGTTGCTTCAAGACAAAAGATGGGCTGCGGCATCTTGTCGGAAAACGAGGGAAGCAGATGAAGAATTTTAGGTCTCTGGGAGTGGGGCTTGCTCTGGCGGCTCTTGTCGGCGCATGGGCTGTGCCCGCTTCGGCGAAGGAATGGAAGGAAATCACGATCGGTGTGGAGGGCGCGTTCCCGCCCTTCAATCTGACGACGCCGGACGGCAAGCTGGACGGCTTCGACATGGACGTGGCCAAGGAGGTCTGCAAGCGCGCCAATCTGAAATGCACCTTCGTGGCGCAGGATTGGGACAGCCAGATCCCCTCGCTGCTGGCGAACAAGTTCGACGCAGTGCTTACGATGGGTCCCAACCCGAAGCGGCGTGAGGTGATCGATTTCACGGATCCTTACGCCATCACCCCGAACACGTTCCTCGTCGCCAAGGACGGCCCGCTCGCAAAGCTGCCGCATACGGGCGAGAACATCTCGGTGAACGATGCCAGCTCGAAGCCGGTTCTAGAGGAGCTGCGCGCGAAGCTGAAAGGCAAGAGCGTGGGCGTCGCCCTCTCCACCAGCCAGCAGCAGTTCATGGAGGAGAACTTCAAGAACGATGCTGACTTGCGGACCTACAAGTCCTCGGAGCAGGGCCAGCTCGATCTCGACACGGGCCGCATCGATGCCCAGTTCGACAATGTCGTCTTCGTGGCGAGCATGGTCGAAAAGAGCAAGGGCAACCTGGTGGCGTCGGGTCCGTTTCTGACCGGCGGCATCATGGCGACCAATGTCTGCATCGGTATCCGCAAGAACGAGCCTGAGCTCAAGGAAATCCTGAGCAAGGCGATTCAGTCCGCCGCTGCCGACGGCACGCTGCGCAATCTGTCGGTGAAGTGGTTCAAGACTGACGTCAGCCCGAAATAGGATCGAGCGATCCGGCGGTGTTTGTAATCGCCGGATCGCTTTTCAGAAAGTGAGCGCGTAAGCGCCGATTACTGCGCCGCCGCCTTGGCATGGCGGACAATGTCCGCATGTGTTGCGAACCAGACACCCGGCTGCGCCTTGATGACCCGGATCAGCTCTTCGAGGATCCAGATCCGCGAGCGATGCCCGATGATGTCGGGATGCATGGTCAGCTGAAAAATTCCGCCCTCGGCATGAGCGAGCTCGAACTCCTTCGCGAAGATGCCCAGAACATCCGAGGGTGCGATATAAGGCCGAAGGCCGGTCCAGCGGTCCATGTGGAGATAGGCGGCATCGTCGCGGATCCATTCGACCGGCAGCTCGACGACGCCCGTGGGCTCTCCGTCCATCATCAACTCGTAGCAGTCGTTGTCGGCCATCAGCGACGAGTCGTAGAGAAGGCCCATGTCCCTCGTGATCTTCAGCGTATTGGCGCTGAAATCCCATGACGGCGTGCGGATTCCGACAGGGCGGGTGCCGGTGATCTCCTCGAGCTTGTCGGCGGAGCGCATCTGAAGATCGCGCTCGGCCTCTTCGGGCAACAGGGTGTTGCGCTCATGGATCCAGCCATGGAGGGCGATTTCGTGCCCCTCATCGGCAAGCTGGCGCTGCTCGTCGGGATAAAGCATCGCCGCGACCGCCGGGACGAAGAAGGTGGTCTTGGCACCGAAGCGGTCCAGGAGGCTGCGGATGCGCGGTACGCCCTGGCGCGATCCGTACTGGCCCTGCGACATGACGCTGATCGAACGTCCGCCATCGCGAAGATCGGCCGTCTCGTGATCGGAGTCGAACGACAGCGCAACCGCGCATCTGGCGCCGTTCGGCCAGGTTTTCGGACGCAGCGAGCGCCCTGCGCGGACACCGCCGACGACACGGCGCCATTGCGCCTCCGGCCATTGCCACGGCTCGGCAGGCTTGTTCGTTTCATTCATGGCTCTCTCCCATTTTCTTAGGTCGGTCCGCCGCTCACCGGCAGAACCTGTCCGGTGATCCAGCTTGCGTAATCCGATGCGAGAAAGAGAACCGCGTGCGCGATGTCGCGCGGCTCTCCGAGACGGCGCAGGGGGATTTCCTCGATCATGGCCTTCTGGCCGGCCTCGCCATAGGAGTTCCACTGGCGCTCGTAATCCGGGCTGGTGCGCAGAAAGCCCGGAGCGATGGCGTTGACGTTGATCCCGAATGGCCCCAGCTCGTGCCCAAGCTGGCGCATGAGCCCGAGCTGGCCCGCCTTGGCGCTTGCATAGGCCTGGATGCCCGTGAGGCTGATGCCGAGGCCCGCGCCGCTGGAAATCATGACGATCTTGCCCTGCCGCCTGGCTTTCATGCGGGGCACGACGGCGCTTGCGACGAGGAAGGCGCCTTTGACATTGACGTCGTAGATATCGTCCCATTCCTGCGGGGTGACTTGTTCGACAGGTTTCTTCGACTGGCCTCTCACGCCGCCGGCGACATGGACGAAAATGTCGAAACCGCCGCATTCCGCTTCCATTTCACGAACACGGTCGGTCACGTCGATGGGGTCGGTAACGTCGAGTGTGCGCGCCTCGATCGACCCGCCGCGATCGGTTTTCACCGTCGCTTTGAGCCTGACGAGTTCTTCCTCAAGGATATCCGTCGCAAAAACTTTTGCGCCCCGGGTGGCAAATGCCTCGACGATCCCCTGGCCGATCCCACGGGCTGCGCCCGTCACCAGCACTGACCGGCCTTCGAAATAGATATCCATTGGCTAATCCTGTGAAATTGCGCCCCTGAAACCGAGCTTCGCACTGAGAAGCCGGGCATGACGCTGGGTGGCATCGATCATGCGCTGCTTGGAGGTTTCGAAACGCATGGTGACGGTTGCCATGTTGAGCGCCGCGACGACCTCGCCGGAGGCATCGCGCACGGGGCATGCGACGCCGGAGCCGCCGAGATAGGCCTCCTGGTCGCAAACGGCATATTCGTTCCTGCGCACTGCTTCGAGCGTGCGCCTGATCTCCAGCCGGTCCGTCATGGTGAATTCCGTGTGACGGATGAGCCGCTCGCGGCCGAGATAATCGTCCACGCGGTGAGGGGACCAGAAAGCCAGCAATACCCGGCCCATGGCCGTGCAATAGGCGGGATCGGAGCCCGACAGGTCGGTGTCGAACTTGATTACCTGGCGGCTCGTGCTCTTGGCGATCGACTTCACGCGTCCGTCGCGCTTGCGCACGCCGAGAAACACCGTCTCACCTTCCGCGTCGCGCAGGCTGTCCATGATCGGCTGCGCCACCGCGATGAGCTGCGCTTCCCGCCCGCTGCTCCATCCCGGCCCGCTGCGGCAGGCCTCATGGAGGCGATAATGCTCCGGCTCCTCCCGCGTGACGTAGCCGCGGGAAACGAGTGTCGCGAGGAGAGAGTGGGTGCTGCTCTTCGGATAGCCCAGCTCCGCCACGATATCTCTCAGGCTCATGGGCTCCGTCGAGCGGGCGAGCAATTCCAGGAGTTCCAGAACCCGCACTGCCGACTTGACCTCGGAGATTGCATCATCGTTCATATATGTGAACCATATTCCACTTGCGGGACAAGGATCAGTTGGGAACAGTTCCACTGTCAAGGGAAAAGGCATGACACCGTCAGGAGTGAGGTTGAATTGAAGCAGGTTGCGATTGTCACCGGCGGGGCGAGGGGCATCGGCCGCGCCTGCGCTTTGGATCTGGCGCGAACGGGTTTCGACATCGGCCTCGTCGACCTTCTCGAAGCGGAGATGGCGCAGACGGCAGACGATATCCGGGCGCTCGGCCGCGAGGTGCGAACCTATCAGGCCGATGTGTCGGTTTATGGTCGCGCGGGAGAGGTCGTGCGCGATGTTCACTCAGCCTTCGGACGGATCGATTTTCTGCTCAACAATGCGGGCCAGTCGGCTCCCACCGGCATCCTCGAAATCAGCGAGGAAGAATTCGACCGCGCCATCGCGATCAACCTGAAAAGCTGCTTCAACTACATCCAGCACGCCGCACCGATCATGCTCAAGCAGGGCAGGGGCCGGGTCGTGTCCATATCTTCGCTGAATGCGCTTTCGGGCGGCGTGACGGCTGCGGTCAGCAAGTTCGCCTATGCGGCAGCCAAGGCCGGCATTCTCGGCATGACCCGTGCGCTGGCGAAGGAGCTGGGGCCGAACATCGCGGTCAATGCGATCTGCCCCGGCGTCATCAAGACCGAGATCGACACCAACGTCACCGAGCGCGAGCCCGAGATCATCAAGGGCATCGCCCTGGGCCGCCTAGGATGTGCCGATGACGTCGCGCGCCTCGTCACGTTCCTGGCGTCCTCGGAGCCGTGCTTCATGACCGGCCAGACATTCGTCGTGGATGGCTTCCAGTTCAACGTCTGACGGAGCAACGCGCCGAATGGCGCGCCTCCCGTCTCATTCCTGTGTTTGCGGTCCCTGATCGGGACGACGCAGACAGTTCCCTCCGAACCGGAACTTAATCTCTTCTCCGGAGATCATCATGTCGGCTCCCGCATCGCTTTTCTCGCCTCTCGCACTCGGCAATCTCGAATTGCCGAACCGGGTCGCCGTCGCGCCCATGTGCCAGTACTCGGCCAATGACGGCTGCGCCACGGCTTGGCATCTTCAGCACCTCATGAATCTCGCCATGTCGGGCGCGGGACTCGTGATGATCGAGGCGACGGGCGTCGAGCGGGCAGGGCGCATCACCCATGGCTGTCTTGGGCTCTATTCGGATGAAAACGAGCGCGCGCTCGCCAAGGTCTTGCGGGAGGCATCAGCGGTGGCGCTTCCCGGAACGCAATTCGGCATTCAGCTGTCGCATGCGGGCCGCAAGGGATCGGCTCATCGTCCGTGGGAGGGGGGCGGTTCGCTCCAGGACGGGGAAGGGTGGCGGACGTTTGCGCCCTCCGAGATCCCGCATCGTTCCGGCTGGCATGTTCCCGCCTCGGTCGGCGACGCCGATGTGGAGCGCATCCTTGCTGCCTTCCGTGCGGCGGCAAGGCGGGCCGAGCGTATCGGGATCAGGGTCATCGAAGTGCATATGGCACACGGCTATCTGCTCCATCAATTCCTCTCGCCTTTGTCCAACCACCGGAGCGATGCCTGGGGTGGCGATGCGGAACGCCGCATGGCTCTGCCGCTCGCCGTCGCACGCGCGGTCCGCGAGGTTGCTCCTGATTGCGTCGTCGGTGCCCGGATCACCGGTAGCGACTGGGCTGAAGGAGGGCTGGAGCCGCACGATGCGGTGATGCTGGCCCGTGCTCTGAAGGCCATCGGTCTCGATTATGTCTGTGTGACCTCCAGCGGCATTCCCACTGCCAATCCGACGGTCGACGACCCGGATTCCGCGCAGATCCCCCTTGCGGCTATCGTCAGGAAAGAAACCGGGATCGTCACGCGGGCCGTCGGGCTCATCGTCGATCCGGTGGAGGCGAACGAGATCATCGAAACCGGGCAGGCCGATCAGGTCGCCATCGCCCGCGCCTTCCTCGACGATCCGCGCTGGGGCTGGCATGCCGCCCATCGTCTCGGCAAAACCGTGCCGTATCCCGGCCCCTATGCCTGGGCCGCACCGGCGGAGTGGTCAGGGATCGATAAGGCACAGCGGGCGTGACACGATAAGGTCCGGAAAAGGCGTCGCGGCCTGAGGATCAGGCCTTGGCCGCCAGTCTGACCAGTGTGTCGACCAGAACGTCCGCCGGGTCCGCAAGACCGGCGAGCACGTCGAAATGGTGGGCATCCGGCACTTCGTGGACGCTGCCCATGACTCCCGCTTCGACCCATCGCGTGACGAAATCGCGGGATTGGCGTCGGAACTCGTCGCTCTCGGCTCCGCCGACCACAGCGACGACGCGGCCATGCGCCGGCGGTGTCCAGTGAATCGGGCTCAGGCGATGCGCTTCCCCGTCAGTCAGTCCCAGCGCGACATTGAGCGAAGTAGGAACGAGCGGGACAAGATCGAATAAGCCGGAAATCGGCATGCCTGCCACGATCGGACGACCGGATGAAGAGGCTGGTCGCGCCATCAGGCATGCCGCGAGATGCCCACCGGCCGAATGCCCCGAGACCACGAGCGGACGACCTGTGCGTTGCATGAGGAAGGCCGCGGCGGTCTCCATCTCTGCGACAATCGCGCTCAACGTCACCGAGGGAGCAAGATCGTAGCTTGGCACGGCGACCGTGAGGCCACGCTCATTGGCCCCGCGCGCGAGGTGACTGGCCGAAGACTTGTCGAGCGCCTGCCAGTAACCGCCATGGATGAACAGGACGACAGGCCCGCCCGCATCTCCGCCTTGCGGATGGAACAGGTCGAGCCGGTGCCTTTCGCCTGGACCGTAGGCAAGGTCCAGCTCGCATCGCGCCGTGGCGCGATAGGCAGCGGCGTCCCGATACCAACCGGCGATGTGGGTGGGATGTTCGGCAACGCGAGCCCGGTTGTTGTACTCGGCCTCGAGATCGAGATCGGCCTTCGCCATGGTGCCCGCGTCTTCCTCAGACATGAAGATACCGGTCCTTGAGGGTTGCATCCGCCATCAGTTCGGCGCTCGTGCCCGTCCAGACCGAGCGCCCCTTCTCGATGATCACGTGCCGGTCGGCGAAGCCCGCAAGCGCATCGACATTCTTGTCGATGACCAGGATCGATTGGTGCTCGCCGCGAAGCCGCTTGAGGCAGGTCCAGATCTCCGCGCGGATCAGCGGTGCCAGCCCCTCCGTCGCTTCGTCGAGGATGATGAGCTTCGGGTTCGTCATCAATGCGCGGCCGATGGCGAGCATCTGCTGCTCGCCGCCGGAGAGCTGGGTGCCGAGATTGGCGCGGCGCTCCTTCAGGCGCGGAAACAGGTCGTAGATCGCCTGAAGCGTCCATCGGCGGGAGCCTGTCCGGCTTGAGGCCGTCGCGACGAGATTTTCCTCGACGGTCAGCGTCGGAAAGATCTGCCGTCCCTCCGGCACGAGGCCGATCCCGGCCTGGGCGACCCGGTAAGGCGCGAGACCCGTCATGGACGAACCGTCGAAGCGCACTTCGCCGCCACGGGTGCGAAGCAGGCCCATGATGGAGCGTATGGTCGTGGTCTTACCCATGCCGTTGCGGCCGAGAAGCGTCACGACTTCGCCCGTGCCCACATCGAGCGAGATATCGAACAGGACCTGGGCCGCTCCGTAGGACGCCTGGAGATTGCGGACGGACAGCATCAGACAACCTCCTCCTCGCCGAGATAGGCGGCACGCACCTCCGGGTTGGCGCGGATCCTTTCCGGCGTATCGGTCGCGATCACGCGCCCATAGACGAGAACGCTGACCCGATCGGCGAGGGAAAAGACCGCATCCATGTCGTGCTCGATGAGGACGATGGTGGTCCGGCTCTTCAGCCGCCGCAATGTCTCCACCACGCGCTGGGAATCGTCGTGGCCGGTGCCCGCCAGCGGTTCGTCGAGAAGAAGCAGCTTCGGCTCGGTGGCAAGCGCAATGGCGAGTTCGAGCTGCCGCTTCTCCCCGTGGGAGAGGAGCCCGGCCGGCACATGGGCCCGAGGCCCGAGGCCGACGAGGTTCAGGCTCTCCATGGCAGGCTCGTTCAGATCCCGCTCACGGGCGGCATGACCGAAGAAGCGGAAGCTGGAACCGGAGCGGGCCTGGACCGCGAGCGCCACGTTCTCAAGTGCGGAGAAGCCCGGCAGGATCGACGTGATCTGGAACGAGCGCGCAAGCCCCCGCCTTACCCGTTCATGCATGGGCAGTCGGGTGATGTCGTTCCCGTCGAACAGGATCTGCCCGGAGGCGGAGGTCAGAAGCCCGGAGATCTGGTGAATGAGGGTCGTTTTTCCCGCGCCGTTCGGGCCGATGATGGCATGCACTTCGCCCGGCTGGATTGACAGGCTTACGTCGTCAGTGACGACAAGGGCGCCGTAGGTTTTACGCAGGTTGCGGAGTTCGAGCAGGTTCTCAGTCATGCCGGCCTCGCCACAGGAGACCCATGATCCCGCCGCGTGCGAACAGCACGATCAGGATGAGGAGGGGCCCGAAGATCATCTTCCAGTTTTCGACCAGCCGGGACCGGATGTCGTCGTTCAGCATAAAGCTCGCGGCATGGAGTATTTCCGGCAGGAACTCCTCCAGCAGCAGGAAAGCGGCCGCGCCGATGATCGCCCCATGCAGGCTTCCGAGCCCGCCGAGAACGACCATGAAGATCAATTCGCCCGACCGCTGCCATGTCATGAAAGACGGGCTGATGAATTCCGCCTGGTTCGCCAGCAGGAATCCGGCCAGACCCGCTATCATGCCGCTGATGACATAGGCGGCGAGCTGATAGCGGAACGGATGGAAGCCGATAGCTTCCATGCGCACGGTGTTCTCCCGCGCTCCGCGCAGAACGCGTCCGAACCGGGACGCGACGATGGCGCGCGACAATATGTAGGTGCCGAGGAGGAAGAACAGGCTGACCCAATAGAAGGAGAAGTCGCCTTTCAACAGCTTGGTGCCCGCGAGAAGACTGCGGGAGGGAAGGGTCATGCCGTCGTCGCCGCCATAGGAGGCGAGCGATGTGGCGAGGAAGAACAGCATCTGGCCGAATGCCAGGGTGATCATGATGAAATAGACGCCCTTGGTTCTCAGCGAGATAGCGCCCGTCACGAGGGCGAAGGCGGCGGAGGCCGCAAGGGCGACCGGGATCTGCACGAGCGCATCCTCGGCCCCATGGCTCGCCAGGATGCCGACCGCATAACCGCCGATGCCGAGAAACGCGGCATGGCCGAAGCTCACCAGGGCGCCGTAGCCGAGGATGAGATCGAGCGACATGGCCGCGATGCCGAAGATCATCACGCGGGTCAGCAGGGACAGCACATAACCTTCGGCGCCGGAGAACGAGGCGAGGGCCGGCGCTGCGGCGAAAACGGCGAAGAGGATGAGAGGAACGATCTCCATTCGGCCGATAGCGGCGGGAGCGGGGGCGGTTTGCGTCTGGGCGAGGTCTGTCATGAGGGCGCCCTATCGCTTCGCGGGAAAGAGGCCGGAGGGCCTGAAGAACAGGACGGCCGCCATGAAGATGTAGATCAGCATCGGCGCGATGGCGCGGCCCGTCTGGCTTGCCGTCGACGGGTCGAGGAACAGCCGCAGCAGGTTCGGTGCGAAGGAGCGTCCGACCGTATCGACGAGCCCGATCAGGATGGCGGCGAGAAACGCTCCGCGGATCGAGCCGATGCCGCCGATCACGATGACGACGAAAGCGAGGATCAGGATATTGTCGCCCATGCCGGGCTCGACGGAGAGGATCGGCGCGACCATCGCACCGGCAAAGCCGGCCAGCATGGCGCCGAACCCGAACACCACCATGAACAATCGCTGGATATTGACACCGAGCGCCGACACCATCTGCGGGTTCGAGGCGCCCGCGCGCACCAGCATGCCGACGCGGGTATGGCTGACGAGAACGTAAAGCAGGGCCGCGACCGCAAGGCCCGCCGCGATGATGGCGAGCCGGTAGACCGGGTAGAGCAGACCGTCGACGATCTCCACGGAGCCGGACAGGATTCCCGGCACGGGCACGTTGAGAGGCGCCGCGCCCCAGACGAATTTCACGGCCTGGTTCAGGAAAACGATGACACCGAAGGTCGCGAGCACCTGATCGAGATGGTCACGATCGTAGAGATGCCGGAAGACGAGCACTTCGAGAAGCAGGCCGAAGGCCAGTGCCGTGGGGAGGGCGAGCAGAAGCGCCCAGCCGAAATTCCCCGTCCAGGCCGTGAACGCCGCCACCAGATAGGCGCCCACCATGTACTGGACGCCATGGGCGAGGTTGATGAAATCCATCACGCCGAACACGAGGGTCAGTCCCGCGGCGATGAGAAACAGAATGAGCCCGAACTGAAGGCCGTTCAGGGCCTGAATGAAAAGCAGGGTCGCAGTCATCGGCACTTCGCTGGCGGCAAAGGTTCGTCGGCCGAAATTCGCATAACCGCTCCCTGGAGCATGATCGGGCTCAAGCCGGAGGCCTTATGACGACATTTGCGGAACATGAACCTCGTCCCGGTTTTTAGCCGGGACGAGGCGAACGATGCGGGCGGCTCAGTTGGTCGCCGTGCATTCCTTGGCATAGGCGTCCGTATAATCGTCGAACACCTTCTGCTCGATTTCGGTCTGGAACTTGCCGTCCGGACGCTTCACGGCCTTCACCAGATAAAAGTCCTGAATCGGGAACCCGTTGGTGCCGAACTTGAAATCGCCACGCAGGGACTTGAAGTCGGCCTTCTTGATGGCCGCCTGGAGCGCGTCCTTGTTGTCCGTCTTGCCGCCGGTCGCCTTCAACGCGCTGTCGATCAGGAGCGCCGCGTCATAGGCGTGCATGGAATAGGAACCCGGAACGGAGTTGTAGGCAGCCTCGTAATCCTTCACGAACTTCTTGTTCTGGGGATTGTCGAGGTTCGGCGCCCAGTTCGAGCCGCCGAACATGCCCACGGCCGCGTCCTGCTGTGCGGGCAGAGTGGATTCATCGACCGTGAAGGCCGACAGGAACGGGATGCGGTCGGCAAGGCCCGCCGCGCGGTATTGCTTGACGAGATTCACGCCCATGCCGCCCGGCATGAAGGTGAAGATCGCGTCGGGCTTCATGGAAGCGATCTTTGCGAGCTCGGACTGGAAGTCGAGAGTGTTGAGCGGAACGTAGGATTCCTCGACGATCTCACCTTTGTAATGCCGCTTGAAGCCCGCGAGCGCATCCTTGCCGGCCTGATAGTTGGGGGCGAGGAGATAGACCTTCTTGTAGCCGCGGTCCTGGGCCACCTTGCCGAGAACCTCATGGTTCTGGTCGTTCTGGTAGGAGGTGGCGAAGAAATAGGGGCTGCAGCTCTTGCCGGCGAGGTTCGACGGGCCGGCATTGGTGCTGATGTAGAAGGTCTTCGCATCGACGATCGGTTTGTGGACGGCAACCGCCACGTTCGAGAAGATCGGGCCGACGACGAAATCGACCTTGTCACGCTCGAGAAGGCCCTTGACCTTCGTCACGGCCACGTCCGGCTTCAACTCATCGTCGACGACGATCACATCGACGTCACGGCCGCCGAGCTTGCCGCCGAGATCCTTGACGGCGAGCTGGAAGCCGTCGCGGGCCTGCTGGCCCAGCACGGCGGAGGGGCCGGAGAGGGTCAGAAGCAGGCCGACCTTCAGCTTCTCCTGCGCCATGGCCGGTGCTGCTGCGAGGCCGAAGGCGGCTGCAAGGCCAAGGGTCTTGATTGTCAGGTTCATCATGAACTCCCGAGTGGCTGTTCCCTGCGCACGGTGCGCCGTGCTGCACGATTTATTTCGGCGGGACGCGACTCGTCTCGCCGATGACCGACGGTAATCTGCCGTAATTCCGGCCTGCCGAATACTCCCTTTCGGTTGGCTGGAATGCTCGTACCCCATGTTCGGGATTGCCAAGCATTATTTGAAGCTTTAAATAATTTTAGGATTTCTTCAAGCGGCTAGTTCCGCAAAAGCGGGCGCATGAAACGACGCCTGCATGACGCGACCGGACAGAGGAATGGACGATGGCGTATACGGCTCATGTCGATACTTTCGCGGGAGACAGCCTTCCCCCTGAAGATCAGTGGCCGGTCTTTCTCCACGACCGGCCGGAGCTTCGATACCCCGAAAGACTCAATTGCGCGGCGGCTTTTCTCGACCGCTGGGTGGAGGAGGGCAGGGGTGATAATCCCTGCCTCATCAGTCCCGGCGAGACCCTGACCTATCGCGCCCTGCAGGAGCGCGTGAACCGGATCTGCAACGTGCTCGTCGGCAGGCTCGGCTTCGTGCCGGGCAACCGGGTGCTGCTGCGCTCCGGCAATAACCCGATGATGGTGGCGCTCTATCTCGCCGTGCTCAAGGCCGGAGGCATCGTGGTGGCGACCATGCCGCTCCTGCGCGCCAAGGAGATCGCCTATCCCATCAACAAGGCGAGGATCTCCATAGCCTTCTGCGATCATCGCCTCGCCGAGGAGATGGAGCGGGCGCGGGCGCTGTCGCCGGATCTGAAGCATGTGATCTATTGGGGCTCCGGCACGCCGGATGGGCTCGAAGCGCTTCTTGCCGAAGCCTCGCCCGAATTCCGAGCCGTGGACACGGCGGCGAATGATGTTTGCCTGATCGGCTTTACCTCCGGCACCACGGGAGAGCCGAAGGGCACCATGCATTTCCACCGGGACATGCTTGCGGTCTGCGACGCCTATGGGCGCAACATCTTGCGGGCGGACCGGACCGACCGGTTCATCGGCTCGCCGCCGCTCGCCTTCACCTTTGGGCTCGGCGGGATCGTGCTTTTTCCCATGAGGATCGGCGCTTCGACAGTGCTTTTGGAGAAAGCCGGGCCAGACGACCTTTTACCCGCTATCGCACAATACAGGGCAACGATCTGCTTCACCGCGCCGACTGCCTATCGCGCCATGTTGTCGAAGCTGGAAAGCCACGACATCTCATCCCTGCGCAAATGCGTTTCCGCCGGCGAGCCGTTGCCGAAGGACACTTTCAATGCCTGGAGGGCGGCAACCGGGATCAAGCTGATGGACGGCATCGGTGCAACCGAAATGCTCCACATCTTCATTGCTGCGACAGAGGAAGACATCCGTCCCGGTGCGACGGGCAAACCGGTGCCGGGCTACGAGGCGAAGATCGTCGATCAGGACGGTCGCGACCTTCCCCCGGGCTCCATTGGCCGTCTTGCCATGCGCGGCCCGACCGGATGCCGTTATCTCGCGGATGAACGGCAGCGGAAATATGTGCAGGATGGCTGGAACATCAGCGGCGATACCTACCTCATGGATGGGGACGGGTATTTCTGGTATCAGGCACGCTCGGACGATATGATCGTCTCGTCCGGCTACAATATTGCCGGTCCGGAGGTCGAGGCCGCCCTTCTCACTCATCCGGCCGTCGCCGAATGCGGCGTGGTCGGAGCGCCCGACCTCGAGCGGGGCATGGTCGCCAAGGCCTATGTGGTTCTGCGCGCGGGTTACGCCGCCAGCGCGGATCTCACCAGGATGCTCCAGGAGCATGTGAAGGCTGAGATCGCCCCTTACAAATATCCCCGCGCCATCGAATATGTCGAAGCTCTGCCGCGGACCCAGACGGGCAAGCTGCAGCGTTTCGAGCTGCGCCGTATCGCGGAGGCAGGCACGCGCACGGACAACACCGCACCGGCCGCTTGATCGGAAATTATTTTAAGCTTAAAATAATCGGATCGATTTTTGGGTGTTCTCATGAAGACGGCGATCATCGGCGGCGGCCCGGCAGGGCTTTATTTCGCGATCCTGATGAAGAAGCAGTGGCCACAAATGGAGGTCACCGTCTACGAGCGCAATCGCGCCGATGAGACATTCGGCTTCGGCGTGGTGTTTTCCGATGCGACGCTCGACAATTTCGAGAAATACGACCGGCCGAGCTACGAGCGGATCACCCGCGAATTCGCCTATTGGGACGATATCGCGATCCATTTCAAAGGAACGGAGCACCGGATCGGCGGCAACGGCTTCTGCGGCTGCTCGCGCCGGACCCTGCTGCTGATCCTCCAGGATCGCGCCTCCGAACTGGGCGTGAATCTTCGTTACGAAGTCGAGGTGGACGACGAAAGCCTGTTCCAGGATGCCGATCTCGTCGTGGTCGCGGATGGCATCAACAGCCGCCTTCGCGATCGCTCCGCCGAGCATTTCCAGCCGGAAGTGGATTTGCGGCCCAACAAGTTCGCCTGGATGGGATCGACGAAGCCGCTCGACGCCTTCACCTTCATCTTCCAGGAGACGGAGTGGGGGCCGTTCATCGCCCACGCCTATCAATACGAGGCCAATCGCTCCACCTGGGTCTTCGAAACGGACCCCGATACGTTCGAACGCGCGGGCCTTGGAGAAAAGAGCGAGGCCGAGGCGGCGGCGCTGATGGAGGAAATCTTCGGCTGGTTTCTCGGCGGGCACAGGATCCTCACCAACCGCTCGATCTGGCGCAATTTCCCGATGATCAGGAACAAGCGCTGGGTGCAGGGCAACAAGGTGCTCATCGGCGACGCCAAGGCCACGGCGCATTTCTCCATCGGTTCCGGCACGAAGTTGGCAATGGAGGATGCGATTGCCCTCTATGAAGCCTTCCGCCGCGACCCCACCGTTTCGGGTGCGCTTGCACTCTACGAGACCGGCCGTCGCGAGGAGGTCGAGAAGACCCAGCATGCCGCCGACGTGTCGCTGGTCTGGTTCGAGCATCTGGCGCGCTTCTGGGGTTTCGACCCCGTACAGTTCGCCTTCGGTGTGATGACGCGCTCCAAGGCCATCACCTACGACAACCTGCGCCTGCGCGCGCCGGATTTCGTGTCGGCCGTCGACAGGACCTTTGCGCAGCAGGTGCGGGATCGCGGCTTCGACGTCTCCGTTGACGATCCGGTCGTGCCGATGTTCCAGCCCTTCCGCCTGCGCGAGATGACGCTGGCGAACCGGGTCGTCGTGTCGCCGATGGACATGTACTCGGCCAAGGACGGCGCTCCCGGCGACTGGCATCTCGTCCATTACGGCGCGCGCGCCACCGGCGGTGCGGGGCTGATCTTCACCGAGATGACCTGCGTCTCGCCGGAAGCCCGCATCACGCTCGGCTGCACCGGCCTGTGGAACGACGGGCAGGAGGCGGCTTGGAAGAGGATCGTCGATTTCATCCATGCCAATTCGGCCGCGAAATTCTGTCTCCAACTCGGGCATTCGGGCCGCAAGGGCGCGACCAAGCTGATGTGGGAAGGGATCGACCGGCCGCTGGAAGAAGGCGCCTGGGATATCTGCTCCGCCTCGCCGATCCCTTACTTCCCGGACAGCCAGGTGCCGCGCGAGCTCACCCGCGCCGACATGGACATCATCAAACGGCAATTCGTCCAGGCGGCGGAGCGAGGCGACAGGGCCGGGTTCGACATGCTCGAGCTCCACTGCGCCCACGGCTATCTTCTGGCGAGCCTCATCTCGCCGCTCACCAACCGCCGTACGGACGAGTATGGCGGCTCCCTCGAGAACCGGTTGCGCTTCCCGCTCGAAATCTTCGATGCCATGCGCGCGGTCTGGCCAGCCCATAAGCCCATGTCGGTACGCATCTCCGCCACCGACTGGGCCGAGGGCGGCGTGACGGGCGATGATTCGGTTGAGGTCGCACGCGCCTTTGCCGAGCACGGGGTCGATCTCGTCGACGTGTCGACGGGCCAGACGGTGCAGGAGGCGCGCCCGATCTACGGGCGCATGTTCCAGACTCCGTTCTCGGACCAGATCCGCAACGAGGCGCGGGTGGCGACCATGTGCGTCGGCAACATCACGACAGCGGATCAGGTCAACACCATTCTCGCCGCCGGGCGCGCGGATCTCGTCGCGCTCGGGCGGCCGCATCTGGTCGATCCGTTCTTCACCATGAAGGCGGCGGCTTGGTACGGTGCCAAAGACATCCATTGCCCGCCGCAATATCTTGCGGGTAAAGACCAGATTTTCCGTAACTCTGTTCGCGATCGGCAGGACTTCGAGGATCTTAAAGTCCGTGGCAGGCCGAAGACGCGGGCTGAACTGAAAATGGAGGCAGGCGAGACCTCTCTCGCCGCAGAATGAAATGAGCGAGACAATTCTCAAAGGCCGGCACGCGGTCGTCACGGGCGGCGGCCGCGGCATCGGCCGCGCCATCGCGCAGGCCCTGACGGACGCGGGCGCCAAAGTCACCGTGGTCGGACGCGACCGCGCGACGCTGGAGCGCGCGGTGTCGGAGGGATCTGCCCATGGAGCGGCCGTCGCCGATGTCACGGATCCGGAAGCCGTACAGGCTGCCGTAAAGGACGCCGTCTCCCGCCACGGAGCCGTCGATCTGATGATCGCGAATGCGGGCGCCGCTGCCTCGGCCCCGTTCATGAAATCCGGGCCTGACCTCTTCCGGCAGATGCTGGATATCAATCTGCTTGGCGTCACCAACGTGACCCAGGCCGTGCTTGGCTCCATGACCGAACGCGGCTTCGGACGCGTTATTGCCGTGGCCTCGACTGCGGGCCTCAAGGGCTATCCCTATGTGAGCGCCTATTGCGCCGCCAAGCACGCGGTCATCGGCTTTGTGCGCGCGCTCGCCCTTGAGGCGGCGAAAACAGGCGTGACGGTGAACGCCGTCTGCCCCGGCTTCACGGATACGGATCTTGTATCGACAAGCCTCGACCGCATCGTCGCGAAGACGAACCGTTCCCGTGAGGAGGCGCTCGGCGAATTCGTGAAGCACAATCCTCAGGGAAGGCTGATCGATCCGGCCGAGGTCGCCGACGCGGTGCTCTGGCTCTGTGGCGAAGGGGCGAGGTCCGTGACGGGCCAAGCCATCGTGGTGGCCGGAGGGGAGATCTGACATGAGCCATCAAACCATTCCCCTCGACGCCGAGACCAAGGCGGTCGAGATGCCCGAGGATCATCGGGACGAGCTGCGCCTCTGGCTGCGACTTCTCACCTGTTCCACCCTCATCGAAGGCGAGGTGCGCCGCCGCCTGCGCGACCGCTTCGACGTGACGCTGCCGCGTTTCGATCTGATGGCCCAGCTCGACAAGAATCCGGACGGCATGACCCTGTCGGATCTCTCGAAGCGCATGATGGTGTCGAACGGCAACCTCACGGGCCTCGTCGACCGGCTGGTCGCTTCCGGACATATCGACCGCCGCGTTTCGGAAACCGACAGACGTGCGCAGATGATCAGCCTTACCCGCGCGGGACAGGCGGAGTTCCGCGCCATGGCCGCCGAGCACGAGGCCTGGATCGCTGAGCTTTTCGGCGATCTCACTCCGAGGGAACAGAAGGATCTCATGCGACTGCTCGCCAAGACCAAGCTCTCTGCCCGGCGTGCCATGACGGGAGAGTCGGCATGACCCATTTCGCAAATCCGGTGACGTTGCCGCTGTCCGGTTACCGGCCCCGCCATTTCCTTCTGTCGGTCGATGGTCCCGTCGCGACGGTGACCCTCAACCGGCCCGAGAAGAAGAACCCGCTCACCTTCGAGAGCTATCGCGAACTGACGGATTTCTTCCATGCCTGCGCCAAGGATGACGAGGTCAAGGCGATCGTCGTGACAGGCGCGGCCGGCAACTTCTCGTCGGGGGGCGATGTCTTCGAGATCATCGGTCCGCTCGTCGAGATGGATACGAAGGGGCTGACGGCCTTCACGCGCATGACCGGCGAGTTGGTGAAGGCCATGCGCGCCGCACCGCAACCGGTCATCGCCGCCGTGGAAGGCATCTGCGCCGGGGCCGGCGCCATCGTCGCCATGGCCTCGGATCTG
The DNA here is from genome assembly GCF_052114965.1 of Microvirga sp. 2TAF3. Lineage (NCBI taxonomy): Bacteria > Pseudomonadati > Pseudomonadota > Alphaproteobacteria > Hyphomicrobiales > Methylobacteriaceae > Microvirga > Microvirga sp. 2TAF3. Next base: position 80,102 of record NZ_JBFRFT010000002.1, on the reverse strand, counting down.
CGTCTAGCGGCGCCGGGCGCCAAGGTCGCTTTCCTGTTCAACAAGGTCGGTCTTGCGGGCTGCGATATGGGCGCCTGCGCGATCCTACCTCGCATCATCGGCCAGGGACGTGCCTCGGAGCTGCTCTATACCGGCCGCTTCATGAGCGCGGAGGAGGGTGAGCGCTGGGGCTTCTTCAGCCGTCTCGTCGATGCGGCAAGCCTGCTCGGGGAAGCGCAAGGCCTCGCACGAATGATCGGCACCGGCCCGACCTATGCCAACACCATGACCAAGCGCATGCTCGCCATGGAATGGGCCATGTCGGTCGAGGAGGCCATCGAGGCGGAGGCCGTCGCGCAGGCCCTGTGCATGACGACGGAGGACTTCACCCGCGCCTACCGCGCCTTCGCCGCGAAAGAGAAGCCGGTGTTCCAGGGAGATTGACGTGATCGATTCAAGCTTCCTCGCCTGGCCTTTCTTCGAGGAGCGTCACAGGCACTTCGCCCACACGCTCGCGGATTGGGCCTCGGTCGCTATCCGGAATACGGTCGATCATCACGATGTGGATGCCTCCTGCCGCGCTCTCGTGCGCAAGCTCGGGCAGGATGGCTGGCTGAAGGCGGTGGTGCCGCAGGCCCATGGCGGTCTCTACCCGACCTTCGACGTCCGCACCCTCTGCCTCGCCCGTGAGACCCTGTCGTATCGGGATGGTCTTGCCGATTTCGCCTTCGCCATGCAGGGCCTCGGCACAGGGCCGGTTACGCTGTTTGGCTCGGATGAGATGAAGCGGCGCTATCTCCCGCCCGTCTCGCGCGGAGAGGCGATCGCCGCCTTCGCCCTGTCGGAGCCGGAGGCGGGATCGGACGTAGCCGCGATGAGCACCACGGTGACGCCTGACGGGTCCGGTCACGTGCGGATCGACGGGATCAAAACCTGGATCTCGAATGGCGGCATTGCCGATCATTACGTGGTCTTCGCGCGTTCCGGCGAGGCGCCCGGCGCCCGGGGGCTGTCCGCCTATATGGTCGATGCGGATACGCCCGGCCTGATCGTTGAAGAGCGTATCGAGGTGATTGCGCCGCATCCGCTCGCGACCCTGCGCTTCGATGCCTGCCGCATTCCGCTCGAGCAACGCATCGGCGGCCCCGGTGAGGGGTTCAAGGTGGCCATGGCGACCCTCGACGTGTTCCGCTCGACGGTCGGAGCCGCCGCGCTCGGATTCGCGCGCCGCGCCATGGACGAAGCCTTGAGCCATGCGTCCACCCGCAAGCTTTTCGGCGCGCCGCTCGCGGATCTGCAGATGACGCAGGCCGCGCTTGCCGACATGGCCACTCTCGTCGATACGGCGGCACTCGCCGTCTACCGCGCCGCCTGGACCAAGGACCAGGGCGCGGCCCGCGTCACCCGCGAGGCCGCGATGGCCAAGATGCATGCGACCGAGGCGGCGCAGATCGTCATCGACAAGGCCGTGCAGATCTTCGGCGGCGCCGGCGTGAAGAAGGGCGTCAAGGTCGAGGAACTCTATCGCGACATCCGCGCCCTGCGCATCTACGAGGGTGCTACCGAGGTGCAGAAGATCGTGATCGCGCGCGAATTGCTGAAGATGCAGGAGGCGCAAAGTTCCGAGGGCCGGCGCGTATCGGCATGAAAGATCGGCGAGACATGACCCGCGAGATATCCCATGGATGAGGCGACTCCCCGGCTTGGAGAAGTGGCGCTGCCGCCGGGCGAACGCGCATGGCGCACGATTGTGCCTGTCCGGTTCTCCCATTGCGACCCAGCGGGCATCGTCTATTTCGCGCGTTATTTCGACATGTTCAACGGTGTCGTCGAAGACTGGTTCGGCGAGGCGCTCGGCATCGACTATCACGCCATGATCGGGCCACGCCGGGTCGGTCTCGGCTTCGTCAGCGCCGCCGCCGAGTTCTCTAGGCCCGGCTTCATGGGCGACCAGCTCGAATGCGCGGTGGTCGTCCAGAGAATCGGGCGGACATCGCTCACTTTTCGTATTCACGCCTTCCGCGAGGAGGAGCCTGTATTGGTGGCTCGCTTCGTCATGGTGACGACCTCGCTCGAAACCCATCGCTCGATTCCGCTGCCCGACGACCTTCGCGCGGCTTTGGAGCGTTATCAGGAGACTTGCCGGTGAAAGCTGCGACAGGCGCCGTTCCCACATCCGGTCACGACGATGGCCCCGAAATCCTGCATCCGAAGAACTGGCCCGTTCCGAAAGGCTATGCCAACGGCATGATGGCGGAAGGCAAGTTTCTCGTGACGGGCGGCATCGTCGGCTGGGACGAGACGGGCGTGTTCCCCGAAGGGTTTGTCGCGCAGGTGCGGCAGACGCTTTCGAATATCCGCGCCATTCTCGCAGAGGGCGGGGCAGGGCCGCAGCATCTCGTGCGGTTGACCTGGTATGTGGTCGATATCGACGACTATCTCGCCAATCTGCGCGAACTCGGACGAGCGTATCGGGAGGTTTTGGGTTCCCATTATCCCGCCATGGCGCTGGTTCAGGTGGTGCGCCTTGTCGAGAGGGAGGCCTTGGTCGAAATTGAGGCGACCGCTGTCCTCCCGAACACAAAGCCTTGAGGGTTTGCGCGAAAGAGAGCCCCTCTCCAAAAAGAGAGGTTTTTCTGGAGAACCCTCTGTTCTTCGACAGGTTTTCCGCCGTTTTCCGAACAAGCTTGCATTATTAGCCGGCAACCTGATTGCGGGATCGTTTCGACGGGACTAAGCAGGAGGTTTGAACTCTGCTGCAACCTTGAGGAATGAATGTCCGCAACTGCCGTCTTGATTCATCTCCTTGGCGAGATTGCCCTGCTTCTGTGGGGCATCAACATGGTCAATAGCGGGGTGCAGCGCGCTTTTGGCAGCGACCTGCGCTGGATTCTCGGCATCGGCCTGAGAACCCGCCTTCGGGCCTTCCTTGCAGGACTTGGCGTTACCACCGTCCTTCAGAGCAGCACGGCCACGGCCCTGATGGTCGCATCCTTCACGGCGGGCGGGGCGGTCGATCTCGTTCCGGCGCTTGCCGTGATGCTGGGCGCGAATGTGGGCACGACCCTCATCGTCCAGGTGCTGTCCTTTGACATCACGCTCATCTTTCCCGTGCTGATCTTCGGCGGATATATCGCCTTCCGGCGCGGGTCTTCGAGCCGTGCGAGGGATCTGGGACGTGTCGTCATCGGCCTCGGCCTGATGCTTTTGTCGTTGCATCTTCTGTCCGAGACGATTCGCCCGATCGAATCCTCTGTCGTTCTCAAGAGCCTGCTCGCCGCCATTGCGCCGGATCCGCTGATTCTGGTGCTGCTCGCGGCGGCTCTCGCCTGGGCCGCCCATTCCAGCGTCGCGGCATTGCTGTTCATCATGTCTCTGGCAAGCGCCGGGGTCATCGATCCGCATTCGGCTCTCGCCATGGTGCTCGGCGCCAATCTCGGCAGTTCGCTCAACCCTCTTCTCGAGGGAACGGGCGGCGATCCGGTCAAGTTGCGAGTGCCCTTCGGGAACCTTGCCATGCGCGTCATCGGCTGCATCGTCGCGCTGCCGTTGATCGACCCGCTGTTGAACTACATGAACATGTTCGATCCCAACCCGGCGCGGTTGGCGGCGAATTTCCATACGATTTTCAACGTCGTGCTCGCAGCGGTCTTCATTCTGCCGTTGCCGTGGATCGCAACGCTGCTGCTCAAGCTCTTCCCTGAAAGGATGAGGGCCTCCGACCCCGGCGTGCCGCAATATCTCGACACCGATGCGCTGGACACGCCCTCGGTCGCGCTCTCGAACGCGGCCCGGGAAGTCCTGCGCATGGCCGATATCGTCGAGACCATGCTGCGTGGCTCTCAGGACCTGTTCCATGAGGGCGACATCGCCCGCGTCGATGCCGTCAGCCGCACCGACGATGTGGTCGACCGGCTCTACAGCGCCGTGCGCCGCTACCTGAGTTCGATCAACCACGAAGCCCTGAGCGACGAGGAGGCGAAGCGCCTCTCCGATATCCTGGCCTTCGCGATCAACCTCGAACATGTGGGCGACATCATCGACAAGAACTTGATGGAACTCGCGGCGAAGCGCATCAAGAACCACCTGCGCCTGCCCAAGGACAGCTTGGCCGATATCGACAACATGCATGCGAAGCTGCTGGAGCATCTGCAACTCGCCGCTTCCGTCCTGATGTTCCAGGACATCGGCTCGGCCCGTCGCCTCGTTGCTGAGAAGGAGCGCTTCCGCGACATGGAGCGAACCATTACCCAAAGGCATTTCGAGCAATTGCGCTCGGGCAAGACGGTTGGCGATACGGGGGCGCTACAGCTCGATATCGTGCGCGACCTCAAGCGCATCGAGGCGCATATCGCGTCAACGGCCCATTCCCTGCTCGAACAGAGCGGAGACCTCAAGCCGAGCCGCCTGACTTCCTGATCACGAAAATCCGCCGTTCTCCTTCAAGGCGCGCCAATCCGCATATCGGACCTGTTCCGGCAGGCCGATATCGCACCTCTCGTGGTCCGAGAGATGATTCAGGTTCGATATGAAAGGTGTACGCAACTGCCGGGGAGCCGGCTTCAGCCATAGCTTCAGGCGGAACCAAAAGCTCTCGACGCCGCGCAGGCGGCGGACATCTTCATGCCTCATGACAACCATCCGATTTCATGCCGGCCGAGGGCATCCGTGCCGTCGGCGATGAAGCTGACGATGCGCCTCCTGCTGAGTCTTGACAAAACGAAAGGCAGCTGGCTGGCATAAGGCAGCCTTATGGATAAGCCATGTCCAAACTTCCTCCCATGAGCGCCATCCGCGTCTTCGAAGCGGCGGCCCGCCACCAGAGTTTTACCCGTGCTGCCGAAGAGCTCGGCATGACGCAGGCAGCGGTCAGCTATCAGATCCGGATGCTGGAGGATCGCATCGGTGCACCGCTCTTCACGCGCCTCCCGCGTCAGGTCGGGTTGACGGCGCGGGGAAGCCAGCTCGCCCCTGCGGTGACCGAGGCTTTCGAAATGCTGAGGGCGGCGTTTGCGGGGATCGACGAGACGGTGCAGACGACCCTGTCTCTGACCACGGTCACGACCATCGCCTCCAACTGGCTCGTGCCCCGTCTCGGCCGCTTTCAGCAGCTCCATCCAGGCATTGCGGTGCAGATCGACATCAACTCACAAGTCCTCGATTTCGCGCACCATGACTTCGATCTCGGCATTCGCAGCGGCACCGGAAACTGGCCGGGCCTGGAGGCTCACTTCCTCTTCCCGAACCAGTTCACGCCCGTTTGCAGTCCCGATCTGCTTCGCAGGGTGGAGCTTCGTGAACCAGCGGACCTGCTCAAGCTGGCCCTCATTTCGCCGAGCGATCCGTGGTGGCGGGACTGGTTTGATGCCGCGGGCGTTGCGAACGTCGATTTGTCGAAGCGCCCCGATTACTCTCTCGGTGCCCAGCAATTCGAGGGAATGGCCGCCATGGCGGGGCAGGGGGCGGCATTGGTCAACCCCTATTTCTTCCGGGCAGATCTCGCTGCCGGACGACTGGTTCAACCCTTCGAGCTGATTGTCGTGGCGGATCGAAGCTATTGGCTGGTCCATCCCAAAGCTCGCCGCCGCGCGCCCAAGCTCCAGGCCTTTCGGGAATGGATCCTGAGCGAAATCGCGGATGATGCGAAGAAGGCGGCAGTGCAGGAAACCTGATCGCATGGCTTTCGCGAGACGATCCCGTTTCCGCGAAAGCCATGCTCGGAGATCACCGCCCTGCGGATTACTCCGCAGCCTTTACCCCGGTCGGCCCGCCTTTCAACTCCACCAGCATGGTGAGCAGGGCCGAATCTTTGAGAATGACCATGCGCTCCTTGGGCTTCAGCCAGCTCAAGGCTTCATCGATCGTTTCCGCATCGGCCAGTTTCGCCTCGGCAAGAGCGTGATCGGTCTCGATCTGGCCGCGCTTGCGGCGGGAGGACGGTGAGAGCATTTCAGCGTGACGCTCCCTGAGATTCGGATCGGAATAGAGAGCCAGCAGTCCGTCGTCATCATCGAAGCCGAAGGTCGCATTACGTCGCTGCAATTCGTTGGCGCGCGTGGCGATCGCCGGAGGCTGGTGCTCTTCGGGCGTCATCAGAAGCCCCATCCGCTTCAGGGCCAATCCGGCGCCGAGCTGGCCGCTCAGCCAGGAGAGGGGAATCGCAAGGAGGAGGCCGAGAATCGTCGGCGACATCCAGAGGAAGAGGGATGTGGCGATCATGAAGGCGGAAAGACCGGCCAGCGCGCCCAGCACCGTATGCCAGCGGTGGCGGCGCACTATGTCCTTGAACGGGATCGAGCCGTCGTCGCGGCGCTGTGGCTGCCAGCCCGTATCGCGTCCGAGCAGGATCTGGAAGACGGAGCCCGATTGGATCAGCATCAGGATCGGCGCCAGCAGGGCCGATAGAGTGATCTCCATCAGCGACGAGACGACGAGACGGATGGCGCCGCCCGAGGCGCGGCGTTCCTTCCCGCGCAGCAGGACAAGTATCGTGCCGAAGATCTTCGGCGCCAGGAGGATGCCCATGGTCAGTGCGAACAGGGCCAAGGCGCGCTCGGGATCGAAACGCGGCCAGATCGGATAGAGGCGGAAATCGCGCGCGAAATATTCCGGCCGGATATAGGTCGTCTGCAGGACGAGCGCGATACCGACGATCAGCTGGAACAGCCAGAACGGCGACGCGAGATAGGACATGATGCCCGTCGCGAAATGCTGCCGTGTCGGCAGCTTCAGGCCCTTGGCCCCGATCACCCGCATATGCTGCAGATTGCCCTGGCACCAGCGCCTGTCGCGGGCGGAAAGGTCGATGAGGGACGGCGGGCTCTCCTCATAGGACCCGCCGAGATTGGGCAGCATGTACACATCCCACCCGGCCCGGCGCATCAGGGCGGCCTCGACGAAATCATGGCTCAGGATATGCCCGCCCAGCGGCGGCTTGCCCTTCAGGTCGGGCAAGCCGGCCTGATCCGCGAAGGCCTTCGTGCGGATGATCGCGTTATGGCCCCAATAATTGCCGTCCCGTCCCATCCAGACCGAAAGGCCCATCGCGATCACCGGCCCGGTCACCCGCGCAGCAAATTGCTGAAGCCGGGCGAACAGGGTGTTGCGGTTGATGATGAGCGGCAAGGACTGGATGATGCCCGCATCCGGATCGGCCTCCATCGCCGCCGCGAGGCGCACGACGCAGTCGCCTGTCATCAGACTGTCGGCATCAAGGACAAGCATGTGCTCGTAATGGCCACCCCAGCGCATCACGAAATCGGCGATGTTGCCCGCCTTGCGGTGATAGTTCTTTTCCCTGTGGCGGTAATAGAAGCGGGCTTCCGGCCCAAGGCGCTCCCGCAAGGCGAGGAACGCTCTCTCCTCGGCGACCCAGGCATCCGGATCGGTGGTGTCGGACAGGATGAAATAATCGAAATGCGAACCAAGTCCCGTCGCCTGGACCGATTCGTAGATCGCCTCCAGAGCCGCGAAGGTCCGGGAGGTCTGCTCGTTGTAGACGGGCATGACGATGGCGGTGCGGCAGGACAGGGACGAGGGAGCGGGCGGCGTGCGGGGCTGCGCGAGCAGGGCGAAGAAGCCCAGGACGGCGCTGGTGAACGCGACCGCGATCCAGGAGAAATTGACGGTGAAGAGCGCGACCAGCACCCACTGGAGCACCGTGGTACGGCTGACCGACACCACCTGATACATTTCATAGGTGCCGTATCCGGTGAGCAGAAGCGCGCAGCCGAACACGAAGAGGCGCGCCAGAATCGTGCTCCAACGAGAGCGATCCACGATGGGCTTGCGCTCCTGCGACGCCGACCAGCGCCGCAGCGACTGGGTCGGCATTTCAAGACGATTTTCGGGCGGCATGCTGGGTTCAGACCGCCCAATTGCGGCGATTTTCGAATCGGGCCCTACGGTGTCCAACGATAAAGCCATGTTTCGCTAATCGGTTTCCCGCCTGCTTCGAGGATGAGACGCATCTCACACGCGTTTTCGTTGCCCGGGTCAAGTTCGAATACGACGCGAATCGCTTTTCGCTCCGGATAGGGCCACACTTTAAGGTTCTGAAATGAACCCGGACCGACCGTGAGGACAGATTTAAGGTCCTGGGGCAGATTTTCACCCAGCGCCTCGCCGGAAAATTCAACGGCGAACTTCCGGCGCTTGCCTGTCGATCCCTGCCCCACGCGAGTGCCGGTCACCGTCGCCAGAGGGGGGCGCTCCGGTGGGGTCCAGCACCAGTACTGCCGATAGGCGAAGGGCACTTCGGAGCCTGCGGCCATCTGGGCCTTGGGGCGCCAGTAGGTAAGAATATTGTCATTGATTTCGGCAGCCGTCGGGATTTCGAGGAGCTGGACACTTCCTTGCTTCCAATCGCTCAAGGGCTCGATCCACAGACTGGGGCGCCGCTCGAACCGCGCCTCATCGTCCTGGAAGGCGTCGAAAGACCGATCCCGCTGGAGCAGGCCGAAACCACGCGGGTTTTCATCCACAAAGGCCGAAATCTGAAGGGTTTCCGGGTTCTGCAAGGGGCGCCACAGCCATTCGCCCTTGCCGTTCAGCATCTGAAGGCCGCTCGATTTGTAGACGCCGGGCCGGATGTCATCGGTATTGCGGCGGTTGTTCGGTCCATAGAAATAGGTCGAGCCCATACCCGCGAGGCCCACGTGATCCAAGTTGACGCGAGGGAAGAGGGTCGTTTCCACATCGACAATCGTCATGTCGCCGGGGCGGAAGGTCATCCGGATTGCGGCGGAAGTCGATTCCGAATCGATAATGCCGTGGGCCGTAATGCTGTTGCTGCCAACCGCCGGCCGTTCGAGCCAGAAGGCACGGAACAGGGGAAATTCCTCACCCTTCGGATCCGCTGGCTTCAATGTCAGCGCACGGGCAATGGCGCCGAAATTCTGACCGCGGGCGAGAGCGCGGAAAAAGGTCGCTCCCTGGATGATGGCGAAGTCGAACGGCTGGCCGTTGCCCGAGGTCGAAATCAGCCGGAAGCCGGAATAGCCGATATCGGTAATACCCGCAGGGACGTTGATGCGGCCGAAATCGAACCTGGAGGGGTCGTAGCCGATGCGCCTGACGGCCCCATCCTCCACGAGGAAGATGTCGACGGTATTGGTGAAGACGAATCCCCGGTGCAGCGGCTCGACGGCGATCCCGCGGCCATCCTGTGCCCAGATCGGAGGCTGAAGGGATTTGATTGCGATATATTGTTCGTAGTTCAGGCTCGAGAAGACATCCGGCAGGTCGTTCGGCGGCGGAACGTACGGTTTCTTAGCGAGCTGGCGCGCGATATCCACCACGACGGCAGGATCGAAACGCTGCCCATCACCCATTCTGGCCTGAATGAGGGCTTGGAATGTCTGGGCTCGAAGTGGCGACGCGTATGCCAGGCCGGCGATGGAAACGCCGATATAGGCCAGCATATCGCGCCGGCGAGGATGGGAAAGGCGCGAAGCCTTCGGCAGAACCGGCACGGCGATACTCTTGTGTGAACGAGGCTAGTCAGCCAGAAACATGTTGTCCGTACATATCGGCGAACATGGGTCCGAAGTAAACGAGTTGGTGATGCATCCCGACGTTTTGTAAACGGGATGATTGCCGGACTACCCCTTAATAAGTTAGCTGCCCTGCAAACCACTGCCGGATTGAAACCTTATGACCTCGTCCACGCTTCCGAACCCGTCATCCCGGAGCTGCCTTGCCGTCGTGCTCGCGGCCGGCGAAGGCACACGTATGAAATCCGACAAGCCGAAGGTCCTCCACGAAATCGCCAATCGCTCGATGGTGGGACACGTGCTGGCGGCCGTCATGGCGGCCGGAGCGACCCAGGTCGCGGTCGTGGTCGGGCCTGATCGGGATGACGTTGCGAAAGAGGCGAGGAAGATCGTCCCTGACGCTGAAATCTTCGTTCAAAAGGACAGGCTCGGCACGGGCCATGCGGTTCTGAGCGCGCGGGATGCGCTGGCACGGCAGCCGGACGACATCATTATCGTCTATGCCGACACGCCTCTGGTCAGCATCGAGACCCTGGCCCAGTTGCGCGCGCCTCTCGCGAAGGGGGCCGCCGTCGTCTCCCTCGGCTTCGAGGCACGGGATCCGACCGGCTATGGACGGCTCCTTCTTTCGGGCGACCAGCTTCTCGATATCCGCGAGCACAAGGATGCCAGCGAGGCGGAGCGGGCCATTACCCTGTGCAACGGCGGCTTGATGGCGCTCCGCGGGGATGCGGCCTTGGCCATCCTCGACAAGATCGACAACAAGAACGCCAAGAACGAGTATTACCTCACCGATGCGGTAGCCATCGCACGGTCGCTCGGCCATGGCGCGGTCGCCGTCACCGTCGCGGAGGAGGAAGTGCACGGCGTCAACGACCGGGCACAGCTCGCGCAGGCCGAGCGCATGATCCAGGGGCGCCTGCGTCAGGTGGCCATGATAAGCGGCGTCACCCTCGTGGCGCCCGAGACCGTCTTCTTCAGTTACGATACGAAACTCGGACGGGACGTGATCGTCGAACCGCATGTGGTGTTCGGTCCCGGCGTCGTCGTGGAAGACCACGCGATCATTCATAGCTTCAGCCATCTCGAAGGCGCGCATATTTCGGGCAATGCCGGAATCGGCCCCTTCGCCCGCCTGCGGCCGGGAGCTTCGGTTGGACCCAAGGCGAAAGTCGGCAACTTCGTCGAGATCAAGAATACCCAGCTCGGAGCGGGCGCGAAGGTGGGACACCTGACCTATCTCGGCGATGCGAGCGTCGGCACGGACGTCAATATCGGCGCCGGCACCATTACCTGCAATTACGATGGCTTCGGCAAATATCGCACCGAGATCGGGGAGGGCGCCTTCATCGGCTCCAACTCCTCTCTCGTCGCGCCGGTCCAGATCGGCAAAGGGGCCTTTGTCGGTTCCGGATCCGTCATTACCGAGAGCGTGCCGGAGGATGCCCTGAGCCTGGGGCGCGGACGTCAGGTTATTAAGGAGAATTGGGCCCGGATCTTTCGGGTAAAGTCACAAGCCGCTAAACTGAAATGATCCTATATGTCACAATCGGTCATGCAAGTTGATTTGAGATGAAGTGTCCGCCTCTGTAGCAGGACCTCAAGCTTAACGGGCGGAATTTCTTCAAAGGACACTTCGAGACATGTGCGGAATCGTAGGAATCGTCGGCAAGACACCTGTCGCGGAGCAGATCGTCGAGGCCCTCAGGCGGCTCGAATATCGCGGTTATGACTCTGCCGGCGTGGCAACACTTGAGAACGGATCTCTCGACCGCCGCAGAGCGGAGGGCAAACTCCGTAACCTCGAGGTCAAGCTGTCCCAGGCGCCCCTGTCCGGCCTCATCGGCATCGGCCACACCCGTTGGGCAACCCATGGCAAGCCGAATGAGACCAACGCCCATCCCCATGCCACCGACAAGCTGGCGGTGGTCCATAACGGCATCATCGAGAATTTTCGCGAGTTGAAAACCTCGCTTGAGGCCAAGGGCATCCGGTTCGAAACGGAAACCGATACGGAGGTCGTGGCGCAACTCGTGACTTACGAGATGCGCCAGGGGCGTCCGCCGATCGAGGCCGTGGCGGTGACATTGCCGCGCCTGCGCGGCGCTTTCGCCCTCGGCTTCCTCTTTGCGGGCGAAGATGATCTCATGATCGGCGCCCGCCATGGCGCTCCGCTCGCCATCGGTTTCGGCGATGGTGAGACCTATCTCGGATCCGACGCACTGGCGCTGGCTCCTCTGACCGACGAGATCACTTATCTCGAAGATGGGGACTGGGCGATCCTGCGTCACAAGGGCGTGGATATTCGCGACGAAACCGGAAAGATGGTGCAGCGGCCGCGCCATAAGATCCTGACCGGCTCCTTCATTGCCGACAAGGGCAATTATCGCCACTTCATGGCGAAGGAAATTCATGAACAGCCGGAAGTTGTTGGCCGCACGCTGGCCCATTACGTGAACTTCACGGCGGGCCGGGTCGAGCTGCCTTTCGAGCTGCCGTTCGACTTCAAGGATCTGAAGCGCATCTCGATTTCCGCCTGCGGTACGGCCTATCTCGCCGGGCTGATCTCGAAATACTGGTTCGAGCGCCTGGCTCGTATTCCGGTGGAGATCGATGTTGCATCCGAATTCCGTTATCGGGAAGCGCCGATGGAGCCCGGAGGCCTTGCACTCTTCGTGTCGCAATCGGGCGAGACCGCCGACACATTGGCTTCGCTGCGCTATGCCTCGTCGGAGAAGCAGCACATCGTCTCCGTGGTGAATGTACCGACATCGACCATGGCGCGGGAAAGCTCCGTCATCGCGTCCACGCTCGCAGGGGTGGAAGTCGGCGTCGCCTCGACCAAGGCCTTCACCTGCCAGCTTACCGTTCTTCTCTCCCTGGCGATCGCCGCCGGTCGGGCACGCGGAACGCTGAGCGCGGAGGACGAGAAGGAGCTCGTCGACGCTCTCATCGGCGTTCCCGGCCTGATGAGCGAGGCGATGAAGCGCGAGCACCAGATCGAGATTCTCGCACGCGAACTCTCCAAGGCGAAGGACGTGCTCTATCTCGGCCGCGGCACCTCCTATCCGCTGGCCCTCGAAGGTGCGCTGAAGCTCAAGGAAATCTCCTACATCCACGCCGAAGGCTATGCGGCCGGCGAGCTGAAGCACGGCCCGATCGCGCTCATCGACGAAACCATGCCGGTGATCGTCATCGCGCCCCATGACGGCGTGTTCGAGAAGACCGTCTCCAACATGCAGGAAGTGGCGGCCCGCGGCGGACGCATCATCCTCATCACGGATGAGAAGGGCGCGCTGGAAACCGGCCTCGAGACCATGGCGACCATCGTGATGCCGTCGGTTCATCCCATCGTTGCGCCGATCCTGCATTCGGTGCCGATCCAGCTGCTCGCCTATCACACCGCCGTCTTCATGGGCAAAGACGTGGACCAGCCCCGCAATCTCGCGAAGTCGGTGACGGTGGAATAAGGCTGGTTTGGAGGGTTCAGTCCGGGCTCCATCCCTCCCCCTTGCGGGGAGGAGAGTCTGCCTGGCGATCTCCCTAAACCGCTCTATCCCGCGCGCAGCAGGCGGATCGCGGAATCGCGCTCGAACAGGTAAAGAAGCACGCGCAACGCCTTTCCGCGCTCGCTCGTCAGGTCCGGGTCGCGATCCACGATCAGGCGGGCATCGTCCCGCGCGGCGGCGAGGAGATCGCCGTCCACGTCGAGGCGGGCAAGCTTGAAACCGGGAAGGCCGGACTGGCGCGTGCCGAGAACCTCACCCTCGCCGCGAAGGCGTAAGTCCTCTTCGGCAATCCGGAAACCATCCTCGGTCTGACGCATCATTTCGAGCCGCGCCTGGGCTGTCTGGCCGAGCGGTCCCTTGTAGACCAGAAGGCAAGTCGATGCGCGCGAGCCGCGCCCGATACGGCCGCGCAACTGGTGGAGTTGCGCGAGACCGAAGCGTTCGGCGTGCTCGATCACCATCACGGTGGCCTGCGGTACGTCGACCCCAACTTCGATGACGGTGGTGGAGACGAGGATCTTGGTCTCGCCCGCGGAAAACTGCTCCATGGCGGCATCCTTGTCCCGGCCCGCGAGCTTGCCGTGCACAAGACCGACATGGTCGCCGAACAGGCCTTTGAGCTGCTCGAAGCGCTCCTCGGCGGCAGCGAGATCGACCGTCTCGGATTCGCCGACCAGCGGGCAGACCCAATAGACCTGATCGCCATTGGCGATGGCGCGGCCCATGGCGCCGATCACCTCATCCAGTCGTTCGATGGAAATCAGCTTCGTCGCGATGGGCTTGCGGCCCGCCGGCTTCTCGCTCAGCACGGAAACATCCATGTCGCCGAAATAGGTGAGAGCGAGGGTGCGCGGAATCGGCGTCGCGGTCATGACGAGAATATCGACCGCCTCGCCCTTTGCGCCCAATGCGAGCCGCTGATGAACGCCGAAACGGTGCTGCTCGTCGACGACCGCAAGACCGAGGTCGTGAAAGGCGACACCCTCCTGAAACAGGGCATGCGTGCCGACCGCAATCTGAATGCTGCCATCAGCGAGACCCGCCAGGACGGCTCTTCGCTCCGCGCCCTTGTCGCGCCCTGTCAGGAGCGCGATCGTCAGACCCGCCTCGCGAGCCAGGGGAGCGATGCGCTCGAAATGCTGCCGCGCCAGGATTTCCGTCGGCGCCATCAGCGCCGCCTGACGGCCGGCCTCGATGGCGCTCGCCATGGCCAAAAGTCCGACGACGGTCTTGCCGGAACCCACATCGCCCTGAAGCAGGCGCAGCATCTTCTTGTCCGCGACGAGATCGCGGCGGATGTCCTCGACGGCCTGGGCCTGCGATGCGGTCAGGCCGAAGGGCAGGGCGTTTTTCAGCCGCTCGACCAGATGCCCATCGCCTGCGTTCACCCGGCCCGGCAGGCGGCGCATGCGGCTTCGCACCAGGGCGAGGGCGAGCTGGGAGGCCAGCAACTCGTCATAGGCGAGGCGTCTGCGCGGAGCGGATTTGGCAAGGGCCTCCTCGGACAACGCGGCGGCCTCTCCGGGCCTGTGCAGATCCGCAAGCGCCCGGTTGAAGGGCGGAAGCGCATTGCGGCCAAGCCAGGCGTCATCCTGCCATTCCGGCAGAGGAGGCACCCGTTCCAGCGCGGCTCCCATATAGCGCCCGACCATGCGGGAGGAGAGGCCCTCGGTCAGGCCATAGACCGCCTCCACCGCCGGAAGGTTCTCGATGCCGCGCTCATCCAGAACGCGGTCCGGATGCACCATCTGGCGCATGCCGTCCCACAATTCGATCTTGCCGGAGACGTATCGGCGCTCGCCGAGAGGCAGGAGCTTTTCCAACCGCGCCTTGTGGCCGTTGAAAAAGACCAGCACCACATCGCCAGTCTCGTCCTCGACCAGGATCCGGTAGGGCGCACGCCGACCGGGAGGCGGGGGGCGATGAGCCGCGACGGTAACGGACAGGGTCACCGGCTCGCCGATGGGCGCATCGGCGATGGAGCCCTTCATCTCGCGGGCGATTCCGCTGGTCGGCACATGGAACAGCAGATCCATGACTCGGGCCAGCCGGCCGGGTTCGCCCAGCAGGCGGTCCAGCAGGGGGGCGATCTTGGGTCCGACGCCCGGCAAAGTATTGGCCGGAGCGAAAAGCGGATCGAGAATGGAAGGGCGCAATGACATTCAAACGGGTGGCAAGTCGGGTTGAGGTGTTTATATAGCGGCAAAGCCGCCCTGAGGCGACGCCATCCTGAACGAGTGGAGCAACTTCATGAGCGGACCATCACGCAGCAGCGCCGGCCTCGATGTTCGTCGGAAGCAGATTCTTTTCCGCGCCTGGCATCGCGGCATGCGGGAAATGGACCTTATCATGGGCCGTTTCGCCGACGCGGAAATCGGCACCATGCCCGAGGATGATCTGGCGGAGTTCGAGCGCCTGATCGAGGTGCCGGATCGCGACCTCCTCGCCTGGATCACGGGCGAGGCGCAAACACCGGAAAACTACGACACGGCCGTGTTCCGCCGTCTGAAAGGCTTCCATACCCACACGTCTCCGATTCACGTGTAATCGATATCATCCCGATTTTCAGACCGGGCTCTTTAGGCCCGCATTGCATCTTATTGACCTGATCCGACATGAAACCCGTTCTGACCCGTGCCATCGACGCCCTCAAGAAAGGCCAGAATCTGACGCTCTCCAGCGTTCCGGATGGCTTCGACGCGCTCAGCGTAGCCGATCTGGCGCGTGGCCTGTCAGGGCAGGTGGAAGGCCCGGCCGTCCTGGTCCATGTCGCCCGCGACGGAATGAGGCAGCAGAATTTCGCCAACAGCCTCGGTTTCATCGCGCCGGAAATCGAGATTCTTTCATTCCCAGCTTGGGATTGTCAGCCCTATGACCGGGTCTCGCCGAACGCGGCTGTGACCGCGCAGCGGATGACGACGCTGGCGCGGCTCGCCCGCTCGAAAACGTCAGAGGACCGCCCGCGCATCCTCTCGACGACGGTCAATGGGCTGGTGCAGCGCGTGCCACCCCGGGCGCGCATCGCGGCGGAAACCTTCTCGGCCGCGCCGGGCAACGTGGTCGACACGACGCTGCTCATCAACTGGCTCGAAACCAACGGATTCCTGCGCACGGGCACGGTGCGCGATACGGGCGAATACGCCGTTCGCGGCGGCATCATCGATCTCTATCCGGCCGGGCTGCCCAACCCGGTGCGGCTCGACTTTTTCGGCGATGCGCTGGAATCGATCCGCTCCTTCGATCCGGAGACCCAGCGCACGGTCGGCACCCTGCGCTCGCTCGATCTCGTTCCCATGAGCGAGGTTCAGCTCACCACCGAGAGCATCAAGCGCTTCCGGCAGGCCTATGTGGCGTCCTTCGGCGCCCCCACGCGGGACGACAGGCTCTACGAGGCGATCAGCGAGGGGCGGCGCTATCCCGGCCTGGAACATTGGCTGCCCCTGTTCCACGACCATCTCGACACGCTGCTCGATTATGTCCCCGGCATTCCTTTCGTCTTCGATGCCCTTGCGGACGATGCGGCGGCGGAGCGCCTTGCCCAGGTCAAGGATTACTATGATGCAAGGCGCGAGGGGCTCGGTCAGAACCAGCCCGGAGTCGCGCCCTATCGTCCATTGCCGCCGGAGGCGCTTTATTTCAGGCCCGAGGAATGGGCCGAGCGCACCGCATCCCTGCCTCTCGCCCGCTTGACGCCCTTCGCGATTCCAGAATCCGAGGGACGCCTCGTCATCGATTGCGATGCGCGGCGCGGACGCAATTTCATCGCGGAGCGGGCCGACGAGAGCGCCAATGTCTTCG
The DNA here is from genome assembly GCF_052114965.1 of Microvirga sp. 2TAF3. Lineage (NCBI taxonomy): Bacteria > Pseudomonadati > Pseudomonadota > Alphaproteobacteria > Hyphomicrobiales > Methylobacteriaceae > Microvirga > Microvirga sp. 2TAF3. The sequence goes on along the minus strand of NZ_JBFRFT010000002.1, from coordinate 63,322 downwards.
AGGCCGCCGTCCGTCATATCCGCGAGCTTCAGGGCTCCGGTAAACGCGTCGTCCTCGGCGCTTGGTCGGAAGGGTCGCGGGAGCGGCTGACCCATGTTCTGCAGGATCACGACCTGCGCCAGACAACTCCCGTCTCGCGCCTTTCCGACGGCTTGGCCCTGCCGCGCATCGAAATCCCGGTCGGCATCTGGAGCCTCGAATCGGGATTCGAGGCGGGCGACCTCGCCGTCATCAGCGAGCAGGACATCCTAGGCGACCGCCTCATCCGCCAGAAGCGCAAGTCGAAGCGGCCGCAGGATTTCCTCACCGAGGTCGCGGCGCTCACGCCGGGCGATCTCGTCGTCCATGTGGATCACGGCATAGGTCGCTTCGAGGGCCTGAAGACCATCGAAGCGGCGGGTGCGCCGCATGACTGTCTGGAACTCCACTATGCCGGTGGCGATCGCCTGTTCCTGCCGGTCGAGAATATTGAGCTTTTGACCCGCTACGGGTCGGAGGAAACGGAAGTCCAGCTCGACAAGCTCGGCGGCGGGGCATGGCAGGCGCGCAAGGCGCGCATGAAACAGCGCATCCGCGAGATGGCCGGCGCGCTCATGAAGATCGCCGCCGCCCGCATTCTCAAGGAGGCGCCGCGTCTGGCGCCGCCGGAAGGGCTCTACGACGAATTCGCGGCCCGCTTCCCTTATGACGAAACCGAGGACCAGCTGAACGCCATCGATTCCGTGCTGGACGATCTGGGCTCCGGCCGCCCGATGGATCGCCTCGTCTGCGGCGATGTGGGCTTCGGCAAGACCGAAGTGGCGCTGCGTGCGGCTTTCATCTCGGCGATGAACGGCAAGCAGGTGGCGGTCGTCGTGCCGACGACCCTCCTGGCGCGCCAGCATTTCAAGACCTTCACGGAGCGTTTCCGGGGCCTGCCGCTCAACATCGCGCAGGCCTCGCGCTTTGTGCCCACCGCTGAGATGAAGAAGGTGAAGGAGGGTCTCACCGACGGCTCCGTGGACATCGTTGTTGGAACCCATGCCCTTCTCGGCAAGTCGATCCAGTTCAAGGATCTCGGCCTCATCGTCGTGGACGAGGAGCAGCATTTCGGTGTCAGCCACAAGGAGCGCCTGAAGGAGCTGCGCGCCGAGGTGCACGTGCTGACCCTCTCGGCGACGCCGATTCCACGTACCCTGCAACTGGCCCTGACCGGCGTGCGGGAACTCTCGCTCATCACGACGCCGCCCGTGGACCGGCTGGCCGTGCGCACCTTCGTCACGCCGTTCGATCCGCTCCTCATCCGCGAGGCGCTGCTGCGCGAGCGCTACAGGGGCGGGCAGGCCTTCTACGTGGTGCCGCGTCTCGACGATCTCGGCGAGGTGAAGGCCTTCCTCGACAAGGAAGTGCCGGAGGCCAAGGTGGCCGTCGCCCACGGCCAGATGGCGGCGGGCCAGCTCGAGGATGTCATGACCGCCTTCTACGAGGGCAAGTATGACATCCTGCTCTCCACCACCATCGTGGAATCGGGCCTCGACATTCCCACCGCCAACACGCTCATCGTCCACCGCGCGGACATGTTCGGCCTGTCGCAGCTCTATCAGCTGCGCGGACGCGTCGGCCGCTCGAAGACCCGCGCCTATGCCCTGTTCTCGGTGCCGGCCAACAAGCCGATGACGGTCCAGGCCGAGCGCCGCCTCAAGGTTCTGCAGACCCTCGACACGCTGGGCGCGGGCTTCCAGCTCGCCTCGCACGATCTCGACATCCGCGGTGCGGGCAACCTTCTCGGCGAGGAGCAGTCCGGCCACATCAAGGAGGTCGGCTACGAGCTGTATCAGCAGATGCTGGAGGAGGCCGTCGCCCAGCTCAAGGCCGGGATCGAAGAGCCGGCGGAGGATCAGTGGTCGCCGACGATTTCCGTCGGCGCGCCGGTGATGATCCCTGAAAGCTACGTGCAGGACCTGCAATTGCGCCTGGGACTCTACCGCCGCCTCTCGACACTCGAAACGGACAGCGAGATCGACGCCTTCGGGGCGGAGCTCATCGACCGGTTCGGGCCGCTGCCCTCGGAGGTCGACCAGCTTCTCAAGATCATGTCGATCAAGGTGCTCTGCCGCCGCGCCAATGTGGAAAAGGTCGATGGCGGGCCGAAGGGCATCATCGTCTCCTTCCGCGACAACGCCTTCGCCAATCCGAACGGCCTCGTCTCCTATGTGGCGGAGCAGGCCTCCTTCGCGAAGGTGCGCCCGGACATGAAGATCGTGTTCATCCGCGATGTCGAGACGCCCGATGAGCGGCTCAAGGCCTCGACCGCGATCCTGCGTAATCTCGTGCGTATCGCGGAGAAGAAGGCCGCGTGACGACGGAAACCTGGGCCGTTGTCGAGCACGGCATCTTGGTCGAAGGGCACGATGCCGAGCGGATCGTGCCATGGTGGAGCTTCACCAAGACGGTCTTGGCCGCTGCCGCCCTGACGCTCGTTCGTGATGGCAGCGTCAGGCTGGATGAGCCTTTGCCGGGCAGGCCCTACACTCTGCGGCATCTCCTTCAGCATCGCTCCGGTCTTCCGGATTACGGCGGTCTTCGCGCCTATCACGAGGCGGTTGCGCGGGAAGACGATCCATGGCCGGTATCCACCTTGTGGGAGATAGCCGATGCCGACCGTCTCCACTACGAGCCGGGGCAGGGATGGGCTTATTCCAATATCGGCTATCTCCTTGTCAGACAGGTGATCGAGAGCCGCACATGCCAGAGCCTCGATGAAGCGCTGCGCCGTCTCGTCCTCGACCCGCTGCGGATCGGCAGCGCCCGGATCGCAAATGAGCGCAGGGATCTCGGCGACGTCGCGATGGGCGAGGCCAAAAACTATCATCCCGGCTGGGTCTATCACGGCCTTCTGGTTGGATCGGTGCGGGATGCGGCTTTACTTCTCGATCGTCTCATGACGGAAGATCTGCTGCCGTCAGTCTTACGGGAGGAGATGCTGGCGCCCTTCGTCCTTGCCGGTCCCATCCCTGAGCGCCCCTGGAAAGTACCGGGCTACGGTTTGGGAGTGATGCGGGGAGAAGCGCCCCATGGCCCCGTCGCGGGCCATACGGGAGGCGGGCCGGGAAGTACGGTTGCCGTCTATCATGCACTGTCCGGCAAGGCCTTGACGGCTGCCGTCTTCAGAACGGCGGAGGATCAGGGGCGGACGGAGGAGAAGGCCTTCGGAGTGATCGCCGGCTGAATCTCGAACTCCTGCCGTGCGACGGCTTGAGCCCCCAGCTCGTTCCGGAGCATCGCGACGGCACCGCTGATACCGCCCGTGATCAGGATGGGAACCCCGCTGGGTGCCATGGAGATGCGTAGCCTCTGCGCCAGTTCGAGAAAGCGCCGGCGTTCCGACCATTTGGCCTGTGGAGGCACCTGGAGCACCACGGCGGCCGGGCTCGGTATCATGGCCAGCACATCGTCGGCAGCCTCGAAAGGGGCGGTGACGCTGGCATATCCCATGCCGGCAAGCTCGGCCGAGAGAGCGCTTTCGGGCTCACGCTCACCATTGTCGACGACGAGAATCTTCTGCAATCCGTTCATGGCGGTATCCTGCAGCGAAACGTGGCGGCTCAGGCGGGACATGCCCACCAACGCCGAGCGGGACCGTTTGTTTCACCCTTCAGATGAACGGCAGTGAAACGGCCAAGCTGCTCCCGGACCGGGTTACCCCTATCGGGGCTGCCGCCACCATGGATCGATGCTCGTGCCGAGAAGAGGCGTCTTTTCGGGGTGCTTGAGGTCGCTATGGTAGGCAAGCCATTGATCGCCCAGATAAAACAGCGGAACGACATAGAAGCCGGAGATCAGGACCCGGTCGAGCGCACGCACGGCGGCGACGAAATCCTCCCGACTTTTTGCCTCCAGCATGGCGTCGATCATACGGTCGATGGCGGGAGAAGAGGCTCCAGAATAGTTAAGCGAGCCGCCACGCTGCGCGGCTGCGGAGCCCCAGCGATTACGCTGTTCATTGCCCGGGGAGGCGGAAGCAGGCCACGTCCATTGCACCATGTCGAAATCGAAGTTCGACAGGCGCCGCCAGTACTGCACATCGTCCACCAGCCGCACCTTGGCCGTGACCCCGATACGGGAGAGGGACTGGGAGAAATTCAGTGCCAGCCGCTCCTGCTGGCGGGAATTGACCAGCATTTCGAAGACGAACGGCTCCCCGGTCCCTTTCTCCCGGAGGATATTGCCCTCCAACGACCAGCCCGCCTGGGAGAGGAGGGCAAGGGCTTGGCGAGCCGATTTCCTATCCCGCCCCGATCCGTTGGAGGAGGGAGGCGTCCAGCGGCCCTCAAGGATGTCCTTCCGGACAGCATCCGGAAAGGGGGCGAGAAGAGCCTGTTCCTGCTCGCTCGCGGGCTTTCCGGACGAGGAGAGATCGGAGCCGGCGAAATAGCTGTCCGACCGGGTCAGCAGGCTGAAATAGAGGTTGCGATTGACCCAATCGAAATCGAAGAGATAACCGAGCGCCTCACGAACCCGCGGATCGGCAAAGACTGGGCGGCGGGTATTGAACACGAATCCGCTCATGCCCTTCGGCGTGCGTATCGGCAGCGTTTCCAGGGTAACGCGGCCGTCCTTCACGGCGGGAAAATCGTAGCCCGTCGCCCAGCGGCTAGGATCTCCTTCCAGTCTGTAGTCATAAAGTCCTGCCTTAAACGCTTCGAACAAGGTATTGGCATCACGGTAGAAATCGTACCGAATCTCGTCGAAGTTATAGAGGCCGTGCGTGATCGGCAGGTCGTTGCCCCAATAATCCGCGCGGCGGGTGAGCACGACCCGCTCGCCCGGTTTGACCTCCGTTATCGCATAGGGTCCGGAGCCGACAGGAGGCGTCAGCGTCGTATTCGCGAAGGTGTCCGGGCTGGTCGCATGAGCCGCAAGGATCGGCATGGTGGCGATGATCAGGGGTAGTTCCCGATCGTTGGAGCCCGAAAGGTCGAAGCGGATCCGATGGGGATTTTCCACCTCCACGGCCTTCACCTGTCCGAAGCTCGACCGATGAAAGGGTTTGCCGTTCTTGCGCAGAAGCTCGAAGGTAAAGCGCACATCCTCCGCCGTGAGGGGATGTCCGTCCGAGAAACGTGCGCGCGGGTCGAGATTGAAGGCGATCGAGCTCCTATCGTCAGGCATTTCGGCCGAACGGGCGACCAAGCCATAGACCGTAAAGGGCTCGTCGAGCGAGCGCATCATCAGGCTCTGGAGGACGTAGCGCGGCACCGCGTCCGGAGCAACGCCCAGCACGATCAGCGGATTGAGGCTGTCGAAGGTGCCTTGCAGAGCCAGAACGATTCGCCCGCCCTTCGGTGCATCCGGATCGGCATAGGGAAGGTGCTTGAAGTCCGAGGCGAGGGCAGGTTCGCCATGCATGGCAATGCCGTGGCGAAGCATTTCCGCCCGGGCGCCCGGGCTCATGGCGACGAGCAGAAGCGCGGCTGCGGCGATGTTTTGCAAGAAATGTCGGACTTTGCGACCCATGGCGCTCCCTGCTCCAGGGGTGTTGCACGAAGGCGAATATTATAAAGAAAGTTGCCTGGAGCGACTGGAAACCTAACCCGTGAAAGGTTAAAGGAGCGGCATACGTCATGCCTTCGCCTTAATCGGCAAAGATTCACCGCTTCCTTGAAGGTTCCCAACCGCGCCGAGTCATACGGCCAATCCAGAAGCCGATATTTCGACTGAAGAGGATCTACGACATGTCATTCGCGACCCGCCTCGCGAGCCTGGGGGGCACCCGTGGCCTGACCACGGCTATGGCACTTATCTTGAGCGCTGCGCCGGCTTTGGCGCAAACTAAGCCTGCCGCGCCAGCCCCGGCCAAGCCTGCCGCTCCGGCGGCTCAACCGGCTCCGCAACAGCCCCAGGGCAACGGTCCCATGGTCGTGCAGGTGAAGGCTGAGCCTTCGCAGCCGGAATGGACCAAGGTGTGCGGCAAGGATCAGGGCACCAATTCCGAGATCTGCTACACGACCCGCGATTTCGTGTCCGATCAGGGCCAGCCGGTTCTGGCCGTCGCCCTCTATGACGTGAAGGGCCCGCAATCCAAGAAGATCGTCCGCTTCCTGATGCCGCTCGGCCTGCTCCTGCAGCCCGGCATCCGCTTCGCGGTCGATCAGGGTCAGCCGACCGATGGCCGCTACGCGGTCTGCTTCCCGAACGGCTGTTTCGCCGAGGCTGAGGTGAAGGACGACTTCATCGCCGCTCTCAAGAAGGGGCAGAACCTGAATGTCAGCGTGCAGAACCAGGCTGCTCGCATGGTCACTTTCGCTGTTCCCGCCGCTGGCTTCGGCAAGGCTTTCGACGGCCCCCCGATCGACCCGAAGGTCCTCGAAGAGCAGCAGAAGAAGCTTCAGGAAGAGCTCGAAAAGAAGAGTGAGGAGCTTCGCAAGAAGCTCGGCACCGGCGACGCCTCTGCGGCTCCCGGCGCGCCTGCCGCGGCTCCGAAGCCGTAAGGCCAGCATCCCTCTACGGAAAACGCCGGGCTCATTGCCCGGCGTTTTCTTTTGTATTCGGGATTTGCCTGATCGGCTGACGCGCTTCGTCGTTTCTTTTGCGGGAGCGCCCTAATTCGCCAGAATCGGCTTTGCCCGATAGAGGCCGCTTTCGTCCCGGTCGAACATCTGCTCGATCATTGGATTCCTGAGGGGTTCACTTGAATGATCGGGCAGCAGGTTCTGCTCGGAAACGTAAGCGATATATTCGGATTCCGCGTTCTCGGCGAAGAGATGATAAAAGGGCTGGTCCTTATGAGGCCTTATTTCCTCGGGGATGGACAGCCACCACTCTTCCGTGTTGTCGAATTCGGGGTCCACATCGAAAACCAGCCCCCTGAACTCGAAAAGCCGGTGTTTCACCACCTGGCCGATTGCGAATTTGGCTGAACTCGCCTTCATGGATACTCACTCCTTACCCGGCATATAGCGACGCGGGACCGAATCTCCAAACCGGCCGTCGTCACGTTCCGGAGAGCGTGCATGCGCATGGCGAGGCTTGCGATCCGGACTGGGTGCCACGTCGTAAGCAGCATTGCCGCCTTATGTGAATCTCGTCAGAACGGGTTTTGAGCGATTCTGCCGCCGGGAGCCCGCAATGTCCGACCTGATCGGGCTTATCAATCTTCTCGCCCCCTTCTTTGGATTGATCGGTCTCGGCTTCTTCTGCGGCAAGGTCGTCAAGCAGCCCGAGGCTGGACTCGCCTGGATGCAGTTCTTCCTCATCTATGTGGCGCTGCCGTGCCTTTTTTACCGGCTGATTGCCGATAAATCCCTGGATCAGCTGACGAATTGGCCCTTCGTCCTGGCCACGACCACCGCGACCTTCTGTGCATTCCTGCTCTCCTTCGCGGAAGGATGGCGGCACACGAAAGACCTGCCGCAATCGGTGATGCAGGGTGTCGCGGGGTCCTATTCCAATATCGGCTATATGGGGCCTCCGCTAATCCTGGCGGCTCTCGGCCAGGCCGCCAGCGCTCCCGTCGTGCTGATTTTCGTGTTCGACAATCTGCTGCTGTTTTCTCTCGTGCCCCTGCTGATGTCCGTCGCAGGGCTCGAGAAGCTGACTTTGAGCGCAACCGTCCGAAAGATCGTCTGGCGGGTGCTGACCCATCCGTTCAACGTGGCGACCGCCCTCGGCGTGGCGGCAAGCTATTTCCATGTGGAACTGCCCTCGGCCGCCAACCAAATGGTGACATGGCTTTCGGGAGCCGCCGCGCCTTGCGCCCTGTTCATTCTCGGTGTGACGGTCGCACTCCGGCCCCTGTGGAAAATCCCGGGGGAGGTGCCTGCGCTCGTCATCGTCAAGCTGATCCTGCACCCGTTCCTGGTCTGGATCCTGCTGTCGCTGGTCGGTGATTTCGGGCCGACCTGGACCTTTGCCGCCATCACCATGGCGGCGCTGCCGCCGGCGCTGAACATTTTCGTCATCTCGACCCAATACAGTGTCGGGGTCGAACGGGCCTCAGCCTGCGTCCTGATGGGAACGCTCGCCTCCATGATCACGCTGACGGCCCTGCTGTTCGTCATCAGGATCGGCGCCTTGCCGTATGATTTGTTCCCTTAAGCTGCGGAAGCATCCTGCATGAGGCGCGGCGCGCCGATCCGGGGGAGAACGCCCTCCCGCATGACGGCGCGGCGGAGCGGGCCGACGCTGCTCAAGGTCAGGAGGCCGGCGCCCCGCAGGAAATCGGCGGGAAGGAAGCCGGTCAGAAGCGTCCGGTTCAAGCCGTCCACCGCCGCCGTACGCAGGCGGACATCGAGATCCCGGCCGCGCTGATAGCGATGAAGCGCCTCGGGCGATCCGGGCGCATAACCTTCATCCCCGGCATCCACCACCGCATCCCGCAGGGCCGCCACGTCGCGCATGCCGAGATTCAACCCCTGTGCGCCAATCGGCGGAAAGACGTGAGCTGCCTCTCCGACGAGGGCGAGGCGCTGAGACTGGTAGCGGGTCACGGACATGCCGCTCATCGGTACGAGACCGCGAGGCCCGTCGATGTGCATGGCGCCGAGAATCGACTGGGCCTGCCGCTCGATGGCCAGGGCCAGAGTCTCGTCGTCAAGGGCGGAGAGGTGTTTGGCCTCCTCGGAACTCGTCACCCAGACAAGGCTCGAACGCCGACCGGGGAGAGGGACCAGGGTGAAGGGGCCGTGCCGGGTATGGAATTCCGTCGAGGTTTCCCGATGGTCCCGGTCATGCGCGAGAATCGCCGTCACGGCCGATTGCGGATAGGACCAGGTTTTCGCCTCGATTCCGGCGATCTGGCGCAGGCGGGAATTGCGCCCGTCCGCCGCCACGACAAGACCGGTTTTGAGAGCTCGGCCGTCCTTGAGCGTCACGGTCGCATCTTCTTCGCCGGCGGCGAAGTCCGTCGCATGGTCGGCGATCATGGTCAGGTGCTCATGGCCTTGCGCGGCCTCGGCCAATCTTTCTACGAGCGTAGCGTTTTCGATGTTCCAGCCGAACGCATCGAGGCCGATCTCCGTCGAACGAAAAGCAGCTGGCGGAGGGCGAAAGAGGCTCCCTGTGTCGTCGATGATGCGCATCGTCTCCAGTGGAGCGGCCTCCGGCATCAGCGCCGGCCAGACGCCCAGGGCATCAAGCAAGCGAACCGAGCCGTTCAGAAGCGCGACCGTGCGTCCGTCCCGGCGCGTATCGAGGCTGCCGACCAGGGCCGTTTCATAGCCGTCGCGGGCGAAAGCGAGAGCGGCGCAGAGCCCAACGGCTCCGGCGCCGACGACAAGGATGTCATAGGTTTGTTCGGACACGGGATTTTCCTCGCCAACCAAGCTGTGGAATGGTCGCAGACTCACAATAAAGCACGCATTCGCCATTGCCGACCGGTACGGCTCATCCCTATGATCATTTCACCGGAGGATGTCGATGCCAACAACCTGCTTGTCCAAGTCGATGCAAGCTGACATGTAGGCTTACGTATCGGCCGATCCTTGAACCTTTAAGTCAGAGTCGTAGTGCGTGAAGGCAGACGTTTCATCATCGGCGCCGCCCCTCGTTGAACTTAAAGGTATCAGCAAGCGCTACGGCGACCTTCTGGCCAATGACGGCATCGATCTCGCCATCGAGCGTGGCGAGATTCACGCCCTGCTGGGCGAGAACGGCGCGGGCAAGTCGACCCTTGTGAAAATTCTCTATGGGGTCATCGAGCCGAGCGCCGGCGACATTCTCTGGGAGGGCCGCCCGGTTTCGATCTCATCTCCGGTCGAGGCGAGAGATCTCGGCCTCGGCATGGTGTTTCAGCATTTCTCCCTATTCGACGAGCTGACCGTTGCGGAGAACATCGCTGTCGCTCTCTCCAAGGATTGGACATTGGCCAGGGTGCGGGCCAGCCTTGGGGAGATCAGCCGGGCTTACGGATTGGCCCTGGAGCCTGACAGGGCTGTCTGGACGCTTTCGGCCGGTGAGCGGCAACGCATCGAGATCGTGCGATGCCTGTTGCAGAATCCCCGGCTGCTTATTCTCGACGAGCCGACCTCGGTGCTCACCCCTCAGGAGGCCGAGCATCTTTTCGTCACCCTCGACAGGCTTGCGGCCGATGACTGCGCGATCCTCTTCATTTCCCACAAGCTGGAAGAGGTCCGCCGCCTGTGCCGGCGCGCCACGATCCTTCGCGGCGGACGCGTCGTGGCGGCCATCGATCCGCGCGAGAGAAGCGCGCGGGAGATCGCCGCGCTGATGGTCGGGGCGGAGGTGGGTGAAGTCCGTACGGGCACGCCTCATCAACCGCGCGGCGAAATGCTGAGGGTCGAGAATCTGTCCATGAAGGCAGGAAGCCTGCACGGGCAATCCCTGAACGGCATCAACCTGACCGTCCAGGCCGGAGAGATCGTCGGCATCGCAGGTGTCGCAGGCAATGGGCAGAGCGAGCTTTTCGCGGCCCTGTCCGGCGAGCGGGTCGCCGACAATCCTCACGCCCTTCTGATTGCAGGCCATGTCTGCGGTGTGGCCGGAATCGATGCCCGCCGCCGCCTCGGAGCCGCTTTCGTGCCCGAGGAGCGGTTGGGCCATGCGGCTGCGCCGACGCACCGCCTGAGCGAGAATACCCTGATCTCGCATGCGGCAGCCGAAGTCAGCAGATCGGGCTTCATTCTGCTCAACGCCGCCAAGCGTCTGGCCCAGTCCATCGTAAAGAGTTTCGACGTCCGCACGCCGGAAGCCGATCCGCAGGCCCGCAAGCTCTCCGGCGGCAATCTGCAGAAATTCGTGATCGGGCGCGAGATCATCCGACGCCCCAAGCTTCTCGTCGTGGATCAGCCGACCTGGGGCGTCGATGCAGGCGCTGCGCAGCTTATTCGCCAGTCGCTTGTCGATCTCGCCAGCGAGGGCAGCGCCGTCATCGTCATCAGCCAGGACCTGGACGAATTGTTTGAAATCGCGGACCGGATGGCCGTCATTCACCAGGGGCACTTAAGCCCGTTGAAACCCATTACGGAATGGACCAGGGAGGCGGTCGGGCTGGAAATGCTTGGAGCAGCAGATTCGCAAGGGGCGGCCCATGCGACTTGAGTTGACGCCCCGGGCCTCCGTCGCACCCATGATGCGGGCCCTCGCGCCGGTTCTGGCTTTCATCACGGCCTTCCTGCTCGCGGGCATCGTGATCTGGCTCCTGGGCCGCTCACCGATTGCGGCCTTTCAGGTTTATGTCCTCCAGCCCCTGAGCGATCCCTGGGCGTTGCAGGAGCTGCTCGTGAAGGCGACGCCGCTCGCGCTCATCGCCATCGGCCTGTCCTATTGCTTTCGCGCCAATCTCTGGAACATCGGCGCGGAGGGCCAATATGTGATCGGCGCCGTTCTCGGCAGCTGGATCGCCCTCAAGACCCATGGAACGGCGGGGGGTATCTGGGTTCTGCCGGCGATGATCGCGCTCGGCATCATCGGCGGCGCATTGTACGGATTGATCCCCGCTTTTCTTAAGACTCGCTTCGGGGTCAACGAGATCCTGACCAGCCTCATGCTGGTGTATGTGGCGCAACTCGTCCTCGATTATCTGGTGCGCGGTCCCTGGCGCGATCCGAAAGGCTTCAATTTTCCGCAATCCGTCACATTCGATCCGGCGGCCACGCTGCCGACATTGGCGGAGAGCAGCCGCGTCCATTACGGCACGATCTTCGCCTTCATCGCGGTCCTCGTCACGGCTATCGTGGTCGGGCGAACCCTTTTCGGCTACCGCCTGCGCCTGACGGGCGATGCACCTCGCGCTGCGCGCTTCGCCGGGTTCAGCTCGAAGAAGACGACGCTTGCGGTCTTCGGCATCTCCGGCGGTCTCGCCGGGCTTGCCGGGATCTCCGAGGTCGCGGGACAGATCGGACAGCTCCAGCCGTCCATCTCGCCGGGATACGGCTTCACGGCCATCACCGTCGCCTTCCTGGGACGGCTCAACCCGATCGGCATCCTGATCGCGGCGCTCGTGGTGGCCCTGACCTTCATCGGCGGCGAGAGCGCGCAGATCCTGCTCAAGCTGCCGCTCGATCTCACGCAGGCCTTTCAGGGCATTCTTCTGCTATGCGTGCTCTCGGCCGATGCCCTGGTGAGCCACCGCGTTCGCGTCGTCAGTCGGGGAGGGGGCAAATGACCACTTTCGAGGCCATTCTGCTGACCATCGTCACCGCCTCGACTCCGCTCCTCATCGCCGCCATCGGCGAACTGATGACGGAGCGCTCGGGCGTTCTCAACCTCGGAGTCGAGGGCATGATGGCGATGGGCGCGGCCTGCAGTTTCGCGGCCGCCGTGACATTCGACTCGACCCTGCTCGGCATCGGCGCCGGCATCGTGGCCGGGGGGCTGATGGCGATGCTCTTCGCGCTCGTGGTCCTGGGATTTGCCGCGAACCAGGTCGGTTCGGGACTGGCGTTGACCATTCTCGGGCTCGGATTGTCGGGCCTGATCGGCGCGCCTTTCGTGGGTGCTCGCCGCAACCCGGTGGAAGCGATTTCCATTCCCGGGCTGAGCGACCTGCCGATGGTCGGCCGCCTGTTCTTTGGGCAGGACCTGTTCGTCTACAGCTCCATCGCCCTGACCATCGCCGCCGGGTTCTATCTGACCCGGACGCGCTCGGGCCTGATGCTTCGCTCCATCGGCGAGAACCATAGCTCCGCCCATGGCCTCGGCCTGCCTGTCCTGAGCACCCGCTTCTTCGCGATCCTGTTCGGCGGCGCCTGCGCGGGCCTCGCGGGAGCCTATCTTTCCCTCGTCTATACGCGCTTCTGGTCGCCGGGCATGACGGCCGGGCGAGGCTGGATCGCGCTTGCGCTCGTCGTCTTCGCGGCATGGCGCCCGAGCTGGGTTCTGGTCGGCGCCTATATCTTCGGCGCGGCGATGGTGCTGCAGCTTCATGCCCAGGCGGCCCAGTTCGGAGTGCCTTCTCAGCTGCTCTCGGCCGTGCCCTATCTCGCTACGATCATCGCCCTCCTGCTCCTCTCGCTTCGCCATGGCCGCGCCATCGGCGCGCCGGGCTCGCTCGGCACGCCTTTCGTGCCTGACCGATGAGCAAAGCGATGCTATTGTGGGCACAGACCCTATTGCGGGAAATATTCAGACCTGCGACGAAAGCCTGAACCTAAACTCCAGGGGACCAAACATGTTTTCACGGACCATCATAGGCGTATTGGCAGGGGCTGCGGCCCTGGCTCTGACGGCTGGCGGCGCGTCAGCACAGGAAAAACTCAAGATTGGCTTCATCTATGTCGGCCCGGTCGGCGATTACGGCTGGAGCCATCAGCACGACGTGGGTCGCAAGGCCGTCGAGAAGGCTTTTGGCGACAAGGTCGAGACAACCTATGTGGAGAGCGTGCCCGAGGCGGATGCCGAGCGCCCCATCGAGCAGCTGGTCCGCACCGGCCATAAGCTGATCTTCACCACCTCGTTCGGCTTCATGGAGCCGACGGTCAAGGTCGCCAAGAAATATCCGAACGTCAAGTTCGAGCATGCAACCGGCTTCAAGCGTCTTCCGAACCTCGCCACCTATGCGGCGAAGTTCCATGAAGGCCGCTACATCATCGGCCAGATCGCGGCCAAGATGTCGAAGTCCGGCACCATCGGCTATGTGGGCGCCTTCCCGATTCCTGAGGTCGTGTCCGGCATCAACTCCTACTTCCTGGGCGCGCAGTCGGTGAATCCGAACATCAAGATCAAGGTCGTCTGGGCAAATTCCTGGTACGACCCGGCGAAGGAAGCGGACGCGGCCAAAGCGCTGCTCGATCAGGGCGTCGACGTGATCGCTCAGCACACGGACAGCCCGGCTCCGCTGCAGGCGGCGGAAGCCCGCGGTAAATACGGCTTCGGCCAAGCCTCGGACATGGAGCAGTTCGCACCGAAGGCGCAACTGACCGCCATCGTCGACAACTGGTCCGACTACTACGTCGCCCGCGTCAAGGCCGTTCTCGACGGCACCTGGAAGTCCGAGGATACCTGGGGTGGTCTTGCCGCACACATGGTGGTCATGTCGCCCTATAAGAACATGCCTGACGACGTGAAGAAGATGGCCGAGGAGACCGAGGCCGCGATCAAGTCCGGCAAGCTCAACCCCTTCAAGTGCCCGGTCCTGAAGCAGGATGGCACCCAGGTCGAGTGCAAGGGCAACGGCGCTCTCTCCGACGAGCAGATCCTGAGCATGAACTTCTATGTCAAAGGCATCGATGACAAGCTGCCCCAATAAGGCAGCTGGCGTTTCGCGAAAGGCAGCCGAGGGATCGGCTGCCTTTTTCTTTTGAGCTTTCTTATGATCCGGCCGATACGGAGCGGACGACATGGCAGAGCAGACGACAATCACGCCGACTGATACCGACGTCTTCATCATCACGGATATTCAATACGACTTCCTGCCCGGAGGCGCGCTCGCCGTGCCGGAGGGCGATGCCGTCATCGCGCCCATCAACAGGCTTGCCCGGATCTTCCGCCATGTCCTGCTGACCCAGGATTGGCATCCGAAGGGCCATGCGTCCTTCGCTTCGACCCACCCCGGCAGGAAGCCCTTCGAGATGATCGACTTGGCCTATGGCCAGCAAGTTCTCTGGCCCGATCATTGTATCCAGGGCACGCCCGGGGCGGAAATCTCACGCGAGCTCGACATTCCGCACGCGCAACTGGTCATCCGGAAAGGCTACAATCCGGAGATCGACAGCTATTCCGGTTTCCTCGAGGCCGACCGGCGCACCTCGACCGGGCTTGCGGGCTATCTGAAGGAGCGTGGCTTCCGCCGCGTCTTCTGCGCGGGGCTCGCCACGGATTTCTGTGTCGCCTGGACGGCGCTCGACGCCAAGGCCGCAGGCTTCGATACCTACCTGATCGAGGATGCCTCCCGCGCCATCGATGCGAATGGATCATTGGCCCGCGCCCGGGCCGACCTGGAAGCCGCCGGCGTCCACATCATCGATAGTAGTCAGATCGTTAGGAAGTAAACCGCTCCGTCATTCCGGGGCGAGCGAAGCGAGAGCCCGACCCGAAGGGCCACGTGAAGCGGGGAAACCCATCAACATAGGCTTATCAGAATAGGGCGCGTCGCCGTCTCGCTCTTTCCTGAACTGTCCGTGTTTATGAGTTCCGGGCCCGCCTGCGGCGTCCCGGAATGACAGGAGGCCTTAAACCGCCACCCCATGCAGGTCGTACTCATCCGAGCGCTCGATCTTGACGCTGACGATATCGCCGACGCGGAGCGGGCGACGCGAGGCGACATAGACCGAACCGTCGATCTCGGGCGCATCGTATTTGGTGCGGCCCTTGGCGACCGTGGAACCCGGCTCATCGATGATGACGGGCAGGCGCTTGCCGACCTTGGCCTTGAGCAGCTTGGCGCTGACATCGCGCTGGGTTTTCATGAACCGGTGCCAGCGCTCATCCTTGGCCTCCGGCGGAACCGGGTCGGCGATCTCGTTGGCGGGGGCGCCCTGCACCGGCTCGTAACGGAAGCAGCCGACCCGGTCGAGCTTGGCTTCCTTCAGCCAGTCGAGAAGAAAATCCACGTCCTCTTCCGTCTCGCCGGGGAAGCCGACGATGAAGGTCGAGCGGATGGCGAGGTCCGGGCAGATCTCGCGCCACTTGCGGATCCGGTCGAGGGTCTTTTCCTGATGGGCCGGGCGGCGCATGGCCTTCAGGACGCCCGGAGAGGCGTGCTGGAAGGGGATGTCGAGATAGGGAAGGATCTTGCCCTCGGCCATGAGCGGGATGACCTCGTCCACATGGGGGTACGGATAGACATAGTGCATGCGGACCCACATCCCGAGTTCGCCGAGCTCCCGGGAGAGGTCGAAGAAACGGGTGCGGACCTCCCGGTCCTGCCACAGGCTCGGCTGGTACTTGATGTCGAGGCCGTAGGCGCTGGTATCCTGCGAAATGACGAGGAGCTCCTTGACGCCGGCCTTGGCGAGCTTCTCTGCCTCGCGCAGCACATCCCCGATGGGACGGCTGACCAGGTCTCCGCGCAGCTTCGGAATGATGCAGAAGGAGCAGCGATTATTGCAGCCTTCCGAAATCTTGAGATAGGCATAATGCCGTGGCGTCAGCTTCACGCCCTGAGGCGGCACGAGATCCACGAACGGGTCGTGCGCGGGCGGAGCGGCCTTGTGGACCGCCGTCACCACCGTCTCGTATTGCTGCGGGCCGGTGATGGCCAGAACATTGGGGAAGCGGTCGCGGATCTGCTCCGGCTCGGCGCCCATGCAGCCGGTGACGATGACCTTGCCGTTCTCGGCCATGGCCTCGCCGATGGCATCGAGCGACTCCGCCTTGGCGCTGTCGAGAAAGCCGCAGGTATTGACGATGACCACGTCGGCCCCGTCATGCTTCTTGGTCAACTCGTAACCTTGAGCGCGCAGCTGAGTGATGATGCGCTCGGAATCGACAAGGGCCTTCGGGCAACCCAGGGATACGAACGAGACTTTGGGCGCGGGAGCATTCATCCGCAAAATTCCATTATATTTGAGCGTGGAAAAGCCTTCGGGGGCGCCTGCCTAAGGCCGGATCGGCACGAAATCATGGCGAAGGAGGCGGGCTTCTCCGAGGCTTCGCCTTAAGGGCCGATCTTATAAGGATTTTTTGTGTCGCGGTTCAAGGGGGCGTCGCGTTCTTTCGGAACGCTTCCCAGTATCCGGAGACTAATATCGGGCCGCCGGGTTGGCCGGAGGCGTCTTGAGGCCTGCTCAGGTTTGAAGCACGTATGTGCCTGGGGCGTCGCACAGGACCGGGTATCCGCGCGCCGGTGCTCCCATGGCGGGTGGGCGGACAGGCTCGCCGGAATGCTCGGCCAGCCATTCCGTCCACTCGGTCCACCATGAACCGGCATGGATGGGCACGATCCTGGTCCAGGTATTGGGATCCACGTAGCGATCCGCCTCTGTCTTCGTCAGGACCTGGAAGTGACCTCCAATCCTGCCGGGATCCGCGACGATGCCGACATTGTGCCCTCCCGCCGCGAGCAGGAAAGTTACATCGGTATCTGTCAGAAGATGGATCTTGAAGGCCGACTGCCAAGGCGCGATGTGATCGCGCTCGGTCCCGACGGCGAAGATCGGCACCCGGATATCGCTGACGGCAATCGGCCTGTCTTCGACCATAAAGCGCCCCTCCGCCAGATCGTTATCGAGGAAGAGCTGCCTCAGATATTGAGAATGCATGCGATAGGGCATGCGGGTCGCATCCGCGTTCCAGGCCATCAGGTCGTTCATGGGCGTGCGCTCGCCCAGCAGGTAATGCCGCACGATCCGCGACCAGATCAGATCGTTCGAGCGGAGAAGCTGGAACGCACCCGCCATCTGCCTGGCGTCGAGATAGCCCTGGCTCCACATCAGATCTTCCAGAAAGCTGACCTGGCTTTCATTGATGAAGAGCGCGAGTTCTCCGGCTTCCCGGAAATCGACCTGTGCCGCGAGCAAGGTAAGGGCCGCCAGACGATCGTCGCCGTCCCGTGCCATCGCGGCGGCTGCGATGGAAAGGAGCGTGCCGCCGAGGCAGTAACCGACGGCATGCACCTTTCGCTCCGGCACGATGGTGCTAGTGGCGTTGAGGGCCGCCATCACGCCGAGCGTCCGGTAATCGTCCATTCCGAGATCCCGATCCTCCCCGGTCGGGTTCCTCCAGGAGACGATGAACACCGTGAAGCCCTGGTCGGTCAGGTAGCGGACGAACGAGTCCTTGGGCGACAGGTCCAGAATGTAGTATTTCATGATCCAGGCCGGCACGATCAGGATCGGCTCCGGCCGGACTTTCTCGGTTGTCGGCGCATACTGGATCAGCTCGATGAGCCGATTGCGGTAAACGACCTTGCCGGGCGTTACGGCGACATCGCGCCCGACCCGGAAGGCCTCCGTGCCGGCTGGGGGCTTGCCACTGACGACCCGTTCCCAATCGTCCAGGAAGTTACGGAATCCCTGTACAAGATTCTGGCCGCCCGTCTTTAGGGTTCGCTCCTGCACGACCGGATTCGTCATAAAGAAATTCGAGGGAGAGGTCGTGTCGAGAATCTGCCGTGAGAGGAACGCGACCACATTCTCGTGCTGCTTCGTAACCCCTTGCACCTCCGTCGTGGCGTTGTGCCACCATTGCTGGTGCAACAGAAAAGCCTGCTGCATGACGTTGTAGGGCCATTGCTGCCATGGGCTTGCGGCAAAGCGTCCATCCTGGGGCAGCGGAACGATGCATTGCTCGCCCAGACCTCCGCCCATGGCGCAACGGGAGGCGAACTGCGCCAAACGTGACCATTTGCGGGCTGCCTTCGTGGCGAGCGCGACCTGCTTGCCGGGTGAGATGGCAAGATGAACGGCCCAGTCCATATAGGCAGCCATGAGGGCGGCCGGGGACAGGCCGCCCGTGAGACGCGCCAAGCCCGCATGGGCGACGTGGTCCAGTGCGTCCCGAATGCGGAGGAGTTCGACATCGTCCGGCCCAGCCGTCGGAACAGGCGTGCTCGTCGCGGGCAGTAAGTCGCTGCTTTCCTTGTGTTTGGAGACGCGCACGACGTGAGGCCCTTGTAAAGGAGCCGGGAGGCTCATGCCCGTTGCCGATGTATCAGAACGCATTTCACTATCCCCGGTTTTCATATAGGCGCTTCGTGAAGGTCCGACAGTTCCGGTGGGGTCGGCATTGCTCAAGATCAAAACGCCGGCGCGAACGCCTCACAAAGGAGTGATGGCGCCTAGTAGCATCATCACATGCCCGTCTCCCCAGGTCGGCAGCAGGATGCGTGCGTATCCCGCCTCTGGGCCAATGAGTTGGGTGCGGTAATATGTCGGCGCGCGTTGCGCGACCGTCGCGCCGCATTGCTCCGTGAAGGATTTCAGGGGAGGGCGCTGCTCCAACTCATCGCTGAATTCCCCGCTCAAAGGTGCGCCATATTGGCTGACGATGCGCGCTCCCACGGCTTCGAAGCGGAAACGCTCCGGGTTCTCGAATGCGGTGATCAGCATCATGTCGTCTGCGATCTCCGAAAGCTTGGTCGGATCGACATCGTCGGAGAAGGGCATGTCGTTCCCGCCCCTTCTCAACGACAGCCAATACGTCTGAACGCTCCCGAGGGCGGGTTCCACCTTGGCCGGGACGGAAAAGGGATTCGCGGCTGGCTTCATGTCCTTCACCTTTTTGCAGAACGGACAGCCAAGAATCCTAGGGCGCTGAGGCCGGATTTCTAATTCGCCTCAGCTTGGAGACCATTCGAGCTCTGACGCTGCGGTGGCGTTTCGCGAGCTGTCGGGCCGATCATCTTGAATGCAACCGTTCCCTTGCCAATAACGTCTCTGCTTCGGAGGCTGCCCCGGAGCGGAAGGGGGCCGGAGCCTCGCCTGATCGTTCGCGCAGCCCTGGAGGGAGCCGGGTTGCCTGAGATCGTCACGCTCACCATGAACCCGGCGCTCGATATCGCGACAAGCGCGGAGGCCGTCATACCGACGGAAAAGATGCGTTGCGGGCTGCCGCGCTACGATCCCGGAGGGGGCGGCATCAACGTCGCCAGGGTCGTGCGGACCCTGGGCGGAGAGGCGCTCGCGGTCTTTCCGGCGGGAGGGCCGGCCGGCCTTGCGCTTGAGAATCTGCTCGAGCGCGACAGCGTTCCCCATCGTCGTATTCCCATCGAGGGAGTGACGCGAGAGAGCTTCACGGTCGATGAGCGCCGCAGCGGGCAGCAATACCGCTTCGTGCTGCCCGGGCCGACGCTTGCCGGGAATGAGCAGCAGGCCTGTCTCGACAGCCTGACCGAACTTGCGGCCAATGCGCGATTCATCGTCGCCAGCGGCAGCCTGCCGCCCGGGATGAAACCCGATTTCTTTCAGGGGGTGGCCGATCTGGCGAACAAGCTCGGGGCGCGCTTCATTCTCGACACGTCGGGCGAGGCCCTGAGGCAGACCCGGCGGGGCGTCTATCTTCTCAAGCCGAGCATACGGGAGCTTCGGGAAAGTGTCGGCCGCGAGCTTCGTCATGAGGCGGAGCAGGTCGAGGCCGCCCGGGAGCTTATCGCGGAAGGCCGGAGCGAGGTGATTGTCGCTTCCCTCGGCGCTCAGGGGGCACTCCTCGTAACGGCCAAGGGATATGAAAGGCTTGCCCCCATCGAGGTCTCGATCCGCAGCGCCGTCGGCGCGGGCGACAGCATGGTTGCGGCGATCACGCTCGGCTTGGTGAGGGGCCTGGATTTGGGACATGCAGTCCGCTTCGGAATGGCCGCCGGCGCCGCAACCCTCATGACGCCGGGAACGGAACTCTGTCGGCGTGCGGATGTGGAAAAACTCTATGCGATTCAGGTTGATCGGAAAGGAACTTAATCCGTTGCGGCAGGCTGGAGAAATGAAGCGGCGCGTTGCCGGGCGTCGTAGGCGGTGATGAAGGCGGCATAGCTCCAGGCGAGATTTTTTGCGGAGGTCTGCCGGCCGGTCGTGTGATCGAATTGTTCAGAGAGCTCACCCGAGGCCGGCGTGTAATCCCGCACCGTCGCCATGAACGCGTCGCCGCGCTCGAGAAAGGCGTTCGCGAGCATCGTGCGGTCTATGCTCGAGGACGGGAGCAGCCCATAAGGCAATGTCGTCCGCCTGCCGAGAACGCGGGTCAGGAATGGCGCATTCTCATCGTTGCATTCGATTCCATGGCCCCGCGCCACAAGGCCCGCGAGCCGATAGTGGAATTCCGCCGTGGCGAACGTCGTCATGTACCAGGCCCCGCCACTGACATAAACGTCGGCCGCATAACGGCCCATCGCCGGAGCGCGACCCTTCCGTGGCGGATTGTTGATGCGGTATTCCGCAGCAAAAAGATCTTCGAGTTTCGCAAGCGTGGCATGCACCCTGGGATCGAGCATGCTGTGCGTGCCGGTCTCGCGGCCGGAATGCAAGACGGCGAGGATGATGGACGCGTCCAGGTCGTTCTGCGGATTGTGACGACGGACACCCAGTCGGCTGAGATAAAAGCGCCGCTCCGGCGACCAATGACTTTCGAGGCTTTCGCCGAGGGCGCGTGCGACAGATCGAAAGTGGTCGGCGCCATCCCGATCATCACGCTCAATCATCCATTCCGCGCCATTCTCAATCGCCGCCATCTGGACGAGACGCGTGTAGTAGTGATGCCCGAGTTCTTCCTCCCAGAGGTCGTAGCATGGTTCGGCCCAGTGCCGTGCGACGAAGGCGAGGTCTCCCAATACCAGATCAGTGGCCTCAGCCGTACCGAATGCGCCGGCGAGCCGGATATAGCGCAGGATGCCGAGTGCCCGCAGGGCCGGGCCGTCGTTCTGAGGCCGCGACCATATGATGATGTCGAGGGTGCCGTCCGGGTTGAACCGCACGTCGCCAAGGGGCGCATCGCCGACCAAGCCCATCAGCTCGTCATCCGAGCGCACATATTTCAGCACATCCGGTGGGACTGCCTGTCGAATGTTTCCCTGCCGCAAGCGAGTAGGGCCATCGAGACGGCGCAGGCCGAGACTGAACGCGACGAAGTCGCCGAAGAACCGGGCGGCGTCACGAAGCCTGCCGTGCATGTGCAGGATTCTCAAGGCTTCCATGACGAGCGAAGAATCCCTGAGCCAATGAAAGAAATAATCCGGCTCGCCTCCGGAGAGATCGGTTGCGGGCGCGGCCACAATCGAGCCGGCCTTGGGCACGATCCTTTGACCAAAGACCTCCCGGTGCATCACGTAACCTGTTGCGGAGAGGCCTTGCAGAATGGCGACCGAGGCGAAGCACATCTCGCTCTCCATCCAGTCGAGGAGCGTTCGGTCGATAATTCCGGCTTGCTTCTCGTTCATGCCAGATGCGGGCTCTCGAAGCCCAGTTTGGCGAGCCCCGAACGGATCTCGGGGCAGCTCATGAAAAGCTTCCACAACAGGCCCGAACGGTAATTCTCGATCATTACCAGGGTCGGCCCCTGATCGACACCGATATAGTCGCGCGAATACCAGTCCTTGCTTTCGCTGAAGGAGGAGGTGAAGCCGCACTCCCCCCATAACCGCTCACGCAGAGGGCCATCGAAATGCTGAAGAGCGAGCATCGAGGCCGCAGGCGTATAGGGAAAACTCGCCAATGCCGCGTTAGGTGCGATGAAGCCGAGATCGTTCTTGGGATGAAGGCCGCGATAACCCTCGTCGGTGTCGTCGCTCGTCAGGCCCCAGCAATCCGGGCCGTAGCCTTTGAAGTGGTGCGGGTTATGGATGCAGTACTCGCGGTTGATCCGGACATGGTGAACATTCTGCCGCCAGTAATTGGCATACCGATCCTTCAACCCGCGCGGGTCGAGGCCGAGAAAGGAATAATGAGCAAAGTAGAGCGGTCCGCCATAATCGGGTCCGAGCGGCAACTCGATGTCATGGTAGGTCCGCTCGTTTCGGAAGTCCTGCCCCTGGACCCAGCCTCCGTGATAGACGCTGGCGTCGATCGCATAATGCGGCGCGGATGCGGCCAGGACATAGGCGATGAGGCACTCGTTCCAGCCCCGGATCTCGAAATCCATGCTCCATCCATGATTGGGACTCCAATGCCAATAGAGCATCTTGAGGCCCCCACGGGTATGCCAGTCCCATTCCGCCTCGCACCACAGACGGTCGATCAGGCGCCGCAACTCGCGCTCGTCGCTATCCTCCCGGTGGAAATATTGTCGGGCACAGAGCAACCCCTGGAAGAGAAAGGCCGTCTCGACGAGATCGCCGCCGTCATCCTTGCGCGCGAAAGGGATCGTCGCGCCGGTACGGCCGTTCATCCAATGAGGAAAGATGCCGTGATAGCACGGGACGTTTTCGAGGAACCGCGTCATCGTCAGAAGCCTCTTCACGGCATCCTGCCGGCGGATCCAACCTCTCTCGACGCCGGTAATGATGGCCATGGCGCCCATGCCGGATGCCCCGGTCGCGACACGATCGTCGGGATCCCGGCCGATGGTGATCCTTTCGCGGGCAAGGCCGCTGACGGGATGGCCGAACTCCCAGAAATAGCGGAGGGTTTGCCTTTGCACGGCACCAAGCCTTCGGGCGTTTTCCCGGTCATGCCGCGACATATCTGGGCAGGCAGAGGCGGTCATGCTGCGCCGTATTCATCGGAGGAGCCGAAACGTTACGATACTATCTGAAGAATTCAACGAAGCGCCGCAGTGTTCCCTCACGATCCTGAGACCCTAATTCTTCAATCCTTGGGCAAGGGAAACGTCATGGCCGAGGATGGGGAAAGGATCGAGGCGCTGCTCGAGGGCATGACCCTCGAGGAGAAGATCGGCCAGCTCACGATGCTCGATGCCGGGCGCCTGATCACCGGCCCGGGACGGCCCGTCGACATGATCGTGGCGGTCCGGGAGGGCAGGGCCGGCAGTCTGCTCAATCTTGTCAACCCTGCGGAAATCCGGGCCGTGCAACGCGTCGCGGTTGAGGAGAGCCGCCTGCGGCTCCCGCTTCTCATCGGCCTCGATATCCTTCACGGCCATCGCACGCTTTTTCCGCTCCCGCTTGCGGAGGTGGCGGCGTTCGACCCGGACCTTTGGCGACGGACAGCCCGGGCCGCCGCAGGGGAGGCGGCCGCCGACGGGATCAACCTGACCTTCGCGCCCATGCTCGACATTGCCCGCGACCCGCGCTGGGGCCGCATCGCGGAAGGCCCGGGCGAGGATGTCCTGGTCGCCCGGCGCTTTGCCGAGGCGAAGGTGAAGGGTTTCCAGGGAGACGATATTGCCGCGCCGGGTTCGCTCGCCGCCACGGCCAAGCATCTCGTCGCGTACGGAGCGGCGACGGCAGGGCGCGACTATGCTCCCGTCGATATCTCGGAACGTCTGTTGCACGAAGTCTACCTGCCCCCCTTCCATGCGGCGATCCAGGCGGGCGTGGCAGTCATCATGCCTGCCTTCACGGATCTCGCAGGCATTCCGATGTCGGCGAATGTCGCCGTGCTGCGCGATCTCGTGCGGAAACAATGGGGCTTCGACGGGGTGATCGTGAGCGATTACGACGCGATCCCGGAACTCATCAAACACGGCGTCGCGGAAGACCTTGCCGCCGCCGCCGCCCTGGCCCTGCGTGCGGGCATCGACATCGACATGATGGGCGGCGCTTATGAACACGGCTTGCCGATAGCGCTGAAGCGCGGCTCATCGCGCATCGAGGATGTGGATGCGGCCGTGCGGCGCGTTCTCACCCTCAAGGCGAGGCTCGGCCTCTTTCATGCCCCCGACAAAAGCGACGGGCTGCAAGCATCGGATCCGCGTCGGCACGAAACGAACAGATCCTTGGCGAGAGATGCAGCGAGACGTTCGATCGTGCTGCTGAAGAACGAGCGGCCGCTTCTCCCGCTCGATCCAGGCGTGAAGCGGATCGCTCTTATCGGTCCGCTGATCGATGCCCGCGCCGATATGCTGGGACCGTGGGGGGCACTTGGGAAACCTGAGCACGCGGTCACCATTCACGACGGATTGAAGAAAGCGCTTCGGGCTGCGGAGATCGTCGCGGTCGAGGCCATAGACGTCCAGGGCCGGGATCGTGAGGGCATCCGTGCCGCAGTGGAAACCGCCGCGACAGCGGACGTCATCGTGCTCTGCCTCGGTGAGGACAGATCCATGAGCGGCGAAGCGGCGTCGCGCGCCCATATCGATCTGCCGGGACGCCAGCAGGATCTCGCCGTAGCGATCCTTGCCCTGCGCAAGCCGGTGATCGCGGTGATCATGAGCGGGCGTCCGCTGGTCATCGAGCGATTGGTGGAGCGCGCGGATGCCGTTCTCGCCGCAGGTTTCCTCGGTCATGAGGCAGGGCACGCCTTAGCCGACGTAATCACGGGACGTTGGAATCCATGCGGCAAGCTCCCCGTATCCTGGCCACGAGCAGCCGGCCAGATCCCGATCTTCTACGCCCAGCGGCCGACCGGGCGCCCGCGCGATCCCGAGGACTATTTCACGAGCAAGTATCTCGACATCCCGAACGAGCCCTTGTTCCGGTTCGGGGACGGTCTGTCCTATACGACATTCGCGATCACCGGACTTCGCGCCCAGGCAACGAAGCTGGGCCCCACGGACGAGATCGTGGTCGATGTGGAGGTGAGCAACGAAGGGCCTCGGGACGGCGAGGAAACGATCTTCCTGTTCATCCACGATCCGGTTGCGTCGGTATCGCAACCGCTTCTGGAACTGAAGGATTTCTCCAGGATCGCACTCGCGGCGGGAGAACGCGGAACGATGCGGCTGCGCGTTGCGGTGAAGGATCTGAAGCATCTCGATGCCGATCTGCGCCCGGTTCTCGAAGCAGGTTTCATCGAAGTGCTCGTCGGCACGAGTGCAGACAGGGCGCGACTGCATCGGCTTACGGTCGAGATCAACCTTGAGGCTCCCGCGCCTAGGCCATAGGAACCGCGTCATCCCACCCGATGAGACCGCTGACCCAGACAGACACTTCCTGAAGTGTGGCGAAACCGTCGGCTGGAGGTACGGAGCAGGGGCCGAACCCGACCCGGACAAGCCACCGGCCCGAATAATCCCCCTGCAAGTCGCGATCCTCCGCTTGGACGAGGATCGCCATCAGACGGTCGCCCGCGAAGACGAGCCGGCCGCTCTTCCCACCGTCGCGGGTGGCCAAGAACACAGGCTTGAAACTCACGACGGAGTTCACGGACCATCTCCAGCATCGACCGAACCTATGCGAAGCTGACCAAGCGCGACGTGAGACGCTTTGATATTTCGCAACGACGCCGCCAAGGAAGGTTCGCTGATTAGGCGGAAAGCATCACGCCATTCCGATGATCGCGCCTTCGTGCCGCCGTTGGAGTGCCGATCCATTGGATGTGGACCGATGGCTTTTGCCTCTTGCCCGTTTCCGGACAGCATCGCGATAGACGAGAAGGTGCAGTTCCTGCGCAGGCCGGCCGCCTACCCGCATCGTCCGCGCGAAGTTCTGGTCAAGGAGACCCACATGTCATGGGTTTTCCTCGTGGGCGAGCAGGTCTTCAAGCTGAAGAAGCCCGTCCGCTCTCCACAGCTGGATTTCTCAACGCTTGCAGCCCGCGAAGCGAACAGCCAGGAGGAGGTGCGTCTCAATGCCCGGCTTGCCCCGAATACCTATCATGGCGTGGTGGCCCTGAAGCGCACGCCCGAGGGCCACCTCACGCTCGATGGCGAAGGCGAGATCGTGGACTGGCTCGTTTCGATGCGCCGGCTGCCCGATAGCCGCATGCTCGACCGCATGCTCACGCGGGGGCTCGTGACCGATAGGGATCTCGACCGGCTGGCGGATGTCCTGGCGTCCTTCTACGCACATGCCGAGCGGGCCGCGATCACCCCTGACACTTATGCCGACCGCTTCGTCAGGGAGCAGGCCACGAACCGGGCGGTGCTGACCTGCCGCGCCTTCGCGGTCGACCATGGATGTGTTCCGGTGATCCTGGACCGGCTCGAGCACGCTCTCGCCGAGGACCGTGCTCTCCTGGAAGAGCGGGTGCGGTTCGGTCAGGTCGTCGATGGACATGGCGATCTCAAGCCCGAACATATCTGCCTGACCGATCCGATCGCGATCTTCGATTGCCTGGAATTCAATCGGGAACTGAGACAGGCCGATCCCTTCGACGAACTCGCCTTCCTCGGCATGGAATGCGCGCTTCTGGGGCATTCCTGGATCGGTCCGGCTCTGATGGACCTGGTTGGCGGTCGGCTCGGGGTTCGCCCTCCGGACCGCCTCGTCAGGCTCTACGTGGCGTTTCGTGCGGTGTTGCGGGCGCGACTCACGCTCGCCCATCTGCTCGACCCGATCCCGCGGGAGCCCGCGAAATGGGAACCGCTCGCAGCCCGCTACCTGCGGCTTGCCGAAGACGCCCTGGCAGAGGAATAGACGTGCTTTGGGGATTTCCGCTTATCCCTCCAGGTCTCCGGCCATACCGGCCGCGATGTCGGCGCGTGTTTCACGCTCATAGGCATCGAGAGCCGGACTGACAGTGACCTCGTAAGGAGCAGCCGGAGCGAGATTCCGCAACCTCTCGGGCAATCGTCTTGCGGCATCTATGGCATAGGTCCGGATGACGGGAAGTGACGCGGTGCGCTCCTCGATCCGCTGGCCTCTGGCCATCACCGGCGTGAGGAGCGGCATTCCCGGCAACGCTTCGTACCATCGGGCAATCGTGTCGCGGATCGCCGTCCCATCCCGATATTCCCGGAACACCTGCTTCCGGCCGGGCAGGGTGCGCTTGCCGGTCGAGAATTTCATCCGGCCCGTTCCGGCATATTCCGTGAGCTTGTAGGCGATATCGAGGGCAGGCGCGTCCGCGGCCACGCTCATCTGCGTGCCGACGCCGAAGGCATCGATAGGCGCAGCGGCCGCGACGAGCCGTTGAATTTCGTTCTCGTCGAGCCCACCGCTCGCAAAAATCTTCACGTGGGACAAACCGGCGTCGTCGAGAATGCTGCGCGCTCCTTTGGCGAGGCCCAGAAGGTCGCCCGAGTCGAGCCGGATAGCTTGCACGCGAAACGAAGATCCAAGCGAGCGTGCGAACGCGGCGACCTTCCTTACACCATCGAGCGTGTCATAGGTATCGACCAGCAGGGTCGTCTCCGGGAAAACCTCCGCAAAGATACGGAAGGCCTCCATTTCGCGCGGAAAAGCTTCGATAAAGCTATGGGCCATCGTTCCGGCGACCGGAATTCCATAAATCCTTCCGGCAAGGACATTGGAGGTTGCCGAAATCCCGGCCACGTAGAAGGCTCGCGCTCCCTTGATGGCCGCATCGATCCCTTGCGCCCGCCGTCCGCCGAAATCCACGATAGGCCGGCCCTGAGCGGCATGGACCATACGGGCGGCCTTGGAGGCCAGAATGGTCTGAAGTCCGATCTGGTTGAGAACCAGGGTTTCGATCAGTTGCGCTTCCGCGATGGGAGCGATCACTTCGAGGATCGGCTCATTGGCGAAGATGGGTGTCCCCTCCGGGACGGCGTGAATATCGCCGGTGAAACGGAATGCCTTCAGCCACTGGAGGAAGGGTTCAGGAAACATGTCCAGCGAGGACAGGTAGGCGATGTCATCATTCGTAAAGCGCTGGGCTTCCATGGCGTCGAGGAGGTCTCCCAGGCCACATGCCACGAGGTAGTTGCGGTTCGGGGGCAATTTTCGCACGAACAGACTGAAGACGGCCTGCTCGGCCATGCCGCGTTCGAAATACGCCCGCAGCATGGTGAGTTCGTACAGGTCGGTGAACAGGGCATTGCCGCGCGTGTTCAGACGCTCCATCACGGAATGATGGCTCATCATACCGGATCCTGTCAGACGGCCTTGATTTTCCGCAACGTGTCCGCTTGCCCGCATGCTAATCGATTGCGCGTGTCCTTCGATGTCACTGCCTTGCTTCTCGCGCAGATCGCCGTTGCGGCCGGAGAGCCGATCATGGAGATCTATCGGCGCGGGTTCTCCACGGCGTGGAAGGCGGATGCTTCACCTGTTACGGAAGCGGACCTCGCATCCGAACGCTTGATCATGCAGCGGCTTGCTGCGCTGTTTCCCGGAATCCCCGTCATTGCCGAGGAGTGCATGGCGACCGGTCCTGCGCCGGTCATCGGCCCCCAATTCATCCTTGTCGATCCCCTCGACGGCACACTGGAATTCATGACCCATGGCAGCGAGTTCACGGTCAACCTGGCCCTTGTCCTGAACGGGCGTACCGTCGCGGGCGCGATTTATGCTCCTCTGCAGGAGCGGTTGTGGTTTTCCGACAAGGAGAGCCACACCGTCAAGGTTGCTCCGGGAGCATCCCTTGCAGCCATAGCCAAGGCTCGCCGGATCACTGCGCGAATACCGCCTCCCTCCGGCCTCGTCGCGCTCATCAGCCGCTCTCATCTCGACCCGGCCACGGAAAACTATCTCAGCCGCCTGCCGATCACCGAATGCCGCGCGATGGGTTCATCCTTGAAATTCTGCCTCATTGCGCAGGGCGAGGCGGATATCTACCCGCGCCTGAACCCGACCTGCGAATGGGATACGGCTGCCGGGCACGCCATTCTGGCGGCCGCAGGCGGACACGTTATCGCCCCTGACGGCCAGCCGTTGCGCTATGGGAACAGGGCAGGCGGTTTTCGCCAGCAAGGCTTTATCGCCTGCGGCCGTATCCGGATCGAGAGCCTTGGGTTACACGTCAGGACGGGATGCTGAGTGAGGCAAGGATCGTCCGCCGGGTTTCTGCCGGATCGCCCGATGCATCGATGCGCTGCCAGACGATCTCACCGATGTCACGCCGAAGCTGGGCGGCCAGCACTTCGGCGGTTGCGTCCGACGGATTGCTTCGTCGCGCCTCCATGCGCAAGAGGAGCGTCTCCGTCGGCGCTTCAAGCCAGATTCCGTGAAACGGGATGCCGGCCGCCGCCACCACGTTCTGGATGGCTCGGCGTTCGTCAGGACGATCGAAGACTGCATCGATCACGACGCCGCTTCCCATCGTGAGAACCTCCGCGGCCTCGCGCCGCAAGGTCTCGTAGACCATTTCCGAAATTTCCGGCCGATAGGCCGATTCCGGCAGGCGCTCCTCCGCGCGAACGCCATGCACACGCTTGCGGATGCGATCGCTGTTGAGGGTCCGCGCCCCGGGTGCCGGGCCGATATGCGGTGCGACGAGGGACGCGACCGTCGACTTGCCCGATCCGCTGAAGCCACCGACGGCAAGGAGAAGCGGATCCACATGACTGAGCAGGGAGGTTGCGAGGCCGAAATACGCCCGCGCTTCGGTCAGGAGAACTCCTGCTGCGTCCCCCGCTGCATCGAGGGCCTGCGTCGCCGTAACATGTGCCCGGACAGCGGCACGGATCGCCATGAAAAAAGGCAGGAGCGGCAATCCGTCCATCTCCTCGCATTCGTCGAGGTAGCGGTTGAAGACGATATTGGCGAGTTCGCGTTGATCCCGGTGCCACAGGTCCATCAGCAGAAAGGCCAAATCGTAGAGAACATCGATGGTCGCTAGGTCCTCATTGAACTCAAGGCAATCGAACAGGGTGGGCAAGCTGTCGATCAGACAGATATTACGGAGGATCAGGTCTCCATGGCACCGCCGGACCTTGCCCGCCCTGCGCCGCGCTTCGAGCCGATCCGAATGTCGGATGAGGGCTTGCCGGAACGAAGCCGCGAATGACCGTGCCTCTTCGGCGGTGACCAGCGATATGCCTCGAAGCGCCCGATCGTTGATATCGAGCACAGCGGAAATTCCTGCGACGCCTCCATGCGTGAAACTGATGGCGGCACTTTTGTGAAATTTCGCAATCTGCCGGGCAAGGTCCGTCATGAGTTGCGGTGTCAAGGCTCCCTTCTGAGCCATGGTATCGAACAGGTTTTCCTGGCTGAACCGGCGCATTTCGACGACGGCGTCGACAAGGGTTCCCGCGCCATCGAAGGCGAGACGCCCATCGGCTTCGCGCGTGATGGTGCGAACGGCGAGGTAGAGCTGAGGCGCCGTTCGCCGGTTGAGTTCGAGCTCGGCCCGACAGCAGGCGAGGCGTCTTTCCGGAGACGAGAAGTTGAGATACGGGTAGCGTACCGCGCGCTTGAGCTTGAGCGCTCGATCCCTCGCTAGAAAAATGAGCGAGGCATGGGTCGAGACGAGTTCGACCTCCGATCCGTCAGCTGGCGAAACTTTCTTGAGGAAGCGGATCGTCTCGCTCTGATCGCCGACGAGCATGGAACAAGCCTTCCAAGACAAAGGGAAGCAGATCGCTCAGTGCGGGCCTCGATGGGACTCTGCCGTGTCAATCGTAAGCAGTTCGGTAATCGAACCACCATCATGGCAGCGCTCGATAGCCTCGGCGAATATCTCGGCGGCATCGATCACGACCAACCGATTCCGCACAATTGCCGGGTCGATCTGCATCGGCGGGATCGTGTCCGTCACGACGACCTCGTCGATCGCAGGCTCGCGCCAGAGCGCTTCCGCGCCGCCTGTGAACAGGCCATGGGTAGCGGCGACATAAATACGTTTCGCACCATGGGCCCTGCAGGCGGTTGCGACCCGCGCCATTGTCGTACCGGTGCTGATCAAATCGTCGATGACGATCACGATACGCCCGTCCACTTCGCCGGCGAATATCTCACCGGTGACCTGTCCCATGCTGCGATGCTTGTCGATGAATCCCTTTGAGACAGGACGTCCAAGCATCTTCTCCAGTCTTTCCCGGAAGGCTTCCGCCCGTTTCGCCCCCCCTAAATCCGGGGATATGACGGCAACGAGCTCACCCCCGATCTTGGGGAGGAAATACGAGGCGAAAAGCCCGTTCGCGTCGAGATGCTCGGTGTCGCACCTGAATGCGTTCTGGTAGGCGGCCACGTTGTGCGCCTCCATGGTGATCACCCGATCAGTGCCGACAGCCTCGAAAAGCTCGGCGACGTAACGGGTCGTGACGGGGTCCCGAGCCTTTGTCTGGCGATCCTTGCGGCCATAGCAGAGATACGGCACGACAGCCGTGACATGAGCTGCCGCTGCATCCTTCAACGCTCCGATGAAGAAAAGGAGGCGGCAGAGCTTGTCGTTCGGGCTCTGCATCCTGTCGCCATGGAGGCTGTGGATCACGTAGACATCGCAGCCCCGGACAGAGACCAGTGGCCTTGTCTTGTGCTCGCCATCCTCGAAATCGCGTTCCTCCAAACTTGCGAGAGGAAGATCCAAGTAGCGTCCCACGCGCTCGCCGAAAGCGCGGCTCGCCCCGAGGGCGAACACGACCGGACCGAAGGCTTCTCGTCGACTCGGATGGGGGTGTTCCAGATGGAGGCGTTGCAGATAGCGGGATTCGCCCACCGGCCGGATTGCAACGCCGCCGAGAATGGCATCGACATTGCTCCCCTGATCAGACAGGGGAGCCGCAACGATCTCGACGCGCGCGACATCCAGACCATGCTCGGTGAGCGTGAACTCGGCCACCACCGGCTCGCCAGTCCGGCGCACGGTCTCGAACAACCGCCGCAGGCGTACGGCATTTCGCGGGTGAGGGGCATCCATCAGGCCAGAACCGGGCTCACAGGAGCCGAGCAAAGGCTCAAGAGCCTTCCCGCCCGACATCAGAGAGTAGTCGCGCCCCTTGTCGCCAACCCTGTAAGTAAACGCCACGGGGCCTTCCTGCTCCTCGATCGGGGCAAAGTCGATATCCTCCGGACGGGGAGCGATAGCACTCCCGCGCCTGTTCGCCCAATGTGAGAGGAGAAGGGTCAATGCCTGTCGCTTCGGCTGCAACGCGAAATCGAGCCGCTCGAAGAGCCGTTTCAGGGGAGGGGGGACTTCCGCCAGCATGGTCATCGCGACTCTCCACGACTTCATCTCCAATGAGGAGATCTTCGTCTCCCTTGAAGGCACAACCATGATTTCTATCAAAAGGATGATCGCGCTTCGGGAGCGGTTGCCGCTCTGCCGGCGAGGCCTGGAACGCCGCACCGCCTACGGCAAGGCGGAACGCTTGCGGATAGCGTAAGGTTTCACGATATCGGCGGTGCCCAGATAGGCGATCACCAGCCCAAAGATTCCCACTCCGATACCGAGCGTCAACGGCACGAAGGCGAGCACCGAGCCGAGCGGCGTCAGCCCAAGGATCAGGGCTGCCCCCAAGGCCGTGAGCGAGGTGGCCAGAAGCACCGGATCGACACGGCTCGCCCATGCCGGCTTGATCGTACGGATGATGAAGATCACCAGGATCTGCGTGGCGATGGACTCGATGAACCAGGCTGTCCGGAAAGCCTCGACGCCGGCATCGAACCAGAGACGCAGCATGGCGAAGGTCGCGAGGTCGAACACCGAGGAGAGCGGGCCCATGACAAGCGTGAACCGCAAGACCTCGCGCATGTTCCACGAATGAGGCGCCGCAACTTCTTCAGCATCGACGTTGTCGAAGGGAATACCCGTCTCGGAGAGATCGTAGAGCAGGTTATTGGCCAAAACCTGCACCGGCGTCAGCGGCAGGAACGGCAGAAAGAGGGAAGCCGCGGCCATGGACAGCATGTTGCCGAAATTGGAGCTTGTCCCCATACGCACGTATTTGATGATGTTGGCATAAGTGCGCCGTCCTTCCGCGACACCGTCGTGCAGGACCCTGAGATCGTGCTCCAGGAGGATCATGTCTGCCGCCTCGCGGGCGACATCCGTCGCTCCGTCCACCGAGAGGCCGACATCGGCGGCGCGGATCGCCGGCGCGTCGTTGATGCCGTCCCCCAGGAAGCCGACGATGTGCCCGCGCGCCTGCACCGCCCGTACGATCCGGGTCTTCTGGTCCGGCGAGATGCGCGCGAAAAGATCGACATTGTCCACCCGCGCCACGAGCGCCGTATCCGGGAGCGCACCGATCTGCGCCCCTGTGAGAAGGCCCTTGGCCGGCAGCCGAAGAACCTCGACAAGGTGGCGTACCACCGCCTCGGCGTCCCCAGAAATGATCTTGATCCGAACTCCGGCAGCGCCGAGTTTGGCGATGGCGTCCGTTGCCGAGGCTTTGGGCGGATCGAGAAACACGCAATATCCGACGAAGACGAGATCGCTTTCATCGTCAGGCTGAAGAATGGCACGATCGGACGGAATCCGCTTCCAGGCAACCCCGAGAAGCCGGAAACCTTCGGCCGCGCGCGATGCGTGCAAGGCATCGAGGTTCTGGCGGAGCGCGGCATCCATCGACCGCACGGTGCCGTCATTCATTTCGACTTCGACGCATTGAGCCAGGATTTCCTCGGGTGCGCCTTTCACGATCGCCATCCGCTTGCCGTCGCGCTCCGCCAGAACACAAACCCGGCGGCGCTCGAAGTCGAACGGCACCTCGGCGAGCTTCGTCCAGCCGGTCAGCGGATGCTCCGCCGTATGGGCGAGGATGGCGTCGTCGAGTGGGCTTCGCACGCCGGTCTCGAAACGGCTGTTCACGGCGGCAAGCTCGATCACACGCTCGCAATCCGTCCCGTCCGGTCCAGGATGTGCGACGACGGTAATGCGGGCCTCGGTCAGCGTTCCCGTCTTGTCGGTGCACAGGATGTCCATGGCTCCCAGGTCATGGATGGCCGAAAGCCGCTTCACCACGACCTTGCGCTGAGCCATGCGCACCGCGCCGCGTGAGAGCGTCACCGTCATGATCATGGGCAGGAGTTCCGGCGTGAGACCGACCGCCAGCGCCACGGCGAACAGGAAGGATTCCATGGCCGGCCGGCCATAGGCAAGCTGCGTCAGGAGGACGAAGAGGACGAGAAAGCTCGTCAGCCGCACGATGAGGATGCCGAACCGGTGGATTCCCCGCTCGAAAGCGCTCGGCGGTTCGTTGGACTGGAGCGCCGCCGCGATACCGCCGAAACGGGTTGTCGCTCCGGTCGCCACCACCAGCATGGTCGCCTCGCCACTGACGACCGAAGTGCCTCCGAACAGACCGTTGAAGGCATCGGCCGGAGTCTCGCCGGCGCAGGGTCCGGGCCGTTTCTCGACCGGGTAGGGCTCGCCGGTCAGCAGGGCCTCGTTCACATGGGCGCCCTGGCTTGCGAGAACGACTCCATCCGCAGGCACGAGATCGCCCGCCTTGAGTTCCACGAGATCGCCCGGAACGAGCGCTTCAACCGGCTCCGACACCACCTTGCCGTCCCGGTAGACATCCGCCCTGATCGCCACGGAGCGTTTCAAGGCGTCCGCGGCGGCCTCTGCCCGATGTTCCTGGAAGACATCGAGGAACAGGGAGAGTGCGACGATGACAAGAATAATGAAGAAGCTCGGCCAGTCGCCGGTCAGGCCCGATACAGCCGCAGCGGCGAGCAGGATGGCGACGAGCGGTTCGACGAGGCGCCGGCCGATCTTGGCGAGCACGTTCCGGCGCTGCGGCCCGACCGTGAGATTCGGACCGTAGCCCTGGAGACGGCGTCCTGCTTCATCGGAACTCAAGCCTGCTTTGGGTGTATCGAGGCGCGCAAGCAGATCTTTGTTCGCAAGCTTCCAAAAGTCGCTTCCACCGATTGCCTCTGCAAGGGGCGGATGAGCGGCGTGTCTGCTGAACCAGTCGCCGGCAGGAGACCACATGCGCTTCCTCGATTTCTTGCGCCTCAATGGGCCATGAGGATCGGGAACTCGGAGCCCTCCAGCATGTCGCGTGTTGCGCCTCCGAGGATCCATTCCCGTGCGCGGGAATGGCCATAGGCGCCCATGACGATCACGTCCGCGGACATCCGGCGCGCCTGGTCGAGAATGATCTCGCTGACCGCACGCCCGCCGCTTTCGAGCAGACTGACCTCCACATTGGTTCCATACCGGTCGAGATGCCGCGCGAGGTCGATATCGGGCGCGGGCTGGCCGCCAGCGATCTCCGTCTTCGGGTCGACGACGAGGACGTCCGTGCGGGTGGCCTTTTCGATGAAGGGAGCCGCTTCGGCAACCGCGCGCGCCGTTTCGCGGGTGTCGCGCCAGGCCACGAGGATGCGCCGGACAACATCGGAAGGTTTTCTCCCGGGGGGAACGACGTAGATGCCGCGCCCGCTCTCGAAAAGCACCGCCTCGAAAAGGTCGTCCCATTGCATCGCGCCGTCGCCGTCATAAGGGCGCATCGCCACGAAGAGGTCGGCCCGGCGTGCTTCGGATGCGGCATAGTCAGCGAGCTGATCGAGGGTACCGTCGAGCCGGCGGATCTCGTTGGGCACGGAGAGGCGGGAGAAACGCTCCGAGAGGCGCTGTTGAACACGATCGCCGTTATCTCGGGCTTCCTCCTCAAGGTCGGCAAGCACCTGTGCGGCTGCGGCGCCGCCATCGACCGGCGTCAAGGTCGCAAGATCGGGGAGGGGATTTGTGAAGAGGCCTGTTATATGGGCCTGGGTCGTGGCCGCGATGGCCTCGGCATGCTCCAGACGAAGCTCGTCTTCCGGGCTTCCATCCAAATGAACCACAATATCCCTGATCATCGTATGCTCCGCGCCGGCGCTGGAATGGGCAGTGGCAATGCCGGCCGTCCCCTGCTCTGCGGTCATCCAAAGCCCGGAATTGAGGCTTGTCCTTGATTATACGCAAAGCTCTACGGTTGCGGTGACGCGATTAGGACTTATCTCTCAATGGCCCGAAAGGTGAAGATGAGGGCGATGACGTGACGGATGCAGCACTCTTTAGGACCCGCGCGTCGCTGCGGGAGGATATCAGGCGCCTGGGCGTCAATCCCGGGGATATCGTGATGGCCCATGCGGCCGTGAGCCGGGTCGGACGTTTGC
Organism: Microvirga sp. 2TAF3; assembly: GCF_052114965.1. NCBI lineage: Bacteria > Pseudomonadati > Pseudomonadota > Alphaproteobacteria > Hyphomicrobiales > Methylobacteriaceae > Microvirga > Microvirga sp. 2TAF3. The sequence goes on along the minus strand of NZ_JBFRFT010000002.1, from coordinate 27,219 downwards.
TGAACGGTCCCGACGCCCTGATCGGCGCGCTTCTCGATACGACAGGTCCCGATGGCACGATCCTCGCCTATACCGACTGGGATGCCTGCTATGACGAACTCCTGGATCAGGAGGGGCACGTTCCGGCTGAGTGGCGCGAGCATATTCCGCCATATGATGCAGGAGTCTCCCGCGCCGCGCGGGACAATGGTGTGTTGGCGGAGTTCCTTCGCACTTGGCCTAGTGCCCGGCGCAGTGGCAATCCGGCGGCATCGGTCGCGGCGGTCGGCGCGAAGGCGGATTGGATCACGTCCGATCACCCTCTGGATTATGGATATGGCGAAGGTTCGCCCCTCGCGAAGCTTGTCGCAGCGCGTGGCAAGGTCCTGATGATCGGAGCGCCTTTCGATACCATGACTCTGCTCCACCATGCCGAGCACTTGGCACGCATCCCGGGCAAGCGTATCCGGCGCTACGAGGTGCCCTTCGCCACGAAATCCGGCACGCAGTGGCGCATGGCGGAGGAGTTCGAGACTTCGCTTCCCGTCGTTTCCGGTCTCGGCGACGATTACTTCACCACGCTCGTGGCGGAATTTCTCGCGATGGGCCGGGGCGTGCAGGGCCATATCGGCGATGCACCGGCCACGACGGTCGAAGCTGCCGCCATCACCGCCTTTGCAGTCGATTGGCTGGAAAGCCGCTTCGGCCGTTCCCCGAACGATGCGCAAGGGGCAGGGAAGGTTGGTCCATAGCTCGCGACTTTCGCCAGCAGCCCAAGTCGCCCCGCCTCCACGTGGTCGTGAGACAATCAGGCTCTTTGTCGATCCCGAAGCCTAACCCGCGACAGGATGGTTCCCTTGCGTGATAACCCGGGTGAGGCTTCCGGTTTCCGGGAAGAGGGGGATCAGACATGCTTGCAAGGCATGATAGATATCGGGCTTGCCCTTGAACAGGGTTCCAGCGGGCCGAAGATCTTCCGACAATTCCGGATGCCAGCCGCCGTATTCATGATCGATCAGATGATGAGCGGCGAAGCCCCAAAGGTGTCGATACCAGGATTCGTGGACGGGGCTCGGATCGTGCTCGCAGAGAAAGGATGCCGCGCCGATGGCCTCGGCACAGGGCCACCAGAGTTTCTGTCGCTGAACTGGCCTGTTGTCCCAGTCGAGCGTGTAGAAAAATCCACCTCTTTCCCTGTCCCATCCCCGATTGATCGATTGCTTGAACAGCATTCGCGACGCCTCGGGCATCCAGTCATGGCGCTTGTCGCCGAGAACCCACAGTTGAAGCAACAGCCTTGCCCATTCGAGCCAGTGGCCGGGCGTCGTGCCATAGGGGCGGAACATGTCATGTCCGCGATAATCCCGGTCCAAGGTCCAGTCGGAATGAAAATGCTCGGCAACGCGATATTCAAGCCCGGCTGCATGACGGCCGATAATGAGACTTGCGATGCGCTCAGCCTTATCGAGATAGGATCTGTCCTCGGTTGCCTCGAACGCCGCCATCAGCGCTTCCGTCAGATGCATATTGGAATTCTGCCCGCGATACTGGCTCAGTGGTGTCCAGTCGCGGGCGAATTCTTCGGCCACGGCTCCGTATCGATCCTCCCAGAAATGCCGCTTGAGGATGTCGGTCACGTCCTCCAGAACGCGGTCTGCGAGCGGATGTCCGACGACCTTCGCGCTTGAAGCCGCAAGCAGGACAAAGGCGTGTCCATACGCCTGCTTCGTGTCGTCGCGCGGTCCGTCATCATCCAGCGACCAGACATAGCCGCCATGTCTCGTGTCCCGGTGGCTGTTCCAGATGAACTCCATGCCGTGATCGACAATCACATCACAGCCGGGCCGTCCCAGCAAAGCGCCGATGGCAAAGCAATGCACCATGCGGGTGGTGCTGTGAATCTGGCGAACGGGATTAGCGGCATCCAGCGGCTGCCCGCTGCGATCAAGATTCAAGAATCCGCCGGCCGGATTGATACTCCGGTACTGAAAGAAATCGAACAGGCCATTTGCCTGATCGGCAAGCCATTGCCGATGTACGGGCCGGCTGCGCCAGGGCGAACCGAGAGGGGGAAGGCTAGGCTGAGCGTTTTGCATCGTGAGTTCCAGAGTCGAGTGCCTGCAATCCAGCCTGCGAGGCTCTCATTGCCACGAAGTCCATGACCTCGTCCCATGTGGGCGGGTTCGCACCGCGTCTGGTGCAAACGATAGCCGCTGCCGCTGCCGCGAAGTCGAGGGCCGCCGTGACCTGATCGTCATTCAACTGGGCAACGCATTGCGGAGTGAGAAACCCGCCCGCGTCCAGCCATCCAAGGATAGCGGCGTGGAAGGTGTCTCCCGCGCCCACCGTATCCACCACATCGACCTGCGGTGCGGGGCGCTCCACGATGGAGTTGCCGAACACAGCCAAGGGGCCATCCGCACCGCGGGTGACGATGACGAGTTTCGGGCCTTGGGCGAGCCAGACTCGTGCGACGGAAACGAGATCTCGCGTGGAATAGAGCAGCTCGATATCCTCGTCGCTCGCCTTGATAATCGTGGCATGGGCCAGGAGGCGCTCGAAGCGCTGGCGGAAAGCCCCTACATCGCCGAGCACCCGGGGCCTTACATTAGGATCGAGAGAGATCACGCGCGGTCCGGCTTCCCGGCGGAGCAAGGTCTCGATGGCGCTTGCGATCGGCTCGACACCGAGCGCATAGGAGCCGGCAGCAATAGCGGAAACCTCCGCTGGCAGCTCCGAGGGAAGGGCATCCGGCTTGAGAGCGCGATCCGCACTTTCCTCGGCATAAAAGGAATAATGCGGTTCGCCCGTCGCGCTCGTGGCGACCACGCTCAAGGTCGTACGGTTCACGCAGCGCCGCAGGTAAGTGGAGCTCACTCCGGCTTCCATGAGCCGGTTCGTAAGAAAGGTGCCGAAAGCGTCCTCCGACAGAGTCGACAGGAATGCAGCGGAGCGACCAAGGCGACCGAGCCCTATCGCGACATTGAAAGGCGAGCCGCCAGCCACAGCTTCGGCCGGAAGTCCAGCCGGGGAATCCGCTCCGATAAACAAGTCGATCAGGGCTTCACCGCAGACCAGGATCATGGAACTCCTCCAGGCGACAAGGCAATCGGTTCACTCGGATTCATGAGAGCCCCGTGGAAGGACACTCGGTAAGTTGCTTGGGATCGCAGATCACGTCAACGAATGCTATCGTCCGAACAGAACCTTCGCTGCGCCTGCCGCATAGGCATGCTCCATCCCCATCGCACCGTTGCCGGATTGCTATCATGGAATCGCAGGTGACTAAAACGTTATGAACCGGGATTTCTCTCTGGCTCACCTGACCGTGCTCTCGCTGCCGCCTCCGGGGATGGTCAGGGTTGCGGCTCGAACCGGCTATCGTTTCGTGGGCCTGCGCCTCATCGCCGTGAATGCGGAAAGCCCAGGCTATCCGCTCATGGCCGACAAGACGATGATGCGCGAGACGAAGGCCGCGATGGCCGACACGGGAGTCGGAGTGCTCGATATCGAGTTCATCAAGATCACCCCTGATATCGATGTGGCGGCCCTCGAGCCGTTCATGGCGGCCGGCGCGGAACTCGGCGCCCGTCATGTCATCACGGCTCCCTACGATCCCGATCTCGGTCGGCTGGCAGAACGCTTCGGTGCCATTGCCGATCTTGCGGGACGATACGGCCTCAGCGCGATCCTGGAGTTCTTCCCTTGGACCGTAGTGCCGAACCTGAACAAGGCGACATGGATCGTCGACGCCGCAGGCCGTGAAAATACCGGCATTCTTGTCGATGCACTGCATTTCGACCGTTCCGATAGCACCTTCGAAGAACTGGCCCGCATACCTGCCGCGCGATTGCCCTTCGTGCATCTGTGCGACGCACCGGCAGAACAGCCCACCACGACCGAGGGGCTCATCTACACCGCGCGATCGGAGAGGTTATTGCCGGGGGAGGGCGGGATCGATCTCGGCGGCATCCTGCGTCATCTCCCGTCCGAGATACCGGTCGCCTTGGAGGTACCAATGGAAGAACTCACACGAGACGTCGGCCCCGAGGAGGTGGCTCGTCGGGCCCGCGACGCGGCCCTGCGGGTGCTTGCTGGCATGAAAGGCCGACCCATCGATTAGTGGTCTACCGTCAGGGGGAATTCATGACGCAACCTGTTCGTCTTGCCATTGTCGGCGCTGGCCTGATCGGCCTGGCTCATATCAAGCGCGTCATGGAGGAGCCGGAGGCCATCCTTTCCGCTCTCGTCGATCCATCGGCGGCCGGAAACGACCTTGCCGCTTCGCTGGGCGTGCCCTGGTTTCCCGATGTCGAGGCCATGCTGTCCGCCGACAAGCCAGATGGGGCCGTCATCGCCACTCCCAATCAGCTTCATGTGTCGGGCGGCTTGGCATGCGTCCGCGCGGGCGTGCCGATCCTGGTCGAGAAGCCGATTGCGGACGATGTGAAAAGCGCGCAGGAGCTTGTAGTCACGGCCGAGCAGGCGAACATCCCCATCCTCGTCGGTCATCACCGGCGTCACAGCCCTCTGATTCAGCGAGCGAAAGCAATCATCGATTCCGGCCGGCTGGGTCAGGTCACAGTCGTGAACGGCCTGTGCTGGTTCCTGAAACCCAAGGATTATTTCGACGTCGCGTGGCGCCGCGAGCCCGGCGGTGGCGTTGTCCTGATTAACCTCATCCATGTCATCGACGATCTGCGCAACCTGTGTGGCGAGATCGCTCGCGTTCAAGCCGTGACATCGAATGCCGCCCGCGGCTTCCCGGTCGAGGACACGGCAGCCATTCTCCTGCATTTCTGCAATGGCGCACTTGGAACGCTTTCAATTTCCGATGCCGCGGCAGCCCCCTGGAGCTGGGAGCTGACGGCAGGCGAGAACAAGGCTTATCCGCACACGGATCAGTTCTGCTACCTTATCGCCGGGACCAAAGGCTCCGTGACCGTGCCGCGTCTCGACGCATGGTGGCATGAGGGAGAGCGGGGGTGGTGGTCGCCAATCGCGTGTGAGCGGCAGATCGTCCCTGAAGAGGATCCGCTTACCCTCCAGATGCACCACTTCTGCCAGGTGGTAAAAGGTCAGTCCGCGCCCTTGCTCGACGGGAGAGGGGCCATGCGCACGCTCGAGACGACACTTGCCATCCACGAGGCCGCACGGACCGGCGGAATTGTCGAGCTTTCCTAACCCCAACGAATAGATCGTCGCTGGCCCGTTACTCAAATGAGGCGATCACTAATTTGTTCGTATAACGAACAAGGTTCGCATAGCGTTCACTCTTTTGTTCGAGTATGAATTCCTCAACAATAAAGATAACTTTAGGGAAGTAGCGCCGAGGGTCCAATGCCGCCTCTGGAAAAACGCCGCGTTTTGCTTGGTTTGATCGGCTCACCGATCAAGAGTTCGGCTTCGCCGGCCATGCATGAGGCTGCTGCCGCGGCTGCCGGGTTCAAAGCGTTCTACCACCTCATCGATGTGGCCGGTGCGGATCACAAGGCCCTTCGGCTCATGCTCGAGGGCGTGCGACGGCTTGGTTTCGCCGGCGTAAACATCACGTTCCCCTACAAGGAAGCGGTCCTTCCGCTTCTCGACGAGATCGTTCCGGAAGCAGCCGCGATCGGCGCCGTGAACACCGTTGTGGTCCGGGATGGACGGCTCGTCGGTTACAATACGGATACGACCGGATTCGAGCGGGCGCTCGCCGAAGTCATTGCGGCGGCGCAGACCCGACCGGTGGCGCTGGTCGGCGCCGGCGGAGTCGGCAAGGCTATCGCCTTTGCATTGGCGAGGCAGAACGTTCCCGAAATTCGCATCGTCGAACGCGACTCTGCGAAGGCGGAAGCTTTGCTCGCAAGTCTTCCGGCAAGTGCAGGCGCGCGCATCTGCGCAACCGTGGAAGAGGCTGTCGCGGGGGCTGGAGGCCTCATCAATGGCACGCCGGTCGGTATGCTTCCCAATCGCGATACGCCCGTGCCTTTGTCGCTGATCACCGCCGATATGTGGGTCGCCGACGCAGTCTACACTCCGCTGTGGACGCCGCTCCTGGGGGGCGCGCGACAGCGCGGTGCCCAAGTCATGACAGGCCGAGAACTCGCGATCTTCCAGGGGCTTGATGCGTTCAGACTCTTCACGGGCGTGGAAGCGTCTCGTGAGGCCGTGAGCGCTGCTTTCGATGCTGTGATGGAGGAACGCGCATCCCGGGCAACGGCGGCCTGAGGGCCGAACGTCCCCTTTGAAGAACCACTAAAACAACTTTCTTGTTAGGGAGAAAACGTCGATGAACGTCCTGAAAGTCGCCCTTCTGATCGCCACGGGGCTTAGCAGCGCGGCCTATGCGCAATCCGGACCGCCGATCAAGCTGGCGGATGTGGCCGAATTGTCCGGTGCGGGAGCCACCGTCGGCACCAACTGGAAAAACGGAATCGATCTCGCCGTGGCGGAGATCAATGCGAAGGGTGGCGTGCTCGGACGCAAGCTCGAGGTCACTCATGCCGATTCCCAGTCGAATCCCGGCGTGGCCCGCGCGCAGGTTCAAAAGGCTCTCGACGACAATCCTTATGTCCTTCTCGGCCCCGGTTATTCCGGCTCCATCAAGGTGACGGCGCCCTTGGCCAAGAAAGCGGGGATCGCGGAGATCATGGGTGGCGAAGCGGCCGATCTGACGCAGGCCGGCAATGAATATGTCTTCCGTACCTCCTTCGGCGGACAGTCGAGCATGCCGAAAGTGGCCAAATACATTGCCGACGACCTGAAGGCGAAGACCGTTGCGATCGTTTACGTGAACAACGATTTCGGTAAAGGCGGTCGCGATGTGATCAGCAAGGATTTCGCCGAGCGCGGCGTGAAGGTCGTCGCGGACCTTTCCACGGAGTCGGGGCAGGCGGATTTCGCGGCGGATGTCGGCAAGATCAAGGCGGCAAATCCCGATGCGGTGTTTATCTACCTCAATGAGGACGAGAGCGCGCGTATCCTGAAGGAGCTTCGCCGTCAGAATGTGCAGGCGCCGCTGATCGGCGAAACGACGCTGACGGGCCAGAAGGTCATCGAGCTCGCGGGCGATGCCGCCAATGGCGCTCGGGGGCATGTCGGTCTGACCACCGATGCACCAGTGCCGGCGATCCAGGCGTTCAGGGATCGCTTCAAGGAGCGCTACAACTACGTACCCGATCATAACGGCATCAAGGGCTACCTCTCGGTCTATATCGTCAAGGCCGTGACCGAGAAGATGGGCAAGGTAGATCAGGCGAACTTCGCCAAGACCTTGCACGGCATGACGATCACGCCCGAGCAGGAGCCCGGAATTCTGATGGAAGTCACCTATGACGACAAGGGTGACATCGATCGTCAGAGCTTTCTCGTCGAGGTCGAGAACGGCAAACAGGTCGTGAAGAAAGTTCTTCCGAAGCTAGGAAAGTCCGCGAGCAACTGAGCCGCGGTCATAAGAAGACGCGCGGGGTCGGCCCTCAGGCCGACCCCAACCGGGAGCGCGATTCATGTCGAACTTTATCAATCTGATCATTGCCGGACTTGCGACAGGCGCGATTTATGCGCTGATTGCAATCGGCTTCACTTTGCTCTGGCAAACCTCCCAGACGATCAATTTCGCCCAGGGCGAGTTCGTCATGGCTCCGGCATTCTTCATGTTGGCAGCCGTCAATGTCGGGCTGCCGTTCTGGGTCGGCATTCTGTTCGGCGTTGCCGTATCGTTGCTCGTGCTCGGCTATGGCTTCAAGCGGCTACTCGTCGATCCCATGTTGCGCCACGGTGTTCTACCGCTCGCCATAGCCACCATGGCCCTGTCCATCTTCATCAAGGAAGGGGTGAAAGATCTCTTCTCGGCGGAAGCGCAACCTTTCCCGTCGATCATCCCGGCAACGGATATCAACCTGTTCGGCACCGTCGTTTCGCTGCAAAGCATCGGTGTCCTCATCGTCGCGATCCTCGCGGTGGCTGCCCTTCAGCTCCTGCTGACCGGAACCTCGACGGGCCGTCAGATGCAGGCCGCGGCGCAGAACCCGGCTGTTGCCCGCATTCTCGGCATCCCCGTCGAACGCATGATCCTGTACACCTTCCTCATCAATGCGGGCCTCGTTGCGCTCGCATCGCTCCTGGTGACACCGATCTACCTTGCCAAGTTCTCGTCAGGCGAAGTGTTGGGCCAGGCCGCCTTCATCGCGGCAATCGTGGGAGGGTTTAATCAGGTGCGGGGGGCCATTGCAGGCGGGCTTCTGCTCGGCGTGGTCTCGAACCTGGCGGCGGCCTACATCTCAACGCAGTATCGCGACGCGATTCCGCTCTTCCTCCTCATCGCAGTCATTCTCTTCCGGCCGCAAGGACTTTTCGGCCGAGCCGAGGAGCGCACAGTATGACGACCTCACGCAATGTCCTCGTTGCCGTCGGTCTCGCGATTGGTTTGGTTCTCCTCATCGCTGCACCGATGGCGTTGAACCGCTACGGGATCTACATCCTGAGCATGTGGGCCGTGATGACGATTGCGGCGATTGGGCTCAATCTGACTCTCGGCTATGCGGGCCAGGTCTCTCTCGCGCAGGGTGCATTCGTTGGGGTCGGCGCCTATTCCGCGGCTCTCTTGACCACGCAGGGATGGCCCCTCATTGCGGCACTCGCTCTGGCGGTCGTGTTATGCTTCGTGCTTGGCTGGCTTCTCGGATATCCGGCTCTGCGCGTCCAGCACCATTACCTCGCCTTCGTCACGCTGGCATTCTCGACTCTGGCCTATCTGGTCTTTCGCAACGAGGATTGGCTGACCGGGGGCATTTCCGGCATCACCGATGTTCCGCGCCCGACGATCTTCGGCATTTCGACGGATAAGCCGGCGGCATTTTTCTATCTCTGTCTTGCCTCTCTCTGCGTCGTTACGGCCCTGACCTGGTGGCTGATACGATCTCCCTGGGGGCGGGCATTCCTTGCCTTGCGCGAAAACCCGATCCGGGCGCTTTCGCTCGGCGTGGACACGCGGCGCTATATCCTCATGGCCTTTGCGATAGGTTCCGCGCTCGGCGGCGTTTCGGGCGTGCTCTATGCGCCGCTTGTGGAATATGTCGATCCGACCCCGTTCACACTCGCATTGTCGCTCAACCTTCTGATGATGGTGATCGTCGGCGGCTCAGGCTTCTTCTTCGGCCCCTTCCTCGGTGCGCTCATCGCCGTACTTCTGCCCGAATGGCTTCGCTTCACGCAGGGACTTTATTTGATCATCTATGCGTTGTTCGTGATGGCGCTTCTCGTCTACTCGCCGTCTGGAATCCTCGGCATCCTCGATCGTTACCTGAGCGACCGCCGCACGCGCGCGGCCTCGGCGGCTCGGGCCGCCGCTGAACCCACCCTTACGGAGCCAGCCCAATGAAGCCCGTTCTCGAAGTCCAGGGCATCCGGAAGCGCTTCGGTGGCATCACGGCGGTCGATGGCGTATCCTTCGAGGTGCATGAGGGCGAGATCCTCGGCATCATCGGCCCGAATGGCTGCGGTAAATCCACCCTGTTCAACTGTATCCTGGGCCAGCTGCAACCGACCGAAGGCGAGGTGAAGGTCGACGGGCGCGTGACGACCGGTATGCGGGCCTGCGACCTGAACCGCCTCGGCGTCAGCCGGACCTTTCAGCTGTTGCAGGTATTTCCTCAGCTCAGCGTCCGCGAGAACCTGATCCTGGCGGGACAGGAGCATAAGGGCACGATGCTCTCCCGCCTTTTCGGCGCGCCTGATGCAGGGCTAGGCGCGGCTGCCGATCAGATGATCGGCTTTTTCAAGCTCGGTCATCTGGCAAACGAGCGGGCGGGCGGCCTTTCTTATGGGCAGCAGAAGCTCCTCGACGCCGCGATGGCTTTCATGGGCGGACCTCGTCTCGTCCTCCTGGACGAACCCGCTGGCGGTGTGAACCTGACCATGCTGGCGAATCTCAAGGAGCGTCTCCGGGCCATCAATGTCGAGCAGGGCGCGACCTTCGTCGTCATCGAGCACAACATGGACTTCGTCATGTCGCTGTGCACCCGCGTTCTGGTGTTGGCGGAAGGCAAGGTCCTGGCCGAGGGGGCTCCCGCAATCGTCCGCAGCAACCCTAAAGTGATTGAGGCGTACCTTGGACACTAACCCGATTCTGGAAGTCCGGGACGTTGTCGCAGGCTATGGCCGGATGACGATCCTCAACGGCACGACTTTCGATGTCCCCCGCGGGTCGATCACAACGGTCATTGGTCCCAATGGCGCGGGGAAGTCGACCGTATTCAAGACGATTTTCGGGATGCTTCCGGCGCGGACCGGTTCGGTCCGTTTCAACGGCCAGGACGTGACGAACTGGACGCCGCGCCGGCTGCTCGAAGCCGGTATCTGCTACGTGCCGCAAGGGCGCAATATCTTCCCGGAAATGTCGGTGCGGCACAATATCGAGTTCGGCGCTGTCGCGGCGGGCTCGTCTATTACCGATATGCCCGCCCGCATCGAGGCAGCCCTCGACCGCTTTCCAGCTCTCCGCAAGAAGGCGAACCACCAGGCGGGCACGCTCTCGGGAGGCGAGCAGAAGCAGCTGGAGATCGTGCGCGGGCTTCTCCTGGATCCGAAACTCATTCTCATCGATGAGCCCTCCATCGGCCTCTCGCCCATGATGGTGCAGGAAACGTTCCAGATCCTTCTCGAACAGCGCGCAAAGGGCGTGTCGACTCTCATGATCGAGCAGAACGCCCGCTCCGCGCTGGAAATGTCCGATTATGGCATCGTGCTTGAGCTCGGGCAGACCCGCATCGTCGACAAGGCAGCCGCGATCCTCAAGGACCCGCGGATTGCGCAGCTCTTCCTCGGAGGGTCCATTGAGGAGCCCATCGCGACGGCGTGAGCCGAGCCGGCCAAGTGCGCAAACGCGCCGCCGGTCATTGCTGAATGCTAAGCTGGATCTGACGAGCCGCCCGGCGCAGGGGAGGGAGGTAGGCCTCGATCATCTGCGCTTCCGAAACGCGAGCCGCCTGCGCGGAAATGTTCAATGCAAGGCGCGTCGGAGACCGGCCTTCGACGAGCACCGAAATCGCCCGAAGACCAAGTTCGAGCTCTTCGGACACCACGACATAGCCCTGGGCACGCACCTGCCGCAGGCGTTCCTTCAAGACTTCCTTGTCGGTGATCGTACGGTCCGTGAGGGCCTCGAGTTTGGTGCGACTGAAGAAGCGCTCAAGCTCGTTATGAGAAAGCTGCGCGAGGAGGATTTGCCCCATCGAGGTTGCGTGCGCGGGAAGGCGTGTTCCCACGGCAAGGCCAATCGTCATGATGCGGTGGCGGGCCGGCGACCGCGCGACGTAGATGATATCGCTGCCATCGAGCATCGCGGCGGATGCCGATTCATCCAGTTCGCGCGTGAGATCATGAAGGATGTCACGGATGCTCTCGAGCTCGGAGACGCTGGACAGATACGCGTGACTGATCTCCAGGACAGCCGGCGTGAGTTCGAAATACTTGCCGTCGGTGCGGGCGAAGCCCTGTTCGCACAAGGTATACAGAAAGCGGCGCGCAGCCGCCCTGGTCATGCCCGTTCGCTCGGCCACGTCGGTGATCGTCTGTCGACGGCGCTCCCCGCCGAAGCTGCGCAGGACATCGAGTCCTCTCGCGAAAGATTGCACCGTCTCGGTCTTGCTGCTCATGGCATCGTTCGCCTTACGAACAAATTTTTATAAAACGAACAGCGTCTTGAAGACAAGCCCAGACTGCATGAAGATTTTGCAGAAAAATTCGCCCCGGGGCGTGACAGGCAATCGGGGTTCGGTTCAGGAGGAAAGATCGTGCAAACTGCTATCGCCACCGTTTGTTTGAGCGGCACCCTGACCGAGAAGGTCGAAGCCATCGCGGCCGCTCAGTTCAAGGGTGTTGAGATCTTCGAAAACGATCTCCTGTCGTTCAACGGCACTCCGGCTGAGGCGCGGCGGATGATCGAGGATCTCGGTCTCAAGACGATCACCTTCCAACCCTTCCGCGACTTTGAAGGAATGCCGGAGCCTCAGCGCTCGAAGGTCTTTGCCAGGGCCGAGCGAAAATTCGACGTCATGCAGGAGCTTGGCTGCGACCTCCTGATGGTCTGCAGCAACGTCTCCGAGGCTTCGCTCGGAGGCATCGACCGGGCCGCGGCTGACTTCCATGAACTTGGCGAGCGGGCGGCCAAGCGCGGGATGCGCGTCGGCTTCGAGGCTCTCGCCTGGGGCCGGCACATCAACGACTATCGCGATGCATGGGAAGTCGTCCGGCGGGCCAATCATCCGGCGGTAGGGCTCGTGCTCGACAGTTTCCACGTGCTTGCGCGCGGGACGGATCTATCTGCGATCCGCTCCATTCCGAAGGACCGCATCTTCCTCGTGCAGATGGCCGACGCGCCAAAGCTCGATATGGATTATCTCTCGTGGAGCCGTCATTACCGCTGCTTTCCGGGGCAGGGCGATCTTCCCGTCGACGATTTCATGCTTGTTCTTCAGGCGACCGGTTTCGATGGGCTTCTTTCCCTTGAGATCTTCAACGATCGCTTCCGTGCGGGTTCCGCCCGCAGCGTCGCGGTTGATGGACAGCGCTCGCTCATCGTCATGCTCGACGAGCTCCGCCGAAAGACGGGAGCGAGCCTCCCGAACCTGCCTAACCTGCCGCCGAAGGCGGTGTGCTCGGGGGTGGAGTTTATCGAGTTCGCCGCAGATGAGCGCACGGCGGTTGCGTTCGAGCAGATCCTGGGCGGTCTCGGCTTTGCCAAGACCGGCATTCATAAGTCGAAAGCCGTAAACCGGTGGAGCCAGGGCGACATCAATATCGTCGTGAACTCTGACAAGGAGGGTTTCGCCCATTCCTTCAATATTACTCACGGAACCTCCGTCTGCGCGATTGCGCTACGTGTCGACGACGCGTCTGCGACCATCGACAGAGCCCTGAAACTCCTCGATCAACCGTTCCGGCAAGCCGTCGGCCCCGGTGAGGTCGATATCCCGGCAGTTCGTGGATTGGGCGGAAGCCTGCTCTATTTCGTAGACCGTAAGAGCGGCCTCGACCGCTTGTGGGACGTCGATTTCGAGCCTGCGGCAGCGGCCAGCGGATCGTCCGGCGGGGCGGGCCTCACGGTGGTCGATCACATCTCGCAGTCGATGCATTACGAGGAAATGCTGACTTGGCTTCTCTTCTACACGTCATTGCTCGACGTGCGGAAGACGCCCGTCAATACGGTGATCGATCCGGGCGGTGTGGTTCAGAGCCAGGCCGTCGAGACACAAGACGGCGCGCTCAGGCTGGTGCTTAATGCGTCGCAGAGCCGTCAGACGCTATCATCCCGTTTTCTTACGGAGCTTTTCGGATCGGGAGTTCAGCATCTCGCGCTGGCGACGGACGACATCTTCGCGACCGTCGAGCAACTCAACGCCAACGGGATCGATCTTCTCCCAATTCCGGAGAATTATTACGACGACTTAGAAGTAAGGACAGATCTCTCGGAAGAGAATGTTGAGCGACTGCGGGCGCGCAACATCCTTTACGACCGCGAGGGCAACTCCGAGTACTTCCAGGTCTATACGAAGGCTCTTGAGGGCGGCTTCTTCTTCGAAATCGTCGAGCGCCGAAACTATACGGGCTTCGGCGCTGTCAATGCGCCGATCCGCCTAGCGTCCCAGACGCGGCTGGCCCCCAATCCCACCATGCCGCGTCGTTGAACAGTGCCAATACAGAAAAGGAAAAAACGCCGTGCCGGAGATCCTCGTACTGAATGGTCCCAATCTGAATCTGCTCGGAACTCGCGAACCGGGCATTTACGGATCGACCACGCTTGCCGATATCGAGCAGCGTCTGAAGGAACGGGCCGGAGATCGTGCGGCGGTTGTCCTGCGGCAGTCCAATAACGAAGGCGACCTTGTGTCATGGCTGCATGAGGCGGGTGCGGCAGGCGCCAAGGTCATCCTCAATGCAGCCGCCTATACGCATACTTCCATCGCTCTCCGCGATGCCATCTCCGGTGCCAAGGCGCATGTCATCGAGGTTCATCTCTCGAATGTTCATGCAAGAGAGGAGTTCCGGCATCATTCGATGATCGCGCCTGTCGTAAAGGGCGTGATCTGCGGATTCGGTCCGCTCTCCTACGAGCTTGCCCTTGAGGCGTTGTTGTCCGCCGACTGAGGAAGGCTTTAGCCCCGCGGATTTTCATGAGCGACGTCATGGATCGCATTCGAGACGCACTTTTGAGGAGAGGCCTATGAATCCGATCGTTGTCGCCGTTGCGATTACCGGCTCCGTGCCCCGAAAGAAGGATAACCCGGCGGTGCCGATCACGCCTGCCGAGCAAATTCAATCGACGCGCGAGGCCTACGAGGCGGGGGCGAGCCTCGTCCACATTCATGTGCGCAATGACGATGAGACACCTTCGTCCGATCCTGAGCGCTTCGCCATGGTGCAGGAGGGAATCCGGAAACATTGCCCGGGCATGATCATACAGTTCTCGACAGGAGGGCGCGGTCGGGATCAGCAGGCGCGGGGCTCGGCGCTCCATCTCAGGCCCGACATGGCCTCGCTCTCCACCGGGTCGGTCAATTTCCCGACCATCGTCTACGAGAACCATACCTCTCTGGTGATGGACCTCGCGACAAAAATGAAGGCTTTCGGTATCCGGCCGGAGATCGAGATCTTCGACCTTTCGCACCTGCATGGGGCTAAACGCCTTGTGGAGCAGGGCCTCATGGACAAACGTCCGCATGTGCAGTTCGTCATGGGCGTTCAGAACGCCATGCCGGCGGAGGAACATCTTCTCGACATTCTCCTGGGCGAACTCAAGAGGGTACTGCCGATGGCCACATGGACGGCTGCGGGAATCGGCCGGTATCAGGCGCAAGTGATGGAATGGGCGCTGGCGCGTGGCGCCGATGCAGTGCGCACCGGGCTTGAGGACAATATCCGCATCACCAAGGATCGGCTCGCCGCCAACAATGCCGAACTGGTCGAACGCGCCGTGCTGACGATCGAGAGCCACGGATACCGTGCCGCTACACCCGGTGAGGCGCGCGCATTGCTCGGTCTTCAAACTGCTCCAATGCAGCAACGAACGAACTGACGGCAAGATAGCAATAGCGTTAATGCCGTGCTAATCGCGGCGAATGGCTCTCTGTGCACAGACCCTGCTGACGGCTGCGCCGCTATCATCCCGTCGCTCTGGCGGAATTGATGCCGCACGCGGGGTACTTGCCCTATGGGTTCTTATTTTCGCTCACCTGATCCCGGGAACGATCTATGCCCAAGGGGCCGATGCTGTTCCCGCGCTGCTCCGTTTCCTGTCAACTCAGCTGTTCCGAATCTTCCAGCGTAATGCGGAGCTTCATCCGGCTGTGCTCGGCTTTATCGTTCTGAGCGGCTACTGCATCCATCGAAATGGCTTCAGAGCTGAGCGCGCCACTTTGCGCCGGTTTGTCATAAAGCGGGCATTTCGCATTCTGCCGGTTTATTTCCTTGCGATCCTTGCTGGTGCGATCGGCTTCAAGATCAGCAGTTCTTTCTCCCTGGAGATGGCGTCACTGCTCACCGCAACCAAGGAAATCTCCCCCTTTTGCCTCCTGGCAAAGACCGTTGCCGCACCGGCCTTCTTCCCCGGCCTAACCTCATGCGCCTATCAAGGGAATGGCCCCATTGCCACGGTCATGGTGGAGATTGTTCTCTATGCCGTCTATGCAGCCGCCTTCTCAGCCTTGATCTGGCGAGGCCTCTCTGCATGGTGGGCGGCGCTCTGCGCAGCTGCCTGGGTAATTGGCCTCGTCGTCGCCTGGGGCTATCCGGGGATTTATGTCTGGTGGCAGAACTTCAGCCTTTGGGGCTTCCTACCGTATTGGTGGATCGGTGCAGCCTTCGTCAGCCCCACCTTCGCCATGAGGGTCCGCAAATCACGGACCCTGCTGCTTCTGGCCTGGTCTCTGCTGACCGTCGCCATATTGCTCCATAGCCCCTTCGGCCCCGTGTTGAGTGAGGTCCGGAAACTCGTCTTCGCTCTCTTGGTCGGATTGGTTGTCGTGCGGCTCGATTGTTCGAACATTCGCGAGACCAGCCCGATTTCAGCTTTGGGCCGGGCGGGATACAGCCTTTACGCTTTTCATGCGCCCATCACCTACGCCCTTTGCGTGGCAGGTGTATCGTGGTGGCAAAATGTTATTGCAAACCTTGGCTTTGCTTTCGTTGCCTATCGAATCGTCGAGGCTCCGCTTACGCGATTGGGAGCTCAAAAAGCTGCGCCCCAGCGGCCTGCCGAAACAAGCGCCACGTCTATGGCTGGATCAGCTTAACGATCGTCGACAGGCCAGTTGCTGAGATTCCGTCGCGACTTTCCTTGAGCGAACCTCAAGGTTTCAAATTGTTGCCCAAGCCCTCCTTATGCAGGGTTTTGGCTTCCTAGACGACGTAAACTGGCGAAAAAATGCGAACACATCACGGTGGAGACGCCGACGAGGCCTGCATTTCTCTATTGGAAGCGGAAATTTATCCAAAAACATGGCGGAGGGGGTGGGATTCGAACCCACGGTGGGCTTGCACCCACGGCGGTTTTCAAGACCGCTGCCTTAAACCACTCGGCCACCCCTCCAGAGATGTGATAGAGCCAGCCTGCGCCAGCTTCGCTCTCGTGGTTGCAGGCTCTCTAAAGCCGCAAACCCGTCGCCGTCAACTCAAGCCGGCCTCGTCTCTGGCTTCGTAAGATATAATGAAGACATCCCACGATCCAGCGGCAACGCCCCACCATTTTCCCAAAAGTGACAGGGGTCGTGTCCCATATCGACACGAAGGAACAACGATAGAATAGCCGAGGGATGGTTAATAAACCGAAGGCTAGCGTAGTTCTTGGAAATCGATATCGCCGCTCAAGGCTCGTTCCTTGATCGAAATAGTCTCAGCAATTCCCTCGGATATCGAATGAATTTCTTTCCCGGCCGGGAAGAAAGGCGGGCCCTCCGCACCCCTCTGAAGGGGCCAGAGATGTTTCGCATGGGCGGCCAAAATACCCATGAAATGTGGCAGACGCCGAATGTTTAAGGTTGCAATGTCGATGCAAATAACTGTTATTTCTCCATAAATTTAATTTCATAACAAAGTTTCAACTGTGGCGGCTTGGCCATTGACAAGCGCGGCGTTTAACCTTTCTTTAAGGGCTGAAAATGCACTTACTGAATGTTCGGGGAATACCGAACTGCCGCAAGTCATTGCGGTTGAGGGGATGCAAAGCAAAATGCATTGTGATCGCGCTAAGTCGAAGATGGGTTTGAACGGGCGTATTTCGTCCTTCAATCATCTGGCTGTCCTCCGCATTGCAGGCGTTACGGCCATCGCGTTGACAGTGGCCAACTGCTCGAATGGCAGAAGCGGGATCGATCCGAAATATGGCGTGGCTGCCAGCCCGCGGGTCGTTGCCGATGGCGAGCCTGTGCCGAAGGGCGGCGGACGCGATCTCGTCGGCAAGCCATATGTGGTTGCTGGTCGCACCTATGTCCCCCGGGAAAACCCCAGCTATTCCGGCGTGGGCCTGGCTTCATGGTATGGCTCGAACTTCCATGGCCGCATGACGGCGAACGGCGAGGTCTTCGACCGTGTCTCGGTCGCCGCCGCGCATACGACGATGCCGCTGCCGAGCTATGCTCGTGTGACGAACCTCCAGAACGGCCATTCCATGGTCGTCCGGGTGAACGATCGCGGTCCGTTCCATGGCAACCGAATCATCGACGTCTCCGAGCGGGCCGCTTCCGCGCTCGGCTTCAAGCAGGCCGGAACGGCGCGGGTTCGCGTCGATTATATCGGCCGTGCCTCGACGAATGGCAGCGACGACCGCATTCTGCTCGCCAGCCTTCGGACAGATGGCACGCCTGCAAGCCTGAATCCTTCGGCGCCGACCATGATCGCCCAGGCGACCCCGCGCCCGAACGTGCCACGTGATACGCTCGCTCTCCGTAGCCCGGCTCCCGTTGACGGCGTTGCAACCGCTCTTGCCTCCGCCAGCGCGCCGCAGACGATCGCCTCCGCCGAGCCGATGGCGATGTCAGCTTCCAGCCATATCCCACTGCCGCCCGAGCGGCCGTTCGACCTGGGCACGATCCCGAGTGCGGCTACGCCCGTGGCAGTCATCAGCTCCCTTTCCCCGAGCATGCTTCCGCCTTCACGTCCGGTCGTGGCTGGGCTCTATTACGCGCCGGAGACGGCCTCGTCCGGCTTCCAGAAGGGTGCTAACTTCAAGGCGCTTGATCAGTCGCGTTTTGCCATCCGCTAACGCTGCTCGACAGGTGCATTTCCTCCCGCGAATCCGGGTTTTTGATTTCGCGGGAAATTTTCTGATTTGATGCTTCGTCAAGCATAGCGTTGATTTGTCCTGGCCATGCTACAGATTCTAGCTCTCCCAAGGGAAGGCTCGGGTCATGGTTTTTGGACGTCATAAGATCATCGCGAAGCTGACGGTATTACAGGCGATGTTCGCCTTGCCACTGCTTTTGGGCGCATCGCAAGGGGCCTGGGCGCAGGCGTTTCAGACGACGGCCCCTACGGCGATCCTAGTTGACGCGGCGACCCAGGCCGTTCTTTTCGAGAAAAACGCCGATGAGCTGGTCGCGCCGGCCAGCATGGCGAAGACCATGACGGCCGAAGTCGTTTTCAACGAGTTGAAGAGCGGCCGCCTGACCATGGATACGGAATTCCCCATTTCCGAGAACGCATGGCGCAAGGGCGGAGCCGGCTCGGGTGGGTCGTCCATGTTCGCGAAGGTGCATACCAGCGTCCGGTTGGAGGATCTGCTGCGGGGGCTGGTCGTCCAGTCGGGCAACGACGCGGCCATCGCCATCGCCGAGGGCATTTCCG
Organism: Microvirga sp. 2TAF3; assembly: GCF_052114965.1. Lineage (NCBI taxonomy): Bacteria > Pseudomonadati > Pseudomonadota > Alphaproteobacteria > Hyphomicrobiales > Methylobacteriaceae > Microvirga > Microvirga sp. 2TAF3. The sequence goes on along the minus strand of NZ_JBFRFT010000002.1, from coordinate 8,418 downwards.
GCACGGAGGATAATTTTGCGCGCCGCATGACCGAACGGGCCCATGAGCTCGGCCTCGCGAAGTCGACCTTCCGCAATGCGACAGGCTACGGCGATCCGGAGCAGAAGGTCACGGTCCGTGACCTGTCGAAACTCGCCCTCTACATCGTCGAGACCTATCCCGAACTCTACAAGATGTTCGGAGAGCGTGAATTCACCTGGAACAAGATCCGCCAACAGAACCGCAACCCCTTGTTTGCCATGAATATCGGCGCGGACGGATTGAAGACCGGCTTCATCGAGGAATCGGGCTACGGACTTGTCGGCTCAGCGGTTCAGAACGGACAACGGCTCATCGTGGTCGTGAACGGGCTCAAGACCGCCAAGGACAGGGCCAACGAATCGCGCAAGCTTCTGGATTGGGGCTTCCGAGCCTTCGAACCGCATCAGCTCTATCAGGAAGGCCAAGTGGTCGGAGAGGCTCAGGTTTTCGGTGGTGATCGCCGGTCGCTGCCGCTTGTGTCCAGGCGGCCAATTCGTGTACTCGTGCCTCGTGGCGAGAAAGAGCGGGTCTCGGCGCGCATCGTCTATACGGGCCCGCTCAAGGCGCCGATTCAGAAGGGGGCCGAAGTGGCCAAGCTTCAGGTCAACCGGGGCGATACGAAGGCTCTCGAAATGCCTCTCTATGCCGCTGAGGACGTCCAGGTGGGAACTTTGAGCCAGCGCGCGCTGGATGGATTGATGGAATTCAGCACAGGCTGGGCGCGCCAGGCCTTCAAGAGCGTTATTGATCGTATTTGATGGCAGGCCGTTTCATCACATTCGAGGGAGGCGAGGGCGCCGGCAAATCGACCCAGATCGCACGTCTCAGGCGCCGGTTCGAGGCCTCATCGCAGCCTGTCATCGCGACCCGCGAACCGGGAGGCTCCCCTGAGGCCGAGAAGATCCGCTCGTTCATCCTGAGCGGAAAGGCGAAACATCTCGGCCCCTTCGCCGAAGCCCTGCTGTTCACCGCCGCGCGGATTGATCACATCGACAAGACCATCGCCCCCGCCATTGAAAGCGGAACGCACGTGCTGTGCGACCGTTTTTCCGACTCGATGAAGGCTTATCAGGGCGCTCTCGGGAGCATCGATAGAGATGTCCTGGACAGTCTGGAGCGGATCGCCCTGAGAGGCCTGCGGCCGGATATGACCTTCATTCTGGATCTTCCAGCGGAAGTCGGCCTGTCCCGGGCCGGCGAGCGGCAAGCCAGCAAAGGAGAGGGTGGGGACCGGTTCGAGCAGGAGGATATCTCCTTCCACCGTACCCTTCGCGACGCCTTTCTTGCCATTGCCCAGGCCGCACCGGAACGGTGCGTCGTCATCGATGCAACCCAGCCCCCGGACGAGGTCGAAGCCGCGATCTGGGCAGCCTTGCGCGAAAGGATTCCGGACCTCTTGGGAGGCGAAGCGAGGCATGTCGATGTCGCGTGATGCCGACGATATCGCCGAACCGGATCAGCTCGAAGGTACCCTGCACCCCCGGGAGCAATTCGCATTCTTCGGCCATAAGGAAGGCGAGGAGGCTTTTCTCGAAGGCCTGCGCAGCGGCCGCCTGCATCATGCCTGGCTGATCGGCGGCCCGCAGGGCATCGGCAAGGCAACCCTGGCGTACCGAGTCGCCCGGACGGTGCTCGATCCGCGCAAGAGCAACGATTCCGGCCTTCAAAGCCTGGATGTCGCTCGGGAGGCGAATGTGGCGCGGCAGGTCGCGGCCCTGTCGCACCCCAACCTCGCCATCCTCAGGCGTGCCCCGGCGACGGACAAGAAAGCGGCCTCGTCCACGATCCCGGTCGATGCGGTCCGGCGTGCCTTGGGCATGTTCGGCTCCACGTCGGCCGATGGCGGCTATCGGGTCTGCATCGTCGACAGCGCCGAGGACCTGACGACCGCCAGCGCCAACGCTCTGCTCAAGGTCATCGAGGAGCCGCCGCCACGCTCGATCTTTCTGATCGTCAGCCATGCGCCGCAGCGGGTTCTGCCCACCATTCGCTCTCGTTGCCGAAGGCTGCTCCTGCGTCCGCTCGACGCTGCTGCCATCAAATCGGCCATCGCATCCCTCGGTGCCCCCTGGTCGGATATGCCGGCAGAGGTCGTCGATCAGGCCATGAGCTTCGGCGAGGGCTCCGTCCGGCGCACTTTGGAACTGCTCGACGCCGATAAGGTGGCCTTCATCAGCCAGATCACCGATATTCTCGATAGATTGCCGCGGGCGGAGGCGAAACAGATCCTCGCCCTGGCCGAATCCCTCGCCCGGAAGGACGCGGACGATGATTACGACCTGACGCTCGAGACCGTGCAGCGCTGGGTTTCCGGACGCCTCCACGAGCGCGCAGACCTTGGGCCATCACGCCTTGCGCCTTTGGTGGAGGTGTGTGACAAGATCGCCCGCTCGGCGCGAGAGATCGACATCTTCAACCTCGATCGTCGACCTTTCATCCTGACGCTGTTCGACGATCTTGCCGATGCGGTTCGGCGAACGGCATAGGTTCGTTGCCGAAAAGGTTTGTTTAGTAAGGGTTTGCCATGGCCGAGAAGGAAAAATTCTACATCACGACGGCCATCTCGTATCCGAATGGGGCCCCTCATATCGGTCATGCCTACGAGATCGTCGCTTCCGATGCGATCGCGCGGTTCAAGCGCATCGACGGCTACGACGTGTTCTTCATGACCGGCACGGACGAGCACGGGCTCAAGATCCAGCAGACCGCCGATCGGAGCGGGACGACCCCAAAGGCATTTGTTGACGAGATGGCGGCCAAATTCAAGGCCATGGCCGACCGGCTGGATTGTTCCTACGACCGGTTCATCCGCACGACGGATGCAGACCATCTGCCGTCGACCCACGAGCTCTGGCGCCGCATGCAGGAGAGAGGAGATATCTATCTCTCCAAGTATTCCGGCTGGTACTCGGTGCGGGACGAGGCCTATTACGACGAGGGCGAGCTGACGAAGCAGCCGGACGGCAGTTGGCGCGCACCGACGGGCACGCCCGTGGAGTGGATCGAGGAAGAGAGCTATTTCTTCCGCCTCTCGGCCTATCAGGATCGCCTGCTGCAACACTACAAGGACAATCCGAACTTCATCAGCCCGGACACGCGCCGCAACGAGATCGTCAGCTTCGTTCGCTCCGGCCTTCAGGATCTGTCGATCAGCCGCACGACCTTCAACTGGGGCCTACCGGTGTCCAGCGATCCAAAGCACGTGATGTATGTGTGGATCGACGCCCTCAACAATTACCTCACGGGCTGCGGTTTCCCGGACGAGAGCAATCCGCGCTGGCACTACTGGCCGGCAGACGTGCATATCATCGGCAAGGACATCGTCCGCTTCCACACTGTTTACTGGCCAGCCTTCCTGATGTCGGCGGATCTGCCCCTGCCGAAGCGGGTCTTCGGCCATGGCTTCCTGTTCAACCGCGGCGAGAAGATGTCGAAGTCGGTCGGCAACGTCATAGACCCGTTCGACCTTGCCGACGCCTATGGCGTCGACCAGCTTCGCTACTTCTTCATGCGGGAAGTGCCGTTCGGGCAGGACGGCAATTATTCTCATGAGGCCATCGTCAATCGCATCAATGCGGATCTGGCGAATGATCTCGGCAATCTGGCCCAGCGCTCCCTGTCGATGATCGCGAAGAACTGCGCCGCCACGGTCCCGACGCCGGGGGAATTCACCCAGGCCGATCAGGACATGCTCTGGCTGGCGGATGCCTTGCCGGGCAAGGCGAGGGCGGCTTTGAACGATTATGCCCTTCATACCGCGCTCAGCGAGATCTGGGCCGTGGTAGCCGAGGCCAACCGGTACTTCGCATCACAGGAACCGTGGGTGCTGCGCAAGCAGGATCCAGCGCGCATGGAAACCGTCCTCTATGTGACGGCGGAAGTCTTGCGGGCGGTCGGCGTTCTGGCACAGCCCTTCGTGCCGAATGCGGCCGCCAAGCTGCTCGATCTGCTGGCGATTGCGCCGGAGGAACGGGTCCTGGCCGCTATCGGGGCGGCCCACCGCCTGAAGGCAGGAGCGCCCCTTCCGCAACCTGAGCCGATCTTCCCGCGTTATATCGAAGCGGAAGCACCCTGACGCTTCCGCTTCGACCGGCCGTAAGGCCTTCAGCGGAAGTCCAGATGTATACCTCCTTCATGTTCGCCACCGGGATCGAGAACAGCATCCCGACGATCAATAATGGCCGCACCCGCATCGACGAGATGGAAAAGTGCGGCCATTACAAATATTGGAGGACCGATTTCGAGCTTCTTCGGGAACTCGACATCCACGTCCTTCGCTACGGCCCGCCCCTGCACAGAACCTATATCGGACCCGGCAGATACGATTGGTCGTTTGCAGATATGACGTTCTACGATCTCGAACGGCGCGACATCATCCCGATCGTGGACCTATGCCATTTCGGTGTGCCCGACTGGATCGAGAACTTCCAGAATCCGGACTTTCCTGAGCTTTTCGCGGCTTATGCCCAGGATTTCGCTCGGCGCTTCCCATGGGTGCAGCTCTATACGCCCATCAACGAAATGTTCGTCTGCGCTCTGTTTTCGGCGGCTTATGGCTGGTGGAACGAACAGTTGCAGAGTGATCAAGCCTTCGTCACGGCCCTGAAGCATATCGTCATGGCGAACGTCATGGCGATGGAGCGGATCCTGAAGATCCGGCCTGACGCCATCTTCATCCAAAGCGAGTCGTCGGAGTATTTCCACGCCGAGAATCCAGCGGCCATCAAGCCGGCCGAGGTCATGAATTCGAGGCGTTTCCTCTCGCTCGATCTCAATTACGGACGCCGGGTCGATTCCGAGATGTACGAGTATTTGCTGGATAACGGAATGACACGGGAGGAGTATCACTTCTTCCTCAACCGTTCATCGCTGCGCCATCACTGCATCATGGGCAACGACTACTACATCACCAACGAGCACAGGGTGCAGTCCAACGGCGTGACCCGCTCGGCGGGCGATGTTTTTGGCTACGACGAGATCACCCGGCAATATTACGCCCGCTACCTGCTGCCGGTTATGCATACCGAGACGAACCTCATGGAGGGCCCCTGCGGGGACGAGGCTGTCAACTGGCTCTGGAAGCAGTGGGCCAACGTCCTGCGCATCCGCAATACCGGCGTCCCCACGGTCGGCTTCACTTGGTATTCCTTGACCGATCAGGTCGACTGGGATGTGGCGCTTCGGCAGGAGAACAATCGCGTCACCCCGGTCGGGCTCTACGATCTCGATCGCAACATCCGCCCGGTCGGCCGGGCCTATCGGGAACTCATCAGGGATTGGTGCGATGTCCTTCCGGCTCAAAGCGTCTGTCTGACCGTGCCGGTGTCTCTCCCGAGCGAGCATGACGAACCCGCCGTGCGCCGCCGCCGTGAAGTGGTTCGGGAAATGCGCAGCCATGAAGAGGAGGAATTTCAGCAGGCTTCCCGTTGATCCCGGCCTCTTCGTCCCTGGACGAACGCGCTCCTATCCGCTTTATGAAGCAAGAGCGATTTCAGATGCCGGAAACGGAGGCATAGTTCGTGATGCTGGTCGATAGCCATTGCCACCTCGATTTTCCGGACCTTCAGGGCCGCCTGCCGGAAATCCTGGCCGCCGCCGCCGCGGCGGGGATCGGACGCATGGTCACGATATCGACCCATGTCGCCCGCTTCGACACCTATCGCGCCATCGCGGATGCGCATGAAACCATCTTCTTCACCATTGGCACTCACCCGCACAACGCAGCCACCGAATCGGATGTGCCGGCGAAGCGGCTCGTGGAATTATCGGATCATCCCCGATGCATCGCGATCGGCGAGGCTGGGCTCGACTACCATTACGACAAGAGCCCGCGGGATGTGCAGCAGCACGTCTTCCGGACTCATATCGAAGCCGCCCGCGAGACCGGACTGCCCCTTATCATCCATGCCCGCAACGCCGACGAGGACATGATCCGCATCCTGACCGAGGAGATGAGGCGAGGGGAGTTCAAGGCGGTGCTTCATTGCTTCTCATCCGGCCAGAGACTGGCCGATGTCGGGGTCGAGTTAGGGCTTTCCGTCTCCTTTTCCGGCATCCTGACCTTCAAGAACTCCGAGGACATTCGCCGGATCGCGGCTTCCGTTCCACATGACCGGCTACTGGTCGAGACCGACGCGCCTTATCTGGCGCCCGTGCCCTACCGGGGAAAAACCAACGAACCGGCCTATGTGAGCCATACGGCAAAGACGCTCGCCGATGTGATTGGTGTGTCCGGGAGCGAAATTGCCGAGATGACGACCGGTAATTTCTACCGCCTGTTTTCCAAGGCGACGGCCGCCGATGCGGGCAAGGGACGGACGGTCGACGCATGAGCTTGAGACTGACGATCCTTGGCTGCGGTTCTTCGGGCGGCGTGCCTCGCGTGGGGGTCGGCTGGGGCGCATGCAATCCAGCCAATCCCAAGAACCGGCGCCGGCGCTGCTCCGTTCTGGTCGAAAAGACGATGCCCGGAGGCACGACGCGCGTACTCGTCGATACGTCGCCGGATTTGCGAGAGCAGCTGCTGGGCGCCAATGTGAAGCGGCTGGATGCCGTGCTGATCACCCATGAGCACGCCGACCATACCCATGGGATCGACGACTTGCGCCCCTTGGTGATCGCCATGCGACATCGGATGCCGATTTACGCCGACCGCGTGACGAGCGAGCTGCTCATGAGCCGGTTCGGCTACTGTTTCAAGACGCCGCCCGGAAGCGGCTATCCGCCCATTCTCACCGCTCATCGCCTGGAGCATGAGGTTCCTACCGTGATCTCGGGGCTGGGCGGCGATATCGAGGCCGTTCCGTTCCGGATGATCCATGGCGATATCGATGCTTTCGGTTTCCGTTTCGGCGACATCGCCTATGCCCCTGATGTCAGCCAGATGCCGAAGGACAGCATGAGATGCCTGGAAGGGCTCGAGATCCTGATCCTGGACGCATTGCGCTATACGGCGCATCCAACGCATTTCTCAGTGTCCGAGGCGCTCGATCTGATCGAACAGGTCAAGCCGAAGCGCGCGATCCTGACGAACCTCCACACGGACCTGGATTACGACGAGCTGCGCCGGAAACTGCCACCACATGTCGAACCCGCCTATGACGGCCTTCTGGTCGAGGTGCGCTGAGCGGGAACGCGAGACCTCGGCAGCGGCGCGACTATGCAGCCTTTCGAGCCAAGCGCGCCCTGAGCCCATTCATTATGCCAAGGGCCGCCGCGAGCGCGAATCCGGCCTTACCGAGATGGACAGGCTCGCTTAATGGATCATGCCGCTGCAACCGATCCAAATGTACTAAGGCGAGATGCTGGATCGCAGCCACTTCCAGGCCGAGACGCGAATTCGCGATCAGATTTGGCAGGGGAGAGCTGTCTCGCACAAGCTGCGAGGTGCGGTCATTGATCTCGGCCAGGCAGGCGCGGAGGGCAGGGCTCGCGCACTGCGCGCCGAGCACCTCGACACCGATCCCGCAGGCTGCCAATACATCGGTCGGGACGTAAACGCGATTGAGAGTGAGATAATCCTTTCTGCAATCCTGGAGATGGTTGATCACCTGCAGCGCCGCACAAAGCGCGTCAGATGCTGGCCAGGTGGTGCGCTCCTCGCTATGGACGTCAAGCACAAAGCGCCCCACCGGCATCGCGGAGAGGGCGCAATAATCCATCAGCTCCGACCAGTCCGCGTACCGGTTCTTGCAAGTGTCGAGGCGAAACGCCTCGAGCAGATCGAGAGCATGACAAACTGGAAGACCGCGCGCCGCGAGCGACAGGCGCAATGGCTCCGCTTCCGGAAGGGCCGGACCGGCTCCCAGGAGCGCCCTCTCGAGTTGATCCAGGAGGGCAAGCTTCTCCTGTGCCGGAAGCGCCGGATGGTCGGCGATATCGTCGGCCGTACGGGCGAAGCGATAGAAAGCAAGGATGGGGGCGCGGTACTTCGGATGGATCAGGCGCGAGGCGACAGGGAAATTCTCATCGCGATGCGACTTGCTCGGGTGAATATGAGCTTCTGAGGCAGTGGTCATCGATTGCCAAATCTCACGATGCGGTCTCCGCAACGGTATAGACATTCAACCGTGAGGTTTGGTTCATCCCATACGTTTCAGCCTCCTGCGCAATCCAGCCTCCTGTCCCAGCGCTTCGAAGACCTTGGCGACGATGCCGGCGGCATCGAGGCCGGCCCTGGCATACAGGCGCTCGGGCTTGTCGTGGTCGAGATACAGATCCGGCAGCACCAGCGACCGCACCTTGAGGTTGCCGCGGTCGAGCCCGCCATGCTCGGCCAACAGCTGCAGCACATACGACCCAAACCCGCCGATCGCGCCTTCCTCCACCGTGACCAGCACCTCGTGCTCGCGCGCCAGCCGCAGGATCAGGTCTTCGTCGAGCGGCTTGGCAAAGCGC